>CAZPXM010000024.1:0-26895 GCA_964591015.1 uncultured Gemmatimonadaceae bacterium
GGCCGGGAGTTCATCGCCCGGCTGCAGGCGCGCGAGCGCGAGCGCACCGGCATCGGCTCGCTCAAGGTCGGCTACAACCAGGTCTTCGGCTACTACATCGAGGTGAGCAAGGCCAACCTGGAGCGCGTGCCGGACGACTACACCCGCAGGCAGACCCTCGCCAATGCCGAGCGCTTCGTCACCCCCGAGCTCAAGGAGCACGAGGCGCGCGTGTTGGGGGCCGAGGAGCGCCTGCAGGCGCTGGAGAGCGAGCTGTTCCTCAGCCTGCGCCAGCAGGCCGCAGCATGGACCGCCGCCGTGCAGCAGATCGCGCGCAGCCTGGCGCAGCTCGACGTCCTCGCCGCGCTGGCCGAGGTGGCTGAGCGCGAGCAGTACTGCCGCCCCACCGTGGACGACAGCACCGAGCTGGTCGTCGAAGCGGGCCGCCATCCGGTCGTCGAGCGCCAGCTGCGCGAGGGGCGCTTCGTCCCCAACGACACCCGGGTCGACACGCGCAGCGAGCAGATCCTGCTGGTCACCGGCCCGAACATGGCGGGCAAGAGCACGATCGTCCGCCAGCTCGGCCTGATCGTCCTGATGGCGCAGATGGGCAGCTTCGTGCCCGCCCGCGCTGCCCGCGTCGGTATCGTGGACCGCATCTTCACGCGCGTGGGCGCCGCCGACCACCTCGCCCGCGGCGAGAGCACGTTCATGGTCGAGATGCACGAGACGGCCAGCATCCTCAACAACGTCACCGAGCGCAGCCTGGTGCTCATCGACGAACTGGGCCGGGGAACGAGCACCTACGACGGCCTGAGCCTGGCCTGGGCCACCGTGGAGTACCTGCACGAGCAGCCCGGCCGGCGGGCGCGCACGCTCTTCGCCACCCACTACCACGAGCTCACGCGGCTGGCCGACCGGCTCGGGCGGGTGCGCAACTACAACGTGCTGGTCCGCGAGGAGGGCGACCACGTCGTGTTCCTGCACCGGCTGGCGCCCGGGTCGTGCGATCGCAGCTACGGCATCCACGTGGCCCGCATGGCGGGGATGCCGCCCGCCGTGGTGGCGCGCGCCAGCCAGCTTCTGGCCCAGCTCGAAGAGGAGCGCGTGACGGACCGCGAGCCGGCCACGGCGCCGGACGCGGCCGCCGCCGCGGCCCGCCGGCGCTCGCCGGCCTCGGCGCGGCGGCGGCACGGCACGCATCCTGGCGCGCTCCAGCTCGAGCTGTTTGGCCCGCCGGCGACGCCATCGCCGCTGGAGGCCGAGCTGCTGGCTCTCGACCTGGACCAGCTCACCCCGCTGGCGGCCCTCACGAAGCTGCACGAGTGGCGGCGCGCGGCGGCCGCCAGGCAGACGCCGCCAGCGGACGCGTAGGCGCGGACCGGCCGCGGGCGCGGCCCGCGCCGCGGGCAGAGCTCGGCGCGGCGAACCAGCGCGCCGGCGGCCGGGCGGCGCGGTTGCCCGCAGCCGGTCGCGTGCCATAGATTCCACCCGCCGAGCCACCGGTCCCATGCCGCCCACCAGCGTCCGGCGCCGCGTGCAGTTCTGCGCTCTGGCCGGTGAGCAGCCGTGCCGAACCCCGTGGACACGTTCGACAGCGACACGCTCTGTGGCCGCCATCCCGTGCTGGCGGCGCTGAAGGCCGGGCGGCCGTGCCAGCGGCTGCTGCTGGCGCGCGGCAGCCACGGAGCCAGCATCGACGAGATCCTCGCGCTGGCGCGCCAGCGCGACATCCCCTACGACTTCGCCGAGCGGCGCCACCTCGACCGCCTGGCGGGCCCGGGGCACCAGGGCGTGGCCGCCGTGCTCGCGCCGCGGGCGTACGCCGACTGCGACGAGCTGCTCGCCAGCGCCGCCCGCGATGCCGCCTTCGTCGTCTTCCTCGACTCCATCGAGGACCCGCACAACCTGGGGGCCATCCTGCGCAGCGCCCATGCCGTGGGCGCCGCTGGCGTCGTCATCCCGGCGCGGCACGCCTGCGGGCTCACCCCGGCGGCGGTGAAGGCCGCGGCCGGCGCCGCGGAGTATCTGCCGGTGTGCCGCGTCACCAACCTGCGCGAGGCGCTGGCGCGGGCCCGCCGGGCCGGTCTGTGGCTGCGCGGCCTGGCCGCGGACGGGACCGCCGAGTTCGCCGACGTCGACTGGCGCCTGCCCTGCGGGGTGGTCATCGGCGGCGAGCAGAAGGGCCTGCGGCGCCTGGTCCGCGACGCCTGCGACCAGATCGTGCGCATTCCGATGGCCCGCCACGAGGTGGGCTCGCTGAACGCCTCGGTGGCAGCCGCGATCGTCCTGTACGAGGTGTTCCGGCAGCGGCGCGGCTCCCGGTCAGCGCCATGACGCGCGGCGCGGCCGCTCTGCTGGCGAGCGCCTGTCTGCTCGGGCGCCCACTCGCGGGGCCGGCGGCGGGGCCGCTGGCCCCCCTGGAGCCCGCTGCGGCGGCAGAGTCGCCGCCACCCGCTGCGCTGCCTGGGGCGCGGACCGCGGCCACGGCGGACACCGCGCTGGCCGCCACGCTGCAGCTCCTCGAGCAGATCCGGGAGAAGGACCGCAAGGACGGGTTCGAGTACCATGCGGACGTGATGGTCTACTCGCAGCGAGGCGACTCGCTCGTGCTGCGGGGCCGGCCGGCGGTGGTCACGCACGGCGAGGCGCGGCTGGAGGCGGGCGTCCTGGTCTATCGCCGCGCGGAGCAGATCGTCGAGGCGCGCGCTGCCGGGCGCGAAGCCGGCGACTCCACCGATGCCCCCGTGCTCCGCCGCGGCGACGAGGTGCTGCGCGGCGCGCGGATCCTCTATGACCTGGAGCGGGAGCAGGGCCTGATCGTCGCCGGGCGAATCGAGCGAGACAAGGGGTTCTACACCGGCAGCCTGATCCGCACCGTGACGCCCGACGAATTCCACGTGGCGCGCGGCTCCTACACGACGTGCGACTACGAACACCCGCACTTCGACTTCTACAGCCCCCGCATCAAGGTCCTGGTCGACGATCTGGCCATCGCGCGGCCGGTGTATCTGCGCATCCACGAACGCCGCGTGCTGTGGATCCCGTTCTTCGCCTTTTCCCTGCGCTCGGACCGGCAGTCGGGCGTGCTCACGCCCAGCTTCGGGCGCCGGCTCACCGCCTACGGCAGCCGGCAGACCGAATGGGAGCTGCGCAACCTGGGCTACTACTACGCCCCGAACGACTACTGGGATCTGACGCTGGCCGCCGATCTGCGCCAGCGGACGGGCTGGCTCGCCCGGATGGATGTGGCCTATGCGGTCCGCTACCGCTGCGATGGCGCTGTCGACCTCGAGTACGAGAGCCGGCAAGGCACGGGCACCGCCCAGCGCGCCTGGCGACTGGCGATGAACCACGACCAGGAGTGGGGCCGCGACGCCCGGATGCGCGCCAGTGGGGTGTTCCAGAGCAACCGGACCTTCAACCGCGACAATGCCGCCAACCTCGCCGATCGCCTGAACCAGACGCTGCGCTCCAACCTCAGCTACAACCGCCGCTGGCGGCGGTCGGGCAACACCCTGAGCCTCAACGCCAGCCAGACGCGCAACCTGAACACCGGGACTTCCGAGCTCGTGGCGCCGGAGATCAGCCTGATCACGGCGCGCAAGGCCCTGTGGGCCCCGCCCAGACAGGCTGCCAGCCAGGAACCGTGGTACAGCAGCATCTACTACAACGCCTCGGCGCGTCTTCGCCACCGGCGGTACAGCGCGTCGGCCCGGACCCAGGCGACCACCCCGCTGACTGCTGCCCTCAGCGCCTCGTCGCAGCACCGCCCGCTCCCGTTTCTCCAGGTCAGCCCGCACTTCACCACCACCTGGCAGGACCCCGACCTGGGCCGCGGCCAGCAGCGGGCGTACCGCGCGGACGAACTGGGTGCGACTGCCTCGTTGTCCCAGACGCTGTACGGCCTGTTCCCGCTCAGCGCGGGCTCCCTGCTGGCCGCCCGCCACGAGTTCAAGCCGGACCTGTCGCTGTCTTGCGAAGCGACGCGCGCCGACAGCGGGGGGATCCTGGGTCTGGGCGGCGACGCTGGACGCTGGCGGCAGCGCCGGCGGCTGGCGCTGCGCTTCGACAACTCGTTCTGGGTCAAGATGGAGCGACAGGGACAGGTGGCAAAGGCGCGGCTGGCACAGGTCAGCGTCGCCACCGGGTACGACTTCGACCGCCGGACGCGGCCCCTCTCCGATCTGACCGCGGAGGTCAGCGCCAACGCCGGCAGCCTGCTCGACTGGCGCCTCATCCTGGCCACCGCGTTCTATGACGACGCCGACAGACTGCGCCTGCTGAACCCGCGCCTGCGCCAGGTGGAACTCAGCAGCACCCTGCGCCGCGGCGGGGTCGGCGCTGGCCTGCGCCCCGGAGTCGACGCCGGCGGCTGGGCAGCCAGGTACGAGCGCACTCCGGGGGGCGCGGCCGCAGCGCGTTCGAGTCGGTCCGCCACGGCTGCCGCTCCTCACCTGACGGTCTCGCACTACTTCGCGCGCACGCGGTACGGCACCACGGTGACCACGCGCTCATGGCTGCGCTGCGGCTGGGGCTGCGTCCTGGGCACGGCGAACTACCATGGCTACTCCCGCCCCAAGTGGCGCCTCGAGTACTCGGCGAACTACAACCTGCACGCTCCGGGCGAACCGTGGGCGTCCACGCGGCGGCTCACCGCTGAGCTGCTCTCCGTGCAGCGCGATTTTCACGACTGGACCGCAGCTCTGCAGCTGGCGCCCAGCTCCTTCGGCCGCAAGCCCGCCTTCTATCTCCGCGCGCAGCTGCGCGACATCCCCCAGCTCCGCATCGACTACGGCGACGCGCGCCTGTAGTCCCGGCCGGCCCGCCGCTGCCGCCATCGGGTTTGCCGGCGCGTGCAGTGCGCCCTAGATTGCCCCGGCTGCCGCCGCCGGCCGGCCGAGGCGCGCTCTGCCGGCCGGCGGCGGCGATCGACCACGCCGCAGCGCCGGCAGGCAGGTGTGCACGCATGCGCGTACTCGTCCAGCGCGTCAGCAGGGCCCGCGTGACCGTGGGCAGCGAGTGCGTGGGTGCCATCGGCTGCGGGTTGGTGCTGCTGGTCGGCTTCCGGGCCGGCGACGACGAGCGCGCGCTGCGGTTCTGCGCCGACAAGTGCGCCCATCTGCGCATCTTCGGCGACGCGGCCGGCAGGCTGAACCGGTCCGTGCTGGACGCGGGGGGCGAGGCCCTGATCATCCCGCAGTTCACCCTGTACGCGGACTGCCGGCACGGCCGGCGGCCGAGCTTCAACGACGCCGCGCCGCCGGCGATCGCCGCGGTGCTGTACGAGCGCTTCCTGGCCTCGTGCGCCGCGTCGGGCCTGCGCGTCGCCCAGGGGCGCTTCGGCGCGCACATGGTCCTCGAACTGGCCAACGACGGCCCGGTCACGGTGCTGGTGGAGAGCCCCTGATGGACCCGTCGCCGCGGCCGCCGCTGCGCCTCGTGCTGGGTTCCGCGTCGCCGCGACGGGCCGCTCTGCTGGCCCAGCTCGGCCTGTGCTTCGAGCAGATGGCCAGCCACGAGCCGGAGCCCGAGCCCCGGTTTGGCGTGGCCGAGCCGGCCGATTTCGTCGCGCGCTCCGCCGTCGCCAAGGCGCTGGCCGTCCGCCGCCTGCTCGGCGATCCCGCGCAGACGCTCATCGTGGCCGCCGACACGGTGGTGGTGGTGGACGGCGACATCGCCGGCAAGCCTGCCGACCGCGCCGCCGCCAGCGCCATGCTGCGGCGCCTGTCGGGACGAACGCACGAAGTGTTCACCGGAGTGTGCCTGTTGGGCCCCGGAGACGCCCGGGCAGTCGGGACCGAGCGTACCCGCGTGACCATGCTGCCCCTCCAGGAGGCGGACATCGCCTGGTACCTGGCTTCAGGGGAGCCCTACGACAAGGCGGGCGCGTACGGAATCCAGGGGCGCGGAGCCCGCTTCATTGAGCGCATCGAGGGGTGTTACTATAATGTCGTCGGTCTGCCCCTCGCGCGGCTGAGTACCATGCTGACGCAGGCCGGCTATCGCTTCTCGTAGCCTGTGCTGGCTGGCGATGGGCGCCCCGGCGGCGCGGACTGGGTGCGGCGCCACGAACTCGAGAGCCCGTCGATGAGCGAAGACCGGAGTCTAGCGCGGCTTCTGCGGCAGGCGCGCGAGGCGCGCGGCCAGACCGTGGAGGAGCTCTGCCGCCAGGCCGGGCTCGGCCTCAACGTGGTCCGCGCGCTGGAGGAGGGCCGCCTCGACGTGGTGGAGCCGGTCTACCTGCGGCTGGCCGTCCAGACCCTGGCGTCGCACCTCCAGCTCGACCGCCAGGAGCTCGTCGCCCAGCTGTTTCGCGAACTGGGTCCCGGCGCCCTGGAGCCACCGGCGCCGCCGCCGGCGCCGGCCTCGCCTGGCGGCGGCCTGGAGGCCGCCTCGCTCCGCACGCTGGTGGTGGTCGCTGCAGTGCTGGTCGGGCTTCTCGGCCTGCTCGCGTTCTTCTGGTCGGCATCCGAGCGCCAGCACGCACCGCTGCCGCGTTCGGCACCGGCCATCGGGAGCCGGACGCTGTCGCCTGCGGCGCTGCCGCGCGACGCTGGAGGTGCCGCCAGTGAACTCGATGGCGTCCCGGCGCGGGCGCAGTCGGAGGCACCGGCGGCCGCTGGCCAGCCGCGCGCCGTGTCTGGCACCAGCGACACGGACTCCGAGTACGTGGCCACGGCCCCGCAGTCCCCACCGCGATTGACGCCGCCGAAGGAACTGGCTGCGGCTGAGGCAGAGGCCCCGGCTGCCGCGCATGCAGAACCGGCGCAGGGCAGCCCGGAGCCCCGGGCGGCGGCTCGCCGCGCCGTGGAGCTGGCCATCGAAGCGCTGGACACCACGTGGGTCCAGGTGCGCGCGGACGGCCTCGTCGTGTTCGAGGGGCTGCTGCCCCGCGGGGAGCGCCGCACCTGGGGTGCGCAGGATCAGGTCCTCGTCACTTCGGGGCGGGCGCGCGGCTGCCGGTACTGGATCCAGGGGCAGCCGCTGACCACCGACCGCCTCGGCGATCCCACGCGCGTGCTGCGCTTCCGGGCGACGCCCACGGAGATCGTGGCGCTCGACAAGGACCTCAACGCCACGGGACCGCCGCTGCCCCTCTCCGGCAGCCGGCCATGAGCACGCCCTATGCGGAGGTGGCTCTGCCGCCCCCCGTGGCCCGGGAGCTCACCTACCGCATGCCCGCCGAGGGCGCCGATCTGGTGCGCCCCGGCGCCCTGGTGGTCGTCCCGGTCGCCCGCCGGCGCCTGAGCGGCATCGTGACCGGTGTCGGCGGACCGGCGCCAGCCGGTCTGGCCCCGGCGCAGATCCGCCCGCTGGAGTGTGTGGTCGATCCGGAGGCGGTCTCGCCCGAGTTGCTCCGGCTGTGCCGCTGGATGGCGGCCTACTACCTGGCGCCGCTCGGCAGCGCACTGGCGGCCGCGCTTCCTCCCGGGCTGATGCTGGCCTCAGGGCGTCTGGTTCGCCTGGCGGAGCCGCACCCCGAGCCGCATCCAGCCGCCGACAACCCGCAGGACGAGTCGCTGCTGCAGTGCCTGCGCGAGCGCGGGCCGCAGCGCGTCGCGGCTCTGCGGCGCCGGATCGACAGCAGGCGGCTGGAAGCCAGCCTGCGGCGCCTGCGCCAGCGGGGAGCGATCGAAGTCCTGCCCGTGCTGCCGGCGGCGCGAGCGCGGCGGCGCCTGGGACGGTGCTGGTGCCTGCGGGCGGGCGTGGCGTGGGCCGCCGAAGCGGCCGCGCGCGACGCGCGCGCCCCGCGCCAGGCAGCATGCCTCAGGTACCTCGGTGCGGCCGGCGCGCCTGTGCCGCGCGCCGAGCTGGTGGCCGAGGGAGTGGACGACGCGGTGTTGGCCGCGCTGGAGAGGCAGGGACTGGCGGAGCGGTCCAGCGGCGAGGTCATCCGGGACCCGCTGGCCCACCTGGAGCCGGAAACGGCTGCGGCTCTGTCGCCCACCCCGGCTCAGCAGCAAGTCATCGAGGCGCTCCGGCGCGCGCTCGTGGAGGGCGGCTTCCACCCCGCCCTTCTCCAGGGCGTGACCGGCAGCGGCAAGACGCTCGTATACATGGAGTTGGTGGCCACGGCCCTGGCCTTGGGACGAAGCGCCATCGTCCTGGTCCCCGAGATCGCCCTGGCCTGGCAGATGGTCCGGCGCTTCCGCGCCCGGTTCGGCGACCAGACGGCGGTCCTGCACAGCCAGTTGTCGCCGGGGGAACGGTACGACACGTGGCGGCGTCTGCGCCGCGGCGAACAGCGGGTGGTGATCGGCGCGCGCTCCGCTGTCCTGGCGCCGCTGCCCGACCTGGGCCTGATCGTCGTCGACGAGGAGCACGACGCCGCGTACAAGCAGGAGGATCTGGAGGGCACCCAGCTGCTGAGCTACAGCGCCCGCGACGTGGCCCTGGTGCGGGGCCAGCACCGGCGGGCCGTCGTGCTGCTCGGCTCGGCGACTCCCAGTCTGGAATCGCATCACAACGCGCAATCAGGCAGGTACCATCGCTACGTGCTGCCTCAGCGCGTCGACGACCGTCCCCTGCCCGTCGTCCATGTCGTCGACATGCGGCTGGAGCCGCGCCAGGGCGCACAGCTACCCGTTTTCTCGCGCCTGCTGCGGCAGAAGATGCGAGAGCGCCTCGACCGCGGCCAGCAGATCGTGCTGTTGCAGAACCGCCGCGGCTTCGCCCCGTTCGTGGTCTGCGGCGCCTGCGGCGCGGCGGTCCATTGCCCCGACTGCCGCGTCGGGATGACCTGTCACCGGGACGGCGAGCGGGCCGAGCTGTGCTGTCACTACTGCAACCGGCGGGCGGCGCTGCCGCCCGCGTGCCCGGCCTGCGGCAGCCCGCAGCTGCGTCTTCAGGGGGTCGGCACCCAGCGAGTGGAGCAGGTTCTGCTGCAGCAGTTCCGCGGCGTCAGGGTCATCCGCATGGACGTCGACACCACCGGCTGGAAGGGGGCCCATGACGAGCTGGTGCAGCGCTTCCGCCGGGGCGAGGCCCAGGTGCTGCTCGGCACGCAGATGGTGGCCAAGGGACTGGACTTCCCCGAGGTGACCCTCGTCGGGGTGATCTCCGCGGACACCGGCATGCACCTGCCCGACTTCCGCGCCGCCGAACGCAGTTTCCAGTTGCTGACGCAGGTGGCCGGACGCTCGGGCCGGGGCGCCGCGCCCGGCGAGGTGGTCATCCAGACGCTGCTGCCGCAGGCGCCGGCCCTGCTCGCCGCGGCGGCGCAGGACTTCGGCCGGTTCGCGGCCGCCGAGCTGGCGGAGCGCCGCGAGGCCTGCTTCCCGCCGTTCGCGCGCCTGGCGCTGGTGCGCTGGTGCGGCCCCGACGAGGCGCTGGTCCGGGAAGCGGCCCGACGTGGTGCGGACGCCCTGCGCGCGAGCGCCGGCGCCGAAGCGGTGGTCCTCGGGCCGGCCCCGGCGCCGCTGGCCCGGCTGCGCGGCCGTTGCCGCTACCACGCCGTGGTGAGCGCCAGCGGGCCGGGGCCGCTGCACGCCGTCCTGTCGCGGGCCGGAGCGGCGCTGCGGGCGGAGCTCGGCGGAGCGGTGGAGCTGACCGTCAACATCGACCCTTTGACGATGATGTGAGTCCGGCATGCGTGGACCCGACCGCCCTCGGTGCCTTGCCGCGTCTTCGCGGCTCCTGTTCCTGGCTGGCTGCCTGCTGGCCGCCCAGGCGCGGGCCGCCGGCGGGCAGAAGACGGCCGGCGAGTGGACGGCCTACACGAGCATGGCGAGTGTGCGCACGCTGCTGGCGGTGGAGCAGACGCTCTGGGCCAGCACGAACGGGGGGGTGCTGCGCTACGATACGCGCGACCAGAGCTACCGGCGGTTCACGCGCCTGGACGGGCTGGCCGGCAACCTGATCACCAGCGTCGCCGCGGACGCGCGCGGGCACCTGTGGTTCGGCACGGACCACCAGGGACTGAGCCGCTACCGCCCGGAGGCGAGCGCCTTCGATCCGCCGTTCATGGACTTCGGCGGGCGCAGCATCCACGCGCTGCTGCCGCACGGCGACTACCTGTTCGTCGCCACCGACCGCGGCATCAGCGCCTTCGCCACCGACAAGGAGGAGGTCAAGGAGAACTATCGGCAGCTCGGCACCCTGCCGAAGGACAGCGAGGTCCACGCTCTGGTCGTCTTCGCCGGCAAGCTGTGGGCGGGCACCGAAGGCGGCATCGCGGCAGTCGACCTGGACTGCCCCAACATGCAGGACCCCGACAACTGGATCTCGCTGGCCACCGGTCGGGTGCGGGCCTTCCTGGTGCACAACGACACGCTGTTCTGCGGCACCCGATACGGCATCTGGCGCCTCGCCAGAGACGACAGCCGGCCGAGCCCGGAGCTGGTCGGCGTGCCCTGCGCTCGGCTGGAGAGCCACCGCGGCGAGGTCCATGCCGCGGACGACGATGGCGGGCTGTGGCGCCGGCCCGAGGCGCGGAACTGGCAGCGGGTTGCAGACGTCACCTGGAACGTCACCGCGCTGGCCCGCGTCGACAGCGCGCTCTGGCTGGGCACGGAGAACGGCCTGCGCGTGCTGGGCGCGCCGCAGCCGCCGCCCCTCGGGGGGCCGCCGGCGAACTCCTTCTACGAGATGACCAAGGCGCCGACCGGCGAGCTGTGGATCGCCTCGGTGCCCAAGGACAACGTGGAAGGGAGAGGAGCGTACGAGTTCGACGGAGAGAACTGGTTCGTCCACGACCCGAACAGCGGCCTGCCGTCCAGCATGGTGTGCGACCTGGCCGTCGATGCGGCGGGAGGGATCTGGGCGGGTTCCTGGGGAAAGGGCCTGGCCATCCGCGGTCCTGGCGGCGCCTGGCAGAGACTCGATCAGACCAACTCGCTGCTGGGGGGCTGCTGCGGGGGCGGCTCCTACGTGGTCGTCACCGACATCCAGCGAGACGCGGACGGCGTGATGTGGGTGGGCAACGTGCACGTGGGGCTCATCGCGATGGACGGCTACCCGCCTACCCGCGCGCTGCTGTACGGCCAGCGGAGCATCGGCCTGGGGGCCCAGCGCGACATGGGCGAGTTCGCGATCGGCGCCGATGGCATCAAGTGGATCACGACGCCGCTGGACGGCTTCGTGCTGTTCGACGACGGCGGCACGCCGTTCGTCGCCGGGGACGAGTACGCCCAGGTCTTCAACACGCTCACCGAGACCCGCCTCACCAGCGACAGGACGACGGCCGTGCTGGCCGGCGCCGACGGACGTCTGTGGATCGGCACCGACAACGGCCTCAACTCGATCGTCGGCGAGTACCAGCGCGCGACGAGGACGTTCCGGATCGACTCGTGGCGTGTGTACAGCGCTGCCAGCGGCCTTCCGTCCAACTACATCACCGCGCTGGCGGCCGATGGCCGGGGCAACGTGTGGGTCGGAACCGAAGCGGGTCTGGCCCAGATCAGCGCCGCCACGGGCAGCGTCGCCTTCGCGCTGACGACCAGCAACAGCGGCCTGATCGACAACCGAATCAATGCGCTCTTCCATGACAGCGACGCGGGCGAGCTGTGGATCGGCACGCTCAACGGACTGAGCCGCCTGCGGCTCGGCCGGACCGGGGACGACGGCACCCAGAGGCCGCTCGTGTACCCCAACCCGCTGCTCCTGGGCGCGCGCCCGGCGCGCCTCACGTTCGCCAACCTGCCGCCAGGCGCCCGTCTGGCCATCCACGGCCTGGATGGGCAACTGGTCCGCACGCTCGCCTGTGGACCAGGCGAAGCCAGCGTCACCTGGGACGGCCTCAACCAGGCCGGGTACCTGGTCGCCAGCGGCGTGTATCTCTTCGTCGCCACCGGCGAAGACGGCCAGCGCTGCCGGGGCCGCCTGGCGGTCATCCACGCGCGCTGAGGCAGCATGCTCACCAGGTGCACAGGGCTGGTCGGGGGGGCGCTGTGGACAGCGGCGGCGCTCGCCTGCCTGCCAGCCACGGCCGCGGTGGCGCAGGAGGAGCTGCGCTTCACGATCGCGCGGCTCCAGTACGGCGGCGGCGGCGACTGGTACAGCGATCCATCCTCGTTGCCCAACCTGCTGGAGTTCGTCGGCCGGGAGACTGGCATCGCCGTGAACACCAGGGAGGCGAGGGTCCGGTTGACCGACGACGCGCTGTTCACCTATCCGTACCTGTACATGACCGGCCACGGGAACGTGGTGTTCTCGGCCGCGGAGATCGCGCGCCTCCGCCTGTATCTGGAGAGCGGCGGCTTCCTGCACGCTGACGACAACTACGGCATGGACACGAGCTTCCGCCGGGAGATGGCGCGCGTCTTTCCCGACCATGCGCTGGTCGAGCTGCCGCCCGATCACGGCATTTTCCACTGCTTCTTCTCGCTGCCGGCGGGCCTGCCGAAGATCCACGAACACGACGGCAAGCGACCCCAGGCCCTGGGGATATTCCTCGAGGACCGGCTGGCCGTGCTCTACACGTACGAGACCGACCTGGGCGACGGCTGGGAGGACCCCCAGGTGCACGGCGACCCGCCTGCCAAGCGGCGTGCCGCGCTAGAGATGGGCGCCAACATCGTCGTCTGGGCGCTCACGCACTGACATGACGACCGATCCCGAGCAGTGCTGGGGTGACCTTCAGCGCCAGCTGCGCGAGCTGCGCCGCGCCGTCCTGGCGCTCGCCCTGGCGCGCACCGCGGTGGTCGCCCTGGGCCTCGGCCTGGTGGTGGCGTGGGTGGGCCTGGCCGCTGCCGCTGCGGTGCCGCTGTCGCCGGCCTGGCGCGTCGCCGCGTGGATCGTGCTGGCCGCGACGGTGCTGGGCTGCGTCGGCAGCCTCGCGTGGCGGCACGCGGTGCCGCTGTACCGGGGTCGCCGCTTCGCCCTGCTGCTCGAGCGCACCTACCCCCAGCTCGCCCAGCGGCTCGTCAGCGCGCTGGAGCTGTGGCGCCGGCCGGGTGCGACCGCGCTGTACTCGCGCGATCTGCTCGAGGCCACGCTGATCGAGGCGAGTCAGGCCCTGGCGGCACTGGATCGGCGTGTGCTGCTGGACCGCCGGCCCCTCGGCGCGGCGCTGCGCCGCACCGGCGCCGTTGCAGGCCTGCTGATCGTCTCGGTGCTGGTCGCTCCCGAGCTGCGGGCTGCCGCCGTCCGCTATGCTCATCCGCTCACGCCCTACGCCCGCGCACCGCGCACCCGCGTGACGCTCATTCCGGGCGACCAGACCGTGACCAAGGGCGAAGACGCCGAGATGCTGCTGCGCTTCGCCGGGCTGCTGCCCGCCACGGCGCGGGTGCTGGTGCGGGAGGCCGACGAGACGGCCTGGCGCGTCGACGAAGTCCTCGTGGGCGGCGCGGACTCGCTGCGCTACCGCCTCGCCAAGGTCCTGCGGCCGCTCGAGCTGCAGGTGCTGGCGGGCGATGGCGCCACGCCGGTGCACCGCATCGACGTGATCGATCCGCCGCGCGTCCAGCGCCTGCGGGTGCGGCTGGAATACCCCCAGTACAGCGCCTTGCCGCCGCGCGAGGCCGAAGACACCGGCGACGTCCATGCGCTGGCCGGCACGTGGGTCGGCTTCCGGATCCAGGCCTCCAAGCCGCTGGCGTCGGCCGCCATCGTCCTCGACGACAGCGTGCGCCTGGCCGCCCAGGTCAGCGCCAGCACGGCGACCGCGGGCCTGCGACTGGCGGCGGCTGGCCGCTACCACATCGAGCTGGCCGACTCGCAGGGAGTGCGCAACCGCGATCCCATCCACTACCGGCTCGAGGTCATCGCCGACCAGCCTCCCGAGGTGACGCTCGCCGAGCCGGGGCGGGACATGGATCTGCCCGAGAGCAGGCAGGTGCTGCTGGGGATCGAGGCGCGCGACGACTACGGGGTGAGCGACATGCGACTGCGGTGGCGGCTCAACGACGAGGCCGAGCAGTCGCTGGCGATCCCCGTGCGTCCTGGCAAGAGCCTCAGCGTGGCGCATCTTTGGGACGTGACGGCGCTCGACTTGCTCCCGGAGGATCGCCTGTACTATCTCGTCGAGGTGCGCGACAACGATCAGGTCCGCGGGCCCAAGTCCGCCACCACCCGCCAGTTCGCCCTGCGGCTGCCCTCTCTGTACGAGCTCTACGAGGAGGCCACCGCGGCGCAGGAGGAACAGCTCGGCGGTCTCGAGGAGCTGGCGGAGGAGGGCCGGCAGACCGACGACGCCCTGGAGCGGCTCCGCCGCGAGCTCCTCAGGACGGAGGAGCTCTCGTGGCAGCAGCAGCAGCAGCTGGAAGCCGCCATCGAGCGCGAGATCGACCGGGCGCAGGCGGTGGAGGAACTGGGCCGGGAGCTCCAGCAGGCCGTCGACAAGATGGAGGCCAACGGACTCAGCTCCGCCGAGCTGCTCGCCAAGCTCACGGCCATCAGGGAGCTGATGTCGCAGGTGCTGACGCCCGAGCTGCGCGAGGCGCTCGAGCACCTGCAGGAGGCGCTGGCGCAGGGCGATCCGGCGGCGCTGGCCGAGGCCCTGCGCCAGTTCGGCGAGGACCATCGCGCCTTCCAGGAGCGGCTGGACCAGACGATCGCCTTGCTGCGGCAGGTGCAGGCCGAGCAGCGACTGGAGGCGGTGGTCGAGCAGGCCCGCGAGCTGACCCGGCGACAGGAGCTGATCAACGAGGAACTGGACCGGCCCGACGCGGATGCTCGCCTGAGCGCGCGGGAGGTTGGACTGCAGCGCGACACGGGGCGCCTGCAGGAGGAACTCCGCGACCTGGGACAGCAGATCCAGGCCTTCAGTCCCCCGACCGCCGCGCAGTTGCAGGCACAGGAGCAGCACATGGCTGCCGCCGAGTTGACGGGGCGCATGGGCGAGTTGGCTGCCCAGCTGGCTTCCGGCGGCATGCACGGGGCATCCCAGCGGGGCGCGGCGCTCGCCCAGGACCTCGGCGAGCTGGCCGCGGCGCTCCAGCAGGCGCGCGACGAATACGTCACCAGCCAGAAGCAGGCGCTGGCGGGCGAGCTGCACCGGTCGCTGCGGGCCGTGCTGGAGCTTTCCGCTCACCAGGAGCGCCTGCAGGAGTCGACGGCAGCCACGGCCGCGCCGGCCGCCACAGAGCTGGCCGCCGAGCAGTTCGCGCTCATGGAAGGCACGGGCATGGTGGCCGAGAGCGTCGGAGCCGCCAGCCGGCGCACCCTGGCGATCGAGGCCCCGCTGGCAGCGACCCTGGGGCAGGCCCTGCGCGCGATGGGGGACGCCGCTGCCCACCTGGGCCAGCGGAACCCGAGCCTGGCCACCGCGTCGCAGCAACGCGGCGTCCAGCACCTCAACGAGGCCGCCCTGCTGCTGCGCCAGAGCCTGGAAAACCTGGCCAGCGCCCGGCTGCCCGCCAGCTTCGGCGAGGCGATGGAGAGGATGCTCGGGCTGGCCGAGCAGCAGGCGCAACTCAACCAGGCCACCCGGCAGGCCCTCCAGCAGGGCGCCAACGGGACGCTCGGTCTCCAGCAGCTGGCTGCCCGCCTGGCCGCCGAACAGCGGCGCCTCTGGGAGGCGCTGGAGGAGCTGCGGCGAGCGCTGCGTGGCCATCGCGGCGCCGAGGCGCGCGCGCAGGCGATCGAGGAGGACATGAAGGGCGTGGTCGAGCAGCTCGAGCGACAACGCCTCGAACCGCAGACCGTGCGCCAGCAGGAGCGGATCCTGCAGCGCCTGCTCGATGCCAGCCGCTCGATCCATCAGCAGGGGCAGGACGAGCAGCGCCGGCGCAGCCGCACCGGCGAGGACCAGCCCTACGCCGGCCCGACCGGGCTCCCCGCCGACCTCGGCGAGAGCGCGGACGAGATGCGCGCGGCCATGCGCCAGGCCCTGCAGGCACCCTATCCCGGCGAGTACCGCGCCATGATCCGGTCGTACTACGAGCGCCTGTACCAGGATCTGCACCTGGAGAAAGAGGCGGGCGAATGACGCCGTTCCGAGCCAGGCGGCTGGCGAGCATCGTGCTGCTGGCGGCGGCTGTCCCGGCGGTCTCGGGTGCGGTCACCGACACCGCGGCGCTGCTCCAGCAGATCCGCCAGCTCGAGTGGAGCGGCCAGCGCCAGGCGGCCCTGCCGCTCTACCGCCAGTTGTTGGCGGCCGCGCCGGAGGACTCGGCCCTGGTCCACGAGCTGGCGCGGGCGCTGAACGCCAGCGGTCTGTTCGAGGAACAGGAGAAGCTGCTGGCGGGCTGGCTGCGACGCCATCCGGACGACAGCCTGGCTAGCCTCCACCTCGGCGCCGCGCAACTGGGCGGCGGCCGCATCCGCGAAGCTGTGACCACCTGGTCGGCGGCGCTGGCGCGGGTCGGCGCCGAACCGCGTCTCTACGAGTGGGTCAGCGAACGGTGCCTGGAAGCCGGGCTGACGCAGGAAGCGATCCACTTCCTGGAAAGCGGGCGCCGGCGCCTGGGGCCGCCGGAGCTGTTCGCGTGGGAGCTGGCCCAGCTTCACGCGCAGGTCGGCGCCGTGTCCGAGGCAGTCGCGGCTTATGTCAGATCGCTGCGCGCTCAACCCCAGCGCGCGGCGGCGATCCAGGACCGGCTCCTGGCATTGGCCAGCGATCCGCAGCGGCGCGAAGAAGTCCTGGCGGCGCTGGACCGCAGCCTTGCCGAGACCCTGGCCACTCCCGGCGATCCCGCGACGCCCCCCTGGCGCTGGCAGCAGCCCTGTGCTGGCTCGACCTGGGCGACCCCGAGAAGGGTCTGGAGCGCCTCGAACGGGCCGGGGGCCCGGCGGCCGCCATGCTCCTCACCTATGCTGGGCGGTGCGAAGCCCAGGGCCACGGCGGCCCGGCCGCGCGAGCGTACGCGCTGTTCGCCGCGGCGCAGGCACCGGGAGCGCTGCGGGCGAGCGCCCTGCTGCGTCAGGCCGCCCTCATCGCCGCCGCAGGCGACCGCAAGCGGGCCATGGCGATCTACGCGCAGGTGGCTCGCGAGGTGCCGCACAGCGCCGCCAGCCGCGAGGCGCTGGTACGGGCCGCCCGCCTCGGCGCCGGCGACCAGCAGGACATCGACGCGGCACGGCTCGCCCTCCAGCAGGTGCTGGCGGCGCGCCAGCGCGACGAGTGGGACACTGCCGCCCGCGAGCTGCTCGTCGACATCGAGATCCGCGCCAACGACCTGCCGGCGGCGGAGCGCCATCTGGACGAGCTGCGCGCCGCCGGTGCGGGGAGCTTCCCCTGGGGGTACCGCCGCGCCGAGCTGCTGTTCTACCAGGGCAGGCTGCCCGAGGCGGCCCGGCTGCTGGACAGCCTGGCGACGGCGGCCCCAGGCCATGCCCTGGCCAACGACGCGCTGGAACTGCTGCTCGCCTGCGAGGCGCTGGCGGCCGACAGCCTCAGTCGCGAGGCGTTCGTCGCTGGGGCGCTGGCCGAGCGCCAGGGGGATCCGGTGCGGGCGCAGCCGGCCTGGACGTGGATCGCGGCGCACGCCAGTCCGGCGGTGGCGCAGCTGGCTCTGCGCGAGCAGGCGCGCGCGCGCTGGGTCGCGGGCGACGACGAGGCCACGGTGGAGTTGTGCACCCGACTGGCCACCGCCTACCCCAGCGGTCCCTTCCGGGTGGCGGCGCAGCTGCTGGCCGCCCAGGCCCTGGCGCGCGCGGGCAAGGTGCACGAGGCCCTCGAGCAATTGGAGAGCGCCCTGCTGGCCGCGCCAGAGGATCCGCAGGCGCCGGCGGCTCGCCTGCAGATCGAGGCGCTCCGGCAGCGGCTGGCAACCCCTCGGGCAGCGGCGCCGCGGGGCGCCGTCGGCCTGCCACAGTGAGGATCGCTCCATGCGCAGATCGCTGGTCGGCGTGGCGCTGCTGCTGGCCGCTGGCTTTGCCCAGCCGACCCGCGCGGTCGCCGCGCGCCTGCTGGTGCCCATGGACCGCAGCCAACGCAACCATCTCAAGGCATATGGCCTGGCCTTCTGGGCGCTCCAGCGCGGCGTCCCGGTCGAGTGGCTGCTCAACTACCGGGCCGGATCCTTCCTGCTCGAGTACCAGGAGAGCGTGGCGCGGGAGGCGCAGCTCCGCGGCGTGTCCGTGCAGAGCCTCAGCGAGGCCGACGCTGCCTCTGTGTACGCGGAGATCGACGCCAGCAACATGGACGTGGTGCGCCTGGAGAAGGCTCCGAAGATCGCCGTGTACACGCCGCCCAATTCGCAGCCGTGGGACGATGCCGTGACGCTGGCACTGGAATACGCTCAGGTCGACTACGACAAGCTCTGGGACGAGGAGGTGCTGCGGGGCAAGCTGGCCGAGTACGACTGGCTCCATCTGCATCACGAGGACTTCACCGGCCAGTACGGCAAGTTCTACGCCAGCTACGGCCACGAACCCTGGTATCTGGAGCAGCAGCGCCTCTTCGAGGCGGAGGCTCGCCGTCTGGGCTTCCGCAAGGTGAGCGAGCTGAAGAAGGCGGTGGCGGCCGCCATTCGCGACTACGTCGAGCGGGGCGGCTTCCTGTTCGCCATGTGCTCGGCCACCGATACCTTCGACATCGCGCTGGCCGCGGGCGCGGTGGACATCTGTCACGAGGTCTTCGACGGCGACCCCGCGGACCCGTACGCCCAGGCGAAGCTCGACTTCTCGCGCACCGTGGCCTTCGAGGGGTTCACGCTGGAGACGAACCCGCTCGTGTACGAGTTCTCCGACATCGACACGACGCCCACCGACGTGCGGCGGATCCGCACGGCCGAGGCCGACTACTTCACCCTGTTCGAGTTCTCCGCCAAGTACGACCCGGTACCCACGATGCTGACCCAGTGCCACGTCAACATCGTCAACGGATTCCTGGGCCAGACGACGGGGTTCCGCAAGAGGGTGATCAAGGAATCGGTGGTGATCCTGGCCGAAGTCGAGGGCGCCGACGAGGCGAAGTACATCCACGGTCAGGTGGGCAAGGGGACCTTCACCTTCCTGGGCGGCCACGACCCGGAGGATTACCAGCACATGGTGCACGATCCGCCGACGAACCTGGCGCTGTTCCCCAACTCGCCGGGGTACCGCCTCATCCTCAACAACATCCTCTTCCCGGCGGCCAGGAAGAAGGAGCTGAAGACGTGAGGCTGGGGATCTACCGGCACGCGGGGGGCGCTGCGGCGGCCGGCAGGCCGGCACCGTGGCAGCGTCCCTGGCCGCAGCCGGCGGCAGGCGCCCCGTCATCCGCACCCGAACGCAAGGAGAGCCGATGCCAGGCAATGACGTAGAAGCGGTAGGACAGCTCAGGGTTGCCCGCGAGCAGATCGGCCAGCAGATCGGCCGCGTGATCATCGGCCAGCGCGAGATCGTCGACCACCTGCTCGTCTCGCTCCTCTGCGGCGGACACTGCCTGCTGGTCGGGGTGCCCGGACTGGCCAAGACCACCCTGATCCACACCCTGGCGCACACGCTCGACCTGTCGTTCGGGCGCATCCAGTTCACCCCGGACCTGATGCCGTCGGACATCACCGGCACCGAGGTGCTCGAGGAGGATCCCGGGACGGGGCGCAAGGCCTTCCGCTTCGTGCCGGGGCCGCTGTTCGCCAACATCGTCCTGGCCGACGAGATCAACCGCACGCCGCCCAAGACGCAGGCGGCCCTCCTGCAGGCCATGCAGGAGCACGCGGTGACCGCTGGCGGGCGAACCATGCGCCTCGGCGAGCCGTTCTTCGTGCTGGCCACCCAGAACCCGATCGAGCAGGAAGGGACCTATCCGCTGCCCGAAGCCCAGCTCGACCGCTTCATGTTCGAGCTGTGGATCGACTACCCGACGCGCGAGGAGGAAGAGGAGATCGTGCGCACGACCACCGCCGAGCAGCCGCAGCAGGTCGAAGCGGTGCTCAGCGGCGACCAGGTCATCGCGCTGCAGGGCCTGGTGCGCCGCGTGCCGGTGGCCGACGAGGTCATCGCCTACGCCGTGCGCCTGGTGCGCGCCTCGCGTCCCGGCGACGCCGGTGCGCCGGAGTACGTTCGCGAGCTGGTCAACTGGGGCGCAGGCCCGCGCGCCTCTCAGTACCTGATCCTCGCCGGCAAGGCCCGCGCCATCCTCGACGGGCGCCCCTGCGTGAGCATCGACGATGTGCGGGCCATGGCCCTGCCGGTGCTGCGCCATCGCATCGTCGTCAACTTCCACGCCGAGGCCGAGAGCATCGGGGCTCCCGCCCTGGTGAGCCGGCTCCTGGCCGACATCCCTGCCGATGGGGGTGCCCGGTGAGCACCCTGGTGGCCCGCTACCTGGACCCCGAGGTGGTCTCGCGCCTGGGGCGGCTCGACCTGGTCGCCCGCCTGGTCGTCGAGGGGTTCATCACGGGCATGCATCGCAGCCCCTACCACGGCTTCTCGGTGGAGTTCTCGGCGCACCGGCCCTACATGCCGGGCGACTCGTTGCGCAACCTGGACTGGAAGGCGTACGCCAAGACGAGCCGCCTGTACATCAAGCAGTTCGAGGAGGAGACCAACCTCCGCGCCTACCTGCTGCTGGATACCAGCGGGTCCATGGCCTTCCGGGCCGCCGGGGCCATGAGCAAGTTCCAGTACGCCTCCAGTCTGGCGGCGGCGCTGGCGCATCTGCTGCTGCGCCAGCGCGACGCGATCGGCCTGACGCTCTTTCGCGACCGGCTGGAGACCTACATCGCCCCGCGCTCCGTCCACAGCCATCTCGGCGTCATCCTGCGGGCCATCTCGCAGGCGGCGCCCGCGGCCGACACGCGGATGGCCCCGGCCTTCCGCGACCTGGCGGAACGCGTCACGCGCCGCGGCCTGGTCATCCTGCTGTCCGACCTGCTGGACGAGCCGAACGAAGTGCTCAAGGGCCTCAAGTACCTGCGCCACCGCGGCCACGAGGTGATCGTCTTCCAGATCCTCGATCCCCGCGAGCGCGACCTGGACTTCCGCCAGCAGGTGCGCTTCGTCGACCTGGAGCACCCCGACCAGAGTCTGACCACGCAGCCCTGGCACATGCGCGAGGAATACGGCGCCCTGATGGAGCGGCTCATCCGCACCTACCGCGACGGGTGCGCGGACGCCCGCATCGACTTCGCGCAGCTCACCACGAGCACCCCGTTCGACGTGGCGCTCTCGCGCTACCTGGTGCGGCGGCGACGCATGGGCTGAGGCCGCCCCGAGGGGGCGCACGGGCGGCGCGCAGCCCTCCCCGCCGCGCCGCGCCCTGCCAGGCAGCCGGCTCGCCAGCCGGCGAGCGCCGGCCGGCGCAGCGGCGCACCGGGCGGCGGCACGCGGCTGGAGGCCGTCTGCTGGGCTACCACTTCGGCCGCGGTGACGAACTCGACGCAGAGAGTGTCCTGCCCCGCCAGCAGCGCCGCGAGCCGGGCGATCAGCCGGTTGCCGAGCCGGTCGCGCGCGTAGTTGGCCTGGTGCGTGTGGAAGACGACGGCCTCGCGCGCGGCGACGGAGTCGCAGGCAGCGCGGGCCAGCAGCTCCAAACGCTCCGGGCTCACCTGCGCCAGCCCGTACTGGCCGCTGCTCAGGCCCAGATTCGTCCGGTGCCCGATCCGCACCGAACCGTACGTGGCAGGACGGAGAAGCGCGGGGGAAGCGGTGTAGCGGATGCCGTGCCGCTCGAAGACGGCATAGAGCGGTTCGTACGGCGGCCAGATGCCCTGCTGCTGGGGCGTCACCAGGTAGTCCGTGCAGAAGGGTTGCATCCCGTGCGCCGCCGTGAATGACTCCCCCTCCAGGAACAGCCGTTCCAGGGCCCCCTGGGACAGGGAAGCATCCACGACGTGTTCGTGGCGCGGCAGGTGGTTGAACCACACGAACTCGCCCGCGTGCTCGAGGAAGGCGCGATCCCCGCCCTGCGCGCTGTCGAAGAAGGCGCTGTTGTACCCCAGCGAGAAGCGGAAGCGCGGGGTGAACTCGCGGCGCAGGGCTGCCGACAGCTCCACCAGGGCCGCCACATCCGCCGCCTGCATCTTCACGGTACCCCGTTTTTGGGCGGCCGCGTCCCAGTTCGGCTGGAACACGTCATCCACGTCGACGGCCACGTAGTGCACGGGCAGGCCGGGACCGGGCACCGGGGCCACCGGGGACGCATCACAGCCTGGCGCCAGCCACGCTGCGGCTGCCACGGTGCAGGCCTCGGCGAGGCGTCGCAGCCGAGCGACAGCAAGGCGAGCGCGCCGACCGCCGGCTTCGCCAGCGGCACGGACACGGCCGGGCAGACAGGCTGGCGTTGACCCGCGTGGGACTCGAGGGCACCCTTCCATGCGGTGACCGCTTGCGTGCAGGATCCTGCGGAAGACTCTCCCGACCGCTGCAAGAGAGAGGGCGCTGTCATCTACGAAAACACCCCTCTGCCGACAAGAGGCGCCATTCCAGAGCCGCACGCGTGGAATCTTGACGCTTTCGTCCAGATTCCTATGTTCAACACCCGATCGGTGCACCAGCCGGTCAGCGACAGCCGCGCGCACAGCACCAGCCACGCGAACAGCGACAGCGCCATGAGCAGCAGACCGGGGCGAAGAGCAGCGGACAAGGAGGCGACGCTGCGCGAGCTGGCGCAGCGGGAGTACCGGTGGGGCTTCGTCACCGACATCGAGTCGGACGCGGCCCCCCCGGGCCTGAACGAGGACATCATCCGCTTCATCTCCGCCAGGAAGGGCGAGCCGGACTTCCTGTTGCAGTGGCGCCTGAACGCCTACCGGCACTGGCTGCGCATGGACGACCCCAGCCGGCGCCCGCCGCGAGAGCGCTGGCCGCGCGTCCAGTACCCGGACATAGACTACCAGAGCATCGTGTACTACGCGGCGCCCAGGCAGAAGAAGGGGCCGCGCAGTCTTCAGGAGGTCGATCCGAAGCTGCTGCGCACCTACGAGAAGCTGGGCATCCCCCTGGAGGAACAGGAGGTGCTGGCCGGCGTGGCCGTCGACGCGGTGTTCGACAGCGTCTCGGTCGCCACCACGTTCAAGGAGAAGCTGGCCGGCCTGGGCATTGTCTTCTGCCCGTTTTCGGAGGCGGTCCGCACCCACCCCGACCTAGTGCGCCGGTACCTGGGATCGGTGGTGCCCTGCAACGACAACTTCTTCGCCGCGCTGAACGCCGCGGTCTTCAGCGACGGCTCGTTCGCGTACGTGCCCAAGGGCGTCCGCTGCCCGATGGAGCTGTCGACCTACTTCCGCATCAATGCCGCCAACACCGGCCAGTTCGAGCGCACCCTGATCGTGGCCGACGAGGGCGCCTACGTGAGCTACCTCGAGGGCTGCACGGCGCCCATCCGGGACGAGCATCAGCTCCACGCCGCCGTCGTCGAACTCGTGGCGCTGGACCATGCTCAGATCAAGTACTCGACCGTGCAGAACTGGTACCCCGGAGACGACGCGGGAATCGGCGGCGTCTACAACTTCGTGACCAAGCGCGGGGCCTGCCGCGGTACCGGGGCGCGGATCTCCTGGACGCAGGTGGAGACGGGCTCCGCCATCACCTGGAAGTACCCGAGCTGCATCCTCGCCGGCGACGACTCCGTCGGCGAGTTCTACTCGGTAGCCATCACGACCAAGAGGCAGCAGGCGGACACGGGCACCAAGATGCTGCATCTGGGCCGCAACACGCGCAGCACGATCGTCTCCAAGGGAGTCTCGGCGCAGCATGGCCAGAACGCCTACCGCGGCCTGGTGCGCATCGGCCACGGCGCGACCAATGCCCGCAACTCCACGCGCTGCGACTCCCTGCTCATCGGCGAGCATTGCGGCGCGCACACGTTCCCGTCGATCGAGGTGCACAACAGCACGGCGCAGGTCGAGCACGAGGCATCGACGGCGAAGATCGGCGAGGATCAGCTCTTCTACTGCAACCAGCGCGGCATCGCCACGGAGGACGCGGTATCGATGATCGTCCATGGCTTCTGCCGCGAGGTGCTCGCCGAGCTGCCGATGGAGTTCGCGGTCGAGGCGCAGAAGCTGCTGGGTATCAGCCTGGAGGGAGCGGTCGGCTGACGTCCTGCCGCCGGCAGGCCGCCGGGAGCGAACGAAAGGGGTCCTTGGGCAATGCTCACGATCCGCAATCTGCAGGCAAGGGCCGGCAGCACCCAGATCCTGCGCGGCATCGACCTGGAGGTCGGTGCGGGGCAGATCCACGCCATCATGGGGCCGAACGGGTCGGGCAAGTCCACCCTGGCCGCGGTGCTGGCCGGCCGCGACGGGTACGAGGTCACCGGCGGCTCCGTCACCTTCCAGGGCAAGGATCTGCTGGCCATGGCGCCCGAGGAACGCGCTCGGGAGGGCCTGTTCCTGGCGTTCCAGTATCCCGTGGAGATCCCGGGCGTCAACAGCGCCTATTTCCTGCGCACCAGCCTCAACCAGATGCGGCGCCACCGGGGCGAGGAGGAACTGGACGCGTACGACTTCCTCGACCTGCTGAAGGACAGGCTCAAACTGGTCGAGATGGACGAGCGATTCCTCCGCCGCTCGGTCAACGAGGGTTTCTCGGGAGGCGAGAAGAAGCGCCACGAGATGCTGCAGATGGCTGTGCTCGAGCCGCGCCTGGCCATCCTCGACGAGACGGACTCCGGCCTGGACATCGACGCGCTGCGCATCGTCGCCAACGCGGTCAACCAGCTGCACCGCCCGGAGCGCGCGTTCCTCGTCGTCACGCACTACCAGCGCCTGCTCGACTACATCGTGCCGGACGCCGTCCACGTCCTCTATCAGGGGCGAATCGTCCGGTCGGGCGGCAAGGAGCTGGCCTTGATGCTGGAAGAACGGGGCTACGACTGGCTGCGCGAGGCCGCCACCGACGCGAGTCCGGCGCCATGACGTCTCCGGGGGATCTGCACCGCGCCTATCTGCAGGCGTTTGCCGCAAGCGCAGGCCGTGCGGCCGACCGCTTTCCGGCGGCGCTGGATGCCCTGCGGCGCGACGCCCTCGACCGCTTCGGCGCCATGGGTCTGCCGTCGTCGCGCGACGAGCAATGGCGACATACGCGCCTGCCGGCCCTGCTGCGGCGGCCGCTGCCACTGCTGGCGACCCCGGCGACCGTGTCGCTCCCAGCAGCCTCGCTGCGGGCGCCGGCCCTGGCCGGACCGCGCTCCGCCCTGCTGGTCTTCGTCAACGGCCGCTTCGCGCCGGAGCTGTCCGAGCTGTCCGCCCTGCCCGCACACGCCACGGCGGGCAGCCTGGCCGCGGCCCTGGCCGCCGGCGACGAGCGGGTCATCCGGCACCTGGGTCGCCACGCCGAGTACGGCGACGAACCGTTCACGGCGCTCAACACCGCCCTGTTCGACGACGGCGCCTTTCTGTGCGTGGCGCCCCAGGGCGTGCTGGAGGCACCCGTGCACGTGCTCTTCGCGGCGCGGCCGGACGCGGAGCCGGCGATGACCAACCCTCGCCTGCTGCTCCTGGCGGGCGGTGGGGCGCGCCTGGCGGTGCTGGAGGCGTACCTCTCCTGCGGTTCCGGTCCCTACGTCACCAATGCGGTGGTCGAGGCCGTGCTGGAGGAAGGCGCGGCGCTGGAGCACTGCCGCCTCGAGCACGAAGAAGCGGCGGCCGCGCACCTCAGCGACCTGCACGCGACGGTGGCCGCCGGGGCGCGCTTTCGCTCGACCTGCATCACTCTCGCTGGCCAGCTGACCCGCAATGGCGTCCGGGTGCTGCTCGCCGGCGAGGGCGCCAGCGCGACGCTCAATGGGCTCTTCCTGACCGGCGGCCAGCAGCACGTCGACAACCACACCTGGATCGAGCACCGGGCGCCGGGGACTGTGAGCCAGGAGTGCTACAAGGGGATCCTCGCGGGCCGTTCGACAGGCGTCTTCTGTGGTCGCATCCTGGTCCAGCCGGATGCCCAGAGAACGGACGCATACCAGGCGAGCCGGGCCCTGCTGCTGGCCGATACCGCCACCGTTCGCCTGCAGCCCGAACTGGAGATCCATGCCGATGACGTGAAGTGCGCGCACGGCGCCGCGGTCGGCCAGCTGGATGCCGACGCCGTGTTTTACCTCCGCACGCGCGGCCTGGACGAATGGCAGGCCCGCCTCGTGCTGACGCAGGCGTTCGCCGCGCAGGTGGTGCAGCAGGTGGAGGTGCCGGGTCTGCGCGAGCCTGTGGAGAGGCAGCTCGCCGCCCGTCTGGCCAGCATCGGCGCCTGAGACTGCCGGGAGCTCCGCCTCGCTGCCGCGGCGCCGGGCCGGCAACCATACCCGGGAGTGCGATGGACGAAAAGGGAGACTCGCTGCCGCTGATCACCGGGCTCGACCCGTACGAGATCGAGCGGATCCGCCGCGACTTCCCCATCCTGCGGGAACGAATCCGCGGCAAGCCGCTCGTCTATCTGGACAACGCGGCGACCACGCAGAAGCCGCTCACGGTCATCTATGCGCTCCAGCGGTTCTACGCCGCCGAGAACGCCAACATCCATCGCGGCGTGCACTTCCTCAGCCAGCAGGCCACCTTCGCCTACGAGCGGAGCCGGGCCCGCATCCGCCAGTTCATCAACGCGCGCGAGAACCGCGAGGTCATCTTCGTCCGCGGCACCACCGAGGCGATCAACCTGGTCGCCGACTCGTACGGCCGCGCCTTCGTCCGCCCGGGAGACCAGATCGTCGTCTCGCAGCTCGAGCACCACGCCAACATCGTGCCGTGGCAGTGGCTGTGCGCGCGCCGCGGGGCCCGGCTGCGGGTCGTTCCCGTGGACGATGCCGGCGAGTTCGCCTTCGACGAGTACGAGAAGCTGCTGCGCGAGCCCACGCGGCTGGTGGCGGTGGCGCATGCATCGAACGCCCTGGGAACGGTGCTGCCGGTCAAGGACATCGTGCGGCGCGCCCACGACCAGGGCGCCCACGTGCTGCTGGACGGCGCGCAGGCGGTCTCGCACATCCCGGTGGACGTGCAGGACCTGGACTGCGATTTCTACGCCTTCTCGGGGCACAAGATGTTCGGCCCGACCGGGGTCGGCGTCCTCTACGGGCGCGCGGCGCTGCTGGAGCAGATGCCCCCGTACCAGGGCGGCGGCGATGTTGGGCGTTCCTGCCTCGTACTTGTGCGGCAGGTCGGCATAGGTGCT
>CAZPXM010000024.1:26905-35578 GCA_964591015.1 uncultured Gemmatimonadaceae bacterium
TACCAGCTCAAACGGTCCTTCACGCAGTCCGTCGGCGAGATGATCCGGACGGTGACGTTCGAGGGCAGCACCTATGCCGACCTGCCGCACAAGTTCGAGGCAGGAACGCCCAACATCGCCGCCGGGGTGGCGCTGGAGGCCGCCGTCGACTACATCAACTCCATCGGCCGCTCGCGCATCGCCGCGTACGAGAGCGAACTGCTGGCCGAGGCGACAGACCTGCTGCAGCGGGTGAGGGGCGTCCGCCTGCTGGGCCGCGCGCGCCGGAAGGTGGCCGTGCTCTCCTTCACCATGGAGAGCGCCCACCCGCACGACATCGGCACGATCCTGGACGCCGAGGGCATCGCCATCCGGACGGGCCACCATTGCGCGCAGCCCGTGATGCAGCGATTCGGCGTACCGGCCACGGCCCGGGTCTCCCTGGCCGTGTACAACACGCGCAGCGAGCTCGAGACGCTGGCCGCGGCGCTGGGCAAGGTCGGCGAGGTCTTCTCCCGATGAGCGAACTCCGCGAGCTGTACCAGCAGCTCATCCTGGACCACAACAAGTCGCCGCGGCACTACGGCCGCCTGGCCGACGCCAATCGGCACAGCGAAGGGCACAATCCGCTGTGCGGCGACCGCCTGCAGGTGTTCGTCCGGCTCGAGGGCGACGTGATCCGCGACCTCAGTTTCGAGGGATCCGGGTGCGCGATCTCGCGCGCCTCGGCCTCGCTGCTGATGGAGGCGCTGAAGGGGAAGAGCGTGACCCAGGCCGACCGTTTGCTGGCGGCCTACCACCGGATGCTGACGTCACCGCCCGACGCGGAGGTGGACCGGGACAGCCTGGGCAAGCTGGCGGTGTTCGCCGGCGTGCGCGCCTTCCCGATGCGCGTCAAGTGCGCGACGCTGCCCTGGCACACCGTCCGGGCAGCCCTCGCCGGCGACGGGACGCCCGTCAGCACGGAGTGACGCAGCGGCCAGGGGGCGGCAAGCCACCGGCGCGCTGCGGCGACACCGGGGGCGCGGGGACGCCCTCGCGCCCCCGGCGCTGCGGCTCGCGAGGCCCGCGCGCCGCCGCCCGACACGCCACCAGTGAGGAGCCACATGCTCGACAAGCCCTTCCCACCCGGGAGCACCGCGGCCCAGATCGTCGCGGTGCTGCGCGACTGTTACGATCCCGAGATCCCCGTCAACATCTTCGACCTGGGGCTCGTCTACGACGTCGAGGTAACGGACGATCGGCGCGCCAGGATCGCGATGACGCTCACGTCGCCCACGTGCCCGGTGGCCGAGTCGCTGCCCGGGCAGGTCGAGGAGCAGATCCGCGCCCGCGTCGAGGGTCTGACCGACGTGCGGGTCGAGGTGGTATGGGACCCTCCCTGGAGCGTGGACATGATGTCGGCGGCAGCCAAGCTCGAGCTGGGGCTGCTCTGACGGTCAGGGTGCCCGGATGAAGCTCAGCACGCAAGAGGAGTACGGTCTGCGCTGTCTGCTGCAACTCGCCAGAGCGGCCAGCAGCGGCCCCATGACCATCCCGGAGATCAGCCGCGCGGAGGGCCTGTCCGCCCACAACGTGGCCAAGATGCTGCGCGTGCTGCGCCGCGGCGGGCTGGTGGTCAGCAGCCGCGGCCAGCGCGGCGGCTACGCGCTGTCGCGGCCGCCAGGGGAGCTCACGGTGCAGCAGGCCCTGAGAGCGCTCGGAGGGCGCCTGTACGACACCTCTTTCTGCCGGCACTACGCGGGCAGCCCGCCAGACTGCGCGCGGTCCTACTCGGCGTGTTCGCTGCGCGCCTTGTGGGATCGCGTGCAACGGGCCGTGGACGATGCCCTTCGCGGCATCACCCTCCAGGACCTGGTGCGGCGCGGGCACTACAAGTTCGCGGACCCGGAGGTCGCCGAGCTCGAGCTGCTGCGCATCGCGCCGCCGCGCTCGAGTGCCTCCCGATGACCGACTGCCGGCCCGCCTCGCTCGGGCCGGGGGCGCCGGCCGTCTCCGTCTGGCTCACCGCGGCCACCGCTGCTGCGCCAGCACGCGGCGGCGGACGGCAGCGTAGCGACGGGGTCGGTACTCCGGTAGCTGGCTCTCGCGCAGGTCGAAGCCGAACGCTCTCTTGCTCAGGACGATGATGGGCGGCGCCTGGATGCGCTTGAAGCAGTTGACGCGCACCTGCCGTTCGACCCACTCCAGATCCCGCACCCAGCTGCGCGCATCGGCGAAGTAGGCGCGGAAGCGCGCCTCGTCGGCCCAGCCGAGACGGGCGAAAAGCTGGCCCTCGAGCTGCCACTCCAGCAGCTCCACGACGTGGCGCCGGTAGTCGATAAGCTGGCGCAGCACCGCGTCATGGTACCCGTACTTGATGGGATCCCCCAGGCCCTTGTCGACATCCTGCGCGCGCGAGAGCTCGGCGCTCGGCACCACGGTACCGTCCAGCAGGTTCTGCGGAATGACCGGCCGCCGGTACAGCCGCTCGTTCAGGTACCGCGCGAGCTCCAGAATCTCGGTCTTGTACAGGTCGGCGACCGGGGCCAGCGCGCCGCTCACGTCCCCGTACAGGGTGGCGTAGCCCAGCGCCACCTCGGTCTTGTTGCCGTTGTTGGTGAAGATCAGGCCGTGCTTGGCCGCCACCCCGGCCAGCACGTCGGCGCCGCGGATGCGCGCCTGGATGTTCTCGTCCACCCGCTGGGTGTAGCGGCCGCGGCTGTGCGCGAATCGCGCCGCACGCACCAGTCTGCTCACCGACTCGTAAAGCGCCTGGATCGGGAGGCTGGCGAAGTCCACCCCCAGCTCGGCGCACAACGAGCGGGCGTTGTCCTGGGTGATCCGCGCGTTGTGGCGGGTCGGCATGTTGACCGCGAACACCCGGTCGCTGCCCACGGCCTGCGCCAGCAAGCAGGCCACGACGCTGGAGTCGATGCCGCCGCTGACGCCCACCAGATACCGGTTCGGCACGCCGCGCACCTCATCGAGGTGGCGGATGCCGGTCAGGAGGGCGTGGTAGACCGCCTCCACGTGCTGCTGCTCCGGGACCGCGCTGGCGGCCTCGCGCGTGAGCAGCATCTCCTCTCGCCACGGGCGGGCCCGGCGCAGCACCGTGCCGTCCCTGCCGTACACCGTGCTGTCGCCGTCGAAGACGACCACGTTCTTGCCGTTGTTCTGGGCGCCGACATGGTTGACGTACAGCAGCGGCAGCGGCGCGCGCGCGAGCGTCTCCCGGACCACGCGGCGCCGCTTGTCGTTCTTGCGCCACGTCCACGGCGAAGCCGACAGGTTGAACACCGCTTCGGCCCCGTGGGCGCGATAGGCCGCCAGGGTGTCCAGCGGCGCCGCGCCGTACTCGTAGTCCTGCGCCCACAGGTCCTCGCAGAGCTGCACGCCGAAGCGGAACAGGCGGCCCGACGGCATGGCCACCGTGAAGGGACGGCACCACTCCAGCACATCCCGGCGCAGGCTCTGAGCCAGCTTGCGGAGCGAGTAGAAGTGCCGGTCGTCGTCGAAGAACCGGTAGTTGGGCTGCAGCGTCTTGGGGTGGACTCCGGCCGGCAGTCCCGGCGGGACCTCAGGGCGCGCCACGTAGCGCCCGTCGGCGCAGACGACCGCCGCGTTGTACTTGCGCAGGCGGCCGTCCTCGTTGCGGGCGGACTCGTCGACCACCACGTTGCCGAAGATGAGCACCAGGCCGCGACTGGCAGCCCGCAGCGCCTCGCTGCAGGCGGCGACATCCCGCACGAATGCATCCACTTCCCAGGCGTCGCCGAGCAGATAGCCGCTGACGCACAGCTCCGGGAAGACCACCACTTCGGCGCCGCGCCGGCGCGCCTGCTGGATGTGGGCCAGCATGCGCGCCAGATTCCGCTCCGGCCGGCCGGCGCTGACCTCCATCTGCACCAGAGCGATGGCCGGCAGGTGGGCCAGCTCCGCAGGGCATTTCACCCGAGCCATAGGCGGGGTCCGACATCAACAGGCCAGGGCCGCAGAACCGGCAGCACGGCAGCCCCCCGGCGACGGCGCCCGGTGAGCCCCGGTGCGCGCTGGGCGAGGCTAGTCGCGCTGGAGCGGCGGCAGCCAGGCGAGAACGCGCTGGATCTGCTGATCCCAGTAGCCCCAATCGTGGCCGCCCGGTCCCTCCTCCCAGACGAACTCCAGCCCGAGGCCGCGCAGGTGGTCGCAGAAGCGCCGATTGTCCTCGTACAGCGCGTCGTCGCGCCCGCAGCACAGATAGAGCGCCGGCCGCTCCGCCAGCCGCGCGCTCTCGGCGGCCAGGTGGAACAGGTCGTTGGCGCTGCCGGCCAGGGCCTCCGGCGGCCCGAACCGCCGGCCGTACTCGGCCGCGTCCGGACCCGTGGCCAGCCGCGCCAGCCGCACGACATCCACCGCTCCCGACAGACTCGCCGCCGCCGCGAAGCGCCCGGGGCACCGCAGCCCCAGCTTCAGGGCGCCGTAGCCGCCCATGGACAGACCCGCAACGCAGCAGTCGCGCCTCTGGTCCGACAGCGGGAACAGGGCGCTGGCGAGCGCCGGTATCTCCTCGCTGACGTAGGTCCAGTAGGCCGGCCCTGCCGCCATGTCCGTGTAGAAGCTGCGCCCCACCGCCGGCATGACGACCGCGATCTGCCTCGCCTCCGCGTACCGCTCGATGCTGGTGCGCCGCTGCCAGATGGTGTGGTCGTCCGACAGACCGTGCAGCAGGTACAGCACAGGCACTCTGGCGCCGGCCAGGCAGGCACGCTCGGGCAGGATGACGTCCATGGAGGCGGCGACGCGGAGGACCTGAGAGTAGAAGTTGCAGTGCAGCAGCGCCATCGACCAACCTCCCCGCGCCCGGCGCGCCCGGCTCCCCAGGACCGCGCCAGCGCCGCCGCTGCGGTCCCTGACCAGGCTGCCTCGGCGGCACGAATCTAGCCCGGTGCCGGCACGGGTGCAAACGCCCCGGCCCGCGCCGCGCTCAGACCTCGCCGTCGTACCCGCTGAAGGGAACCCAACTGCTCTTCTCGGTGCCGATCACCGTGCTGTAGGAGTGCAGCATCCCGTGGTTGGCGCACCTCACCGCGTACCAGTCGACCTGTCGCCTGCTGGCCAGCTCCGCCTTTACCTCGTCGATGACTTCCACGCTGGTCTTGTGCACGGCATGGACCCGCCGGATGATCTCGACCTGGTCGGCTTCCGCCAGGAAGGAGTAGATCGGCGCGACCGCGTGCGCGTCGACCAGATCGATCAGGTCTTCCGGGAAGATGTCCTCCTTCGCCTCGACCTCCAGGTCGACGACGCTGAGCTGCCCGAACAGCCCGCCGGGGTGCTCCGGCGCGGCGATCGGGTACGTGGTGATGCAGGGCACCTGGCAGCGGAAGATCACCTTCGGGGGCCCCCCGAGAGACCAGGCCTTGCACGCGTACGTGCAGTGGTGGCGGACCAGGCACCGCTCGTGCGTCACCGGCGTGGTCTTCTCGACGAAGAACGGATAGTCGAAATCGATGCGCACGGTCGTCGCCTTCAGCTCCTCCAGGTAGTCGACGATGTTGCGCCGCAGCGTGGCCGCGCCGATGCGCTCGCGGTGGCTGTGCACGATCTGGATGAACTTGTCGATCGAGCGCGCCTCGAACTCCTGCATGACGCGGGCATTGATGCTGATGCTCGCCACCGTCGCCTGGCCGGCCGGATCCTGCCGCGAGATCACGCGCAGCGGAAACGGCAGATCGCGCATGCCGACATCCACCAGGAATCCCTTTCCTCCTGCCATCGGTTCCTCCTTCTACGGACAGGCCGCCGCCAACTGCGCCAGAGCTTCGTACCGATCGAACGGCAGAACGTGGACCTGGGGCGGCAGCTCGGCCAGGCCAGCCTCCCACCCCGCCCACGGGACCGCCAGCCGGCCCAGCGCCGCGCAGGTCTCGCGCACGAAGCCCGCGCACGCCAGCGGCTCCGCGGCACAGAACGCCAGCGCGTCGATGCCGCCCAGCACCGCAATCGACGCACCGATCTGCTTGCGAACGCTGGCGGCGTACGCCTCCCTGGCCGCCGCGCGCGCGCCATCGCCGGCCGCCAGCAGCTCGCGCAGTCCGCACGGGCGGCCCACCAGCGCCGCGAACCCGCTCTCGCGCAACAGCAGCTGGCTGATCTCTGCCAGGCTCATGCCGCTCGCCCGCAGGTGCAGGGGGATCATCGGATCGATGTCGCCGCAGCTCGTCGCCGACGGGATGCCTTCGACGGCCGTGAAGCCGGCGCTGGTGTCCACCGCGCGGCCGCCGGCCACGGCCGTCACCGTGGTCTGGTTCCCCAGCACCACGCTCACCAGCCGGCTCGCGCCCGGCTGCAGCCGCCGCAGCACCTGACGGCAGACCCAGTCATGGGCCAGTCCCTGGCTGCCATAGCGCCTCAGGCCGCGCTGGCGCAGCGGCTCGGGAATGGCGTACTCCGCCGCCGCCGCGGGCAGCGACGCGAAGAACCCGGTCTCGCAGAGGATCACGTGGCGCGCCAGGGGAAAGGCGCGCACCCCCTGCCTGACTGCGGCCAGCACGACCGCATTCTCGTCGGGCAGCAGCTGGACGATGCGGGCCAGCGCTGCCTCGGTGCCCTCGTCCACCGGCTGGTCGCTGCGCGCGAACTCCGGCCCGCCGTGCGGCAGCACGTACGCCACGCGCCCACCCCGCGCTTGCTCGCCGAGCTCGCGTGCCAGCTCGCCGAGCGTGGCCGCCGGCGCCAGCCGGCCTGCGCGCTGCTGGCCGGCCAGCAGCGCGCACCAGTGCAGGGCCGGCCCGCACGGCTCAAGCAGCAGCACCATGCTCGCTCCCCCAGTGCCGCAGTCCATCCAGACAGATGATCAGTTCCTCTTCGGTCGGCACCACCAATATCCTGGCGGCGCTGCCCGGTGCGCCGATGTCGGCCAGCCGGCCGTCCACCGCGCGCGCGTTCGCCTCGGGATCGATCTCCAGACCGCACCAGCCCATGTCGCTGCACACGCGGGCGCGGATGAGCGGCACGTTCACCCCGATGTCGTCGGTGAACACCAGCGCGTCCACTCTCCCCAGCTCCACGGCGTACGCGCCCACGTACTTCCGGAGCCGCTGCCCGTACATCGCCACCGCCAGCTCTGCCTCCCGGTCGCCCGCGCCGACCCGCGGGATGATGTCCCGGATGTCGCTCGAGTACGCCGACAACCCCAGCAGACCGCTCTGGCGATTGAGCAGATCGTCCAGTTCGTCCGCCCGGTACCCGTAGGTGGCCATCAGGTACAGGGACAGCACGGGGTCGACATCGCCGCAGCGGGTGCTCATCACCAGGCCCGGCAGCGGCGAGTACCCCATCGACGTATCGAGCGAACGACCGCCGTCGATGGCCGCCACGCTGGAACCGCCGGTGCCCAGATGGCAGGCGATGAGCCGCAGCGCGGCCGGTGGCCGCTGCAGGAAGGCGGCGGCCGCCGATGTCACGTACGAGTAGGACAGCCCGTGGAAGCCGTACCGCCGGAAGCCGAACCGCTCGCGCACCCAGGCGGGCAGTGCGTACGTGTGCAGGTGCGGCGGGATGGTCGCGTGGAAGGCCGAATCGAACGTCACATAGGCCGGCACACCGGGCAGCCTCGCTGCCGCTTCCTCGATGACTTCCAGCGAGATCGGATTGTGCAGCGACGCGAGGGGCAGGCAGGCGCGCAGCCGGCGCAGGACAGCCCGGTCGATGCGCGTCGGGCCGGTGAACAGAGTGCCGCCGTGGACGAAGCGGTGCCCGACCAGGTCCACGGGCAACGCGCGGTCGGCGACCACGTGCAGCACCGCACGCGCGGCGGCCGCATGGCAGGGCAGCGGCATCGTCTGGCGCAGCGTCTCCCCGTCCAGCCGGCATTCCAGATGCGAGGCCGCCGCCCCCTTGACGCCGACGCGATGGGCCTTGCCCGCCAGCGGAATACCCACAACGCGGTGCCCGTCGGTGGCGAACAGCTTGAACGTCAGCGAGGAGCTGCCGCAGTTGAACACCAGGATATGCATGTCGTCCCCGGAGGCCGCTGGCCCGCGGCCGACCCCGGCACCGAGCCGGCCCAGGGTCGCCCGGCCGGACTCATGCAATACCCATACCAGGCTCCTGAGGCTCTCCGCGTGGATCGCACGGGCGCGGCCCGCGGCGCCAGCGGCGCCCGCGGCAGCGTGCCGCCGACCCCCGCCACGCCCCGGCATTCCCGCGCCCGCAACGGCGGACGAAGCGTCGTATGGCACAGAATCCGCGAAATAGCGCAGTAGCGGACTGCCGCATCACGCCGTCGGCGCGCCCGGAGCGATTGGCGCGCTGCCGGCCGCGGCCTGCTGCCAGTAGGTCGAACTCGCCCGGCGGCCGAACGGCACCCCGAGCTTGCGCATGCGCGCGCGCAGGGTGCTGGCATGGACGCCGAGCGCTGCTGCCGCCCCGTACGGACCCTCCACCCGGCCCTGGGTCTGGGCCAGCACCGCGCGGATGTGCGCTGCCGCGACCTCGTCCAGGGTGGCGATGGTGCCGGCGCCAGCGGGGGCCGCCGCCAGCCGCTCGGCCGCACCCCTGCCGCCCAGATGGGCGAACTCCAGGTCCCGCCCCCGGCACACGATGAGCGCGCGCTCGATCACGTTCTGCAGCTCCCGCACGTTGCCGGGCCAGTCGTAGGCCTGTAGCTGCCCGATCGCCTCGGGCGCCAGCCGCGGCTGGCCAGGCAGTCCCATCTCGCGGGCCTTCCGT
>CAZPXM010000025.1:0-35469 GCA_964591015.1 uncultured Gemmatimonadaceae bacterium
CGATCCGGCGATCATCCTCGCCGACGAGCCCACGGGAGCCCTCGATTCCCGCACGGGCGAGGAGATCATGGAGCTGTTCAACCGGCTGCACCGCGAGGGCAACACCATCATCCTGGTCACCCACGAGGAGCCCATCGCCCGGCACAGCCACCGGATCGTGCGCCTGCGCGACGGGCGGATCGAGTCCGACGAGCGCCTGGCGCCCGGAGCCGTGTCATGGACGTGAGCCGGCCGCCTTCCGGGACGCGACCCGGCCTGTCGCTGCTTTGCGGGTTGGCGCTGGTGGCCGGCTGCGGCGTGGGCGACCACGACATCCCCACGCACACCGTGGCGTCCGGTCCGTTCACGGTGACCCAGGTGGAGACCGGCGAGGTGCAGGCGGCCGGCGGCGAGGTCATCGCCGCGCCCCGGACGGGCAGTTATCTGAAGATCCTCTACCTGCACCCGGAGGGCGCGATGGTCGACGTGGGCGATCTGGTGCTGCAGTTCGATCCGGCCGACTTCGAGAAGGAGATGCTGGACCGCGAAGGCCAGCTCGAGGAGGCCATCAGCGATCTGCACCGGGCCGAAGCGGAGCGCCAGCAGCGGATGGCCGATCTGAAACGCAACATCGAGCGGGCGGCAGCCGAGCACGAGCTGGCCAAGCTGAACGTGCAGCGCTCGGCGCTGGACTCCCCCTCAGAGCAGGAACGGGCCCGCATCCAGCTCGACAAGGCGGCCCGGGCGCTGGAACAGGCCCGCCAGGACTCGATCGCCCAGGAAGTGGTCAATCGCGTCGACCTGATGGCCCAGGAGCGCCGCATCGACCGCCTGCGCGCCCGGTACGAGGAAGCCAGACGCGACTACGAGCGCACCAGTGTGTACGCGGCGCGACCGGGTATCGTCGTCCATCGGAAGCTGCACAAGCGCGGCACCTGGGAGCTGGCCAAGGTCGTCGTCGGCGACGAGGTCTGGGGCGGCAGCGTCCTCATGGAGATTCCCGATCTGGACAGCATGCAGGTCCTCTGCCTCGTCGGCGAGATGGATCTCAAGAGGATGGCGGTCGGCCAGCAGGCGGCGGTCCGCCTAGAGGCGTTCCCCGGCCCAGTCTTCCCGGGACACGTGGTCTCGCTGGCGCCCATGGCCTCGCCACAGCCGGGGGCGGCCGACATCCGCGTCTTCGAGATGGTCGTCCAGCTCGACGTCGAGGACGAGCGGCTGAAGCCCGGCATGTCCGCCGAGGTCGAGGTGGTCCTCGGCATCATCGACAGCGTGCTGTCCGTGCCCCTGGAGGCGGTCTACCACCTCGGCGGAAACGAGGTCGTCTTCCGCCGCGACGGCGACGGCTTCGCGGCCACCAGGGTCAAGCTCGGGATGCGCAACCGAACTGCCGCGGTGGTCGAGGAAGGGCTGGCGGCGGGTGACGTCGTCGCGCTGCAGCGTCCGCCCGCGTACCGGTGATGTCTCCGCTGGAGAAGAGACCATGAGCGAAGAGCACGGTGGCGGCCGGAGGCGGCTGCTGCGCCGGCGGTGGCTTGTCGTGGCGGTGGTGGCCGCCGGCGTGGCGGGCATGCTGTACGCCTCGCGCCGTGCCGCCAGCGAGGCGCCGTCCGACATCCCCACGGCCGCCGTGCAGCAGGGCGAGTTCGTCATCTCGATGCGGCTGAAGGGGGGCGAACTGGAGGCGCGCGAGGCCGAGAATATCGTGGCGCCGCGGGTGCGCGGGCAGCTGAAGATCGTCGAGCTGTTCCCCGAAGGGCAGCAGGCCGAGATCGGCGATCTGCTCGTGCAGTTCGAGCAGACGGACTTCCAGAAGCGCGTGCTCGACGCCGAACAGGAGCTGGAGGGCGCCAGGGCCGACCTGGAGAAGACGCTGGCCACCCAGAAGGCCGAGCTGGCGCGCCTGCAGGGCGACATCGAGAGCGCGGCCGTCAATCTGCGCCTCGCGGAACTCCAGGTGGAGCGCATGGCCTTCGAGGCCAGCGTGGAGAAGGAGCGCGCGCAGATCGAGGCGCAGAAGGCGCGCCTGGCCTACCAGCAGGCGGTCGAGAAGCTCGAGTCCCAGCGGGTGGTGAACGCCGCCGAGGTCCGCAAGCGCGAGCTGAACATCGCGCGGCAGGAACGCGATCTGGAGAAGGCCCGGCGCGAGCTGGAGAGCACCACGGTCAGGGCCGACAAGCCGGGCCTGGTCGTGTACGGGAAGGTCTGGAAGGGCGAGCGGCCCGAGAAGATCCGCGTCGGCGACGAGATCTGGGGCGGCGTCAGCGTCATCTCGCTCCCCGACCTGTCGCGCATGCAGGTCAAGACCATCGTCAACGAGGTGGACGTCGACCGGCTGGAGGTCGGCCAGCCGTGCACGATCAAGCTCGACGCCCTGCCGGAGCCCACCTTCCACGGCACGGTCGCCTCCATCGCCTCGCTCGGGCGCGAGAAGGAGGGCGAGAAGAATGTCAAGGTGTTCGACGTGATCGTCGCCATCGAGGAGCAGGACGAGCGCCTCAAGCCGGGCATGACGGCGACGACCACGGTGACGGTGGAGACCATCCCGCCGCGGCCCGCCGTGGCGGCCGGCGCCGTCCGGTCCCCCGCCGACGAGCGGGGCGTCCGGTCCGCCCCCCAGCCCCTGTGGGTGCCCCTCGATGCCGTGTTCACCAGGGACGGGCGCACGGTGGCCTATCGTCTCGAGGCGGGCACCTTCAAGGAGACCGACGTCGTCGTGGGCAAGAAGAACGACGACTACGTCATCGTCGAGCAGGGCCTGAGGCCCGGCGATCGCGTGGCTCTGCGCGACCCCACGCAGGTGGCGGACGACATCGGCGGCATGGGCGCCGAGAAGAAGGGCAGCGCCCCTGCCTCGCCACAGGTGCAGTAGCCATGGTCCTGCGCGAGACCTTCAGCCTGAGCCTCGTCGGGTTGCTGTCCCACAAGCTGCGCACCCTGCTGACCATGCTGGGCATCATCTTCGGGGTCGCCGCCGTGATCGCCATGCTCTCCATCGGCGAGGGCGCCAAGCAGGAATCCCTGGCCCAGATCCGTCAGATGGGCATGTCGAACATCATCGTCCAGCACTGGGAGCGGAAGGAGGAGGGGCAGACGCAGGTGGTCGACACCGACCAGAACCGCTCGCAGGGGCTGTCCTGGGACGATGCCCGCTCGCTCCAGCGCATCGTCGGCACGGCGCAGTACGTGACGCCCCAGCGGGAGCTGCAGACGGCGGCACAGGCGGGCAGCGTCTCGTTCCAGACGATGGTGGTGGGCACGACGCCGGAGTACCTGGCCGTGCTCAACGCGAAGATGGCCCGGGGCGTGTTCTTCACCGAGAAGGACGTGCTGGAGGCGAACCGGGTGTGCGTCCTGGGGAGCGACGCCAAGCGCGCGCTCTTCTTCTTCGACGATCCGCTCGGACGCCTCGTCAAGATCCGCAGCCACTGGTTCACCGTCATCGGCGTGCTCGAGGACAAGGGCGCGGCCGGCGGCAAGATCGGCGGTGTGCTGGAAGTGCGGAACACCGACGAGGACATCTACGTGCCGCTCACCGCCATGCTCAACCGCTTCCACTGGGAGCCCGGGGACCCCGAACTCACCCAGATCACGGTCAAGGTGGACGACCCCCGCCATCTGAACGAGACGGCGCGGGTCATCCGCAGCATCATCGGCCGCCGCCATCGGGGCGTGCAGGACTTCAAGATCGCCATCCCCGAGGAGCTGCTGCGCCAGAGCCAGCGCACGCAGCAGATCTTCAACGTGGTGATGGGCTGCATCGCGGGCATCTCCCTGGTCGTCGGCGGCATCGGCATCATGAACATCATGCTGGCCTCGGTGCTTGAACGCACGCGGGAGATCGGTATCCGCCGCGCCCTGGGCGCCCGGCGGCGCGACATCCTCGCGCAATTCCTGGTGGAATCGCTGCTGGTAAGCCTGATCGGGGGCGTGGCGGGGATCGCCCTCGGCTATCTGATCCCACAGCTCATCACCCTGTACGCCGGGTGGACGACGATCGTGCCGGTGTGGACCATCGCCCTGGCGTTCGGGGTGGCCGCTGCCGTCGGCATCGGTTTCGGCATCTACCCCGCCCGGCAGGCCGCCCTGCTCAACCCGATCGACGCGCTGCGCTACGAGTGAGCACCGGCCTCGCTCCTCTTTGACGCGCTCGGTCCGGCAGCCTATCATTCTGCGCCACGCGCGGCCGCGCGGTTCTCGACCTCGATCGGATGCGGGCTGAACCGATGATTCGCTTCAAGCACAAGGCTGTGGAGAAGCTCCTGGAGGAGCGCAAGGCAGAGCTGAACCTGACGACCTACCAGCACATCAAGAAGACCATCGAGCAGGGGGCGCAGGGGCTGGATCCCTACACCCTGTCGAACATCTGCCGCGATCTTCGCTGCCTGCCCACCGACATCGTCGAACACGTCTGAGCGCGGCGACGGCGGCCCGCGGCCGCGCCACCGTCGCGGCGAGCGCCGCCTGGCTCCGGGAGCCTCACTCCAGCGCGAAGATCGCATCCACGCACACGGTGACCTCCAGATTGCCGGGCGCCACCGGCACGCTGGCGCCCGTGCCGGCGTTCTCCGCGTCGGCGCGGCGGAGGCTGACGCCACCCACGCTGACCTCGTCGAGACGGATCACCTCGCCGAGCCGCGCTCCGGCTGCCTCTGCCAGCGTGGCCGCGCGTCCAGCCGCGTCGGCGACCGCTGCGGCCCGCGCCTCGGCGCGCAGCGGCGCGAAGTCGGCGAGGGTGAAGGTCAGGCCGCTGACGTCGTTGGCGCCGGCGTCGATCGCGGCCTGGAGGATGGCCCCCAGCGCCGTCAGGTCGCGCAGCGTCGCGGCGACGTAGTTGCTCACCCAGTAGCCGACGATCTGGCCGACCCTTGGCTCGGTGCTGTAGTCGCGCTGCGGCACGACGGCGAACTGCGACGTGCGCAGGTCCGCGGCGGCAACACCCTGGGCAGCCAGTGCCGCCAGCACCGCCTCCATGCGCTCTTCATTGGCCGCCAGCGCCTCGGCGACCGTTGCCGCCGCCGTCTGGACGCCGAACTGCACCTGCGCCATGTCGGGGAGGGCGACGGCGGTGCCCTGTCCCTGGACATGCACCTGGTGAGGCGCGGGCTCCACGCAGTACACCGTGTCGCCGTCGCGAGCGCAGGCGTCGAGGCCCACCGCGGCGAGCGCCGCCACCATCGAGAGCAGAACGATCCGTGCAATGCGCCTCATGATCCGTGCTCCATGGCTTGCGCCGGCGCCGCGCGCCGGCCGTCTGGTCGCCGGTTCCGGCCCGATTGCGGGGCCAGGGGCCCTGCCCTATCGTCTTGCCTCCCCGATCGAGGACTGCCCATGCTGGCCTTCGTCACCGTCGTCCTCACCACCTTCGGACTGCTGTACGGCTACACCGGCTGGCGCATACTGGCGCCGCTGCGCCTCGGCGCGTCCTGGAACGGCGCGGCCGCTGCCGTCCTCGCCCTGCTGATGGTCATGCCATTCCTGCTGCACGGCCGGCACGGGGGCATCCCCGACTGGCTGTCGCCGCCTCTGGGGTGGGCCGCCTACGTCGCGCTGGGCTTCGTGCTGATCACCTGGAGCCTCCTGGTGCTGCGCGACGTCTGCTGGTTCGTGCTGCTGCTCGGCCAACGGCTGGCAACCGCGCTGGTGCGCCGTGCCAGTCCTGGCACCGAGCTGGCCGACCCCGCTCGCCGGCTCTTTCTGCTGAACGCCCTGAACGTGAGCACGCTCGCTGTCTCCACGAGCATGACCGGGTACGGACTGGTCAGCGCCCGCCGCGGGCTGCGCACCGTGGCGCTCACCGTGCCCCTTCCCGGTCTGCCGCCGGAGTTCGCCGGGCTGCGCATCGCGCACTGGGGCGATCTGCATGTCGGCCTGACCATCCGCCGCGACTTCGTCGAACGCGTCGTTGACCACTGCGCTGCCCTGCCAGCCGACCTCATCGCCTGCACCGGCGACCTGGCCGACGGCGACCTGGCCGAGCTGGAACGCGACGTGGAGCCGCTGGCTCGGCTGCGGGCGCCGCTGGGCAGCTTCTTCGTCACCGGCAACCACGAGTACTACCACGGCGATCTGCGGGAGTGGCTGCCACACCTCCGGGACCTCGGCTTCACGGTGCTGCTCAACGAACACCGAGTGCTGACCCGTGGCAGCGCGCAGCTGGTGATCGCTGGCATCCCCGACCCGGCCGCAGGCACCCTCGGGCCCGCCCACCGTCCGGACGCCTCCAGGGCCGTGGCCGGCGCACCACCCGGCGCGCCGCGCATCTTCCTGGCGCACCAGCCGCGCAGCATCGACATGGTGGCGACCGCCGGCGCGGCCCTGCTGCTTGCCGGCCACACGCACGGAGGCCAGTTCGTGCCCTGGACCTACGTGGTGGGCCTCCAGCAACCCTATGTCGCCGGGCTGCACCGCCACGGCGGCACCTGGATCCACGTCACGCGCGGCGCGGGCTACTGGGGGCCGCCGCTGCGTCTGGGAGTGCCCCCGGAGATCGCCCTGCTCACCCTGGAGCCGGCCGAGGGCCAGACCCTGGCGTAGGCCAGCAGGCCCGGGCCCGCCCGGCGCGCCGGCTCCGGGAAGCGTCGGCACTGCGGCGCGGCGCCCGAGCGGTGCCCGCGCAGCCGCTCACACCAGACGGGCGCCATCGGCGGGCGCGCACACGTGCACCGGTGCCCGCTGGCTCAGCGCGGGCTGGCGCTGGCGGTACCGCGCGCGCACGAACTCGGCAGCACTCGCCGCCGCCTCGGCCGCCACCAGGGCCACGCAGCATCCCCGGAAACCCGCCCCGCTGAACCGGGCGCCGAGGACGCCCGGCGTCTCCATCAGGATCTCGTACAGATCGATGAGCGGCGGCGAGCCGCACTCGTACTGGTGGATCGAGCTCCAGCCGGAGGCCGATACCAGCGCCCCGAAGGCCCGCAGGTCGCCCGCGCGCCAGGCGCGCAAGCCCTGGTCGACACGCTCGATCTCGGCGAAGAAATGGGCGGCGCGGCGTGCCAGCGCGCCGTGCAGAACGTCCCGATGGGCGCGGTACTCGGCCGGCGTGACGCTGCCCAGCACGGGCCGCGCCTCCGGTCGTCCGCAAGCGGCCAGCAGCGCGCGAGCCGCGCTCGCGCACTCCTCGACGCGGCGGTTGTAGTCCGTTCGCACCAGGGCCTGCTGGATGCCGGAGAATGCCACGAGTATCGCGTACGCGGGGGCGTGCTCGGGAGCCGGGATCAGGCTGTGCTGGCCGCCGGCGCAGTCGACGTGCGTCAGGCAGCCACGGCGCGACAGCAGGATCGTGGCCTGGTCCAGGATGCCGTTGCGCAGGCCCAGATAGTCGTTCTCCAGGCGCTGATCGAGGGCGATGTTCTCGGCGGGGCCGACGTGGAGGCCGTTGACCGACTCCAGGGCCAGCAGGTAGGCGACGCCGATGGCTGCCGACGAACTCAGGCCCCCTTCGCTCCACCGGCCGGCGGTGATGCCGACGATGCCGCGACTCAAGGCGTGGCGCTCCTGCAGCGCCCGCGCCGCGCCGCACGCGTAGTTGCCCCAGTACCCGGGCACGGCCGCGGGCACCGCGCGCAGCGAGAACGATACCTCGCCGGGGAAGTCGCGGCTGGCCAGCCGCACCTGGGGGCCGTCGGCCGGCGCAAAGGCCAGAACGACGCCGCGATCGAGGCACATGCCCGTCACCTGCCCCAGCTGGTGGTCGACGTGCGCGCCCAAGGGGCAGATCCGGTAGGGCGCGACCACGCAGCCCACGGCGTCGGCCGCGACCTGGAAGCGGCGGGCGACATCGCGCCGGAGGCTGGCGAGCAGCTCGGGCAGGTCGGCTTCCATCGTCTCGCTCACAGCAGCATGTCCAGGGCCATGGACCACACTCGGTTGCGGCAGGAGCCCGCCGAGCCAACGCTGCCGTTGCGAGACCAGCGGTATTCGCCGGACAGGGTGTGGCGCGCGGTGAGGCGGCGGTCGAGCCGCACCGAGACCAGCTTCTGCGCGTACTCGTCCTGGGCGCGACTGCCCGGATCGATCGCGCCGGGAATGTCTTCCGGGTAGGTGCGGAACTGCGCGGTAGCGTGCGCGTGCGCATCGAAGCCCCAGCACACGTGGCGCGCCAGCACGAGCTGGAACCGGTGGGCGCGGTAGGCGTAACCGAGGCTGTTCGAGTCGCTGCGGATGCGTGCGTACCCCGCGCAGGCGAGCAACGGCTCGCCGAGCCGACCGTCGGCTGTCCACTCGACCGACTCGTCCAGCTGCTTGCTGCCCGCTGCCACGATGCCGCCGCCCGGGCCTGCCTTCCAGGCCGGCTGATCGTACCGCAAGCGCCGCCAGCGCACGCCCGCCTCCACCGCTCCCCGGCTCGCCCAGCGCCGGCTCACCTGCGCCCCGAGCGCCCGTTGCGCGATGTCGACGAGCAGCGTGTCCCGGGCGTCCTCCACGCCGGCGTCCAGGCTCGCCCTGACGGCGACCCCGTGCGGACCGCAGGCGGTGAGGCCGACCCCCAGCACGCCGCGCAGGTAGCTCTCCTCTCCTGGTACGCGCTGCACGTTCTTCGCCTTCAGCGACGTCTGCGCGTCGACGAGGCACCGGCGATGCGGTTGCCAGGCGGATTGCACCTCGATCTGGTTGGCCACGATGCCGCCCGGCCGGCGCCGCGCCGGCGCGTGGGTCCAGAATCGCTTCATGCCGCAGTGATGGCGCACCTGCACGGCCAGCCGCGGCCGATCGACGAGCGCGTCGTCGCCGGAGAAGTGGAGCCGGCTGACCCAGGCGGCTCGCCGGCTCTCCCCCTCGGCGAACGGGTTGTCGTGGTGCTCGAGAGCGGTGGCGGCGCGCAGGCACCCGGCCGCTGCCGCCTGGCCCGCAGCCCAGACAGCCAGCTGGAGCAGGCCGAGCGCCCGCCCGCGCATCAGTCGCCGCCTTCGAGCATCTTGTCGAGGCAGAGCCGGAAGTTGGCGGCCCGCTCCCGCGCCAGCGCCTCCAGCTGGCCCAGCTCCTGCTGCCGCGCGCGCAGCTTGCGGATCTCCAGGACAAGAGGATCGCCGGCGTCCAGGCCCAACCCAGGCGCCCCGGCGTCGCGCGCCGGCTGGGGCGCCCCGAGCACCAGCGCCCGTTCCGCTGCCGCCCCGGTCGCCGGCTGGCCGCCGTCCGTGCCGTGGCGGACCTCTCCCGTCTCCCCGTACGCCACTCCGGCCGCGGTGCCCGCCAGCGCCCTGCCGGGCACCAGCACGCGGCCGGCTGCCACGTGCTCGTCGAACAGGGACAGCTCGCGCACGAAGGCCTGCGAACGCGTCCGCAGCCGCTGCCTCTCCTCCAGGCTCGCCAGCCTGACCCGCGTCTGCTCGGCCTCGGCGCGCAGGCGCGCGGCGATGCTCTCCATCCAGTCCATCTTCTGGCGGATCTCGTCGGGCCCGTCCGTGGGGCTGATGGCCATCTCGGCGCCGTAGCGCAGCTCGCTCTGGACCGGCTCCACGCCGAGACCCTCGCGCTCCTGCTGGTAGAGCATGAGCTGCACCAGCAGGCCCTGATCGGGCTGCTGCTCCAGGCGCTGGATGAGCCGCGCGATCTCCCAGTCGTACGCCAGCCGCAGCCGCTCCCTGGCGGCCTCCTCGCGGACCCGCACGGTGTCCAGCCAGCGGTCGAGCTCGCCCATCCCGTGGACCAGGCCGATCGAGGCGCGCAGCGCCGCCTGCAACTGCCCCGGGGCAGCGCCCTGGCCCGCGTCCTTCAGACTGTCGATGCGCGCGGACAGCAGCGCGGCGGCGGCCACCACGCTGTCGCGCTGCGCCGCCAGCGACGCTCGCTGCTCCAGCAGCCGCCGGACCTCTTGCCGGAGCCGGGCGAGCTCCTGGACATCCGCGCGGGCCCCGCCCAGCCCGACGCAGCCCAGCAGCATCGCCGCCACCCCGAGGGAACGCAACGTCCTATCCAAGCCCATACTTCTCCAGCTTGTAGTAGAGCGCGCTCGGCTTGATCTGCAGGATCTCGGCCGCGCGCGTCTTGACCTGGTCGGCCTGCGCCATCGCCCGCACGACGAGCTGGCGCTCGATCTGGTCCAGCAGGTCGTGGAGCGGCACGACGCCCAGCGGCAGCGTGGCGCCCACGGCGTCGGCAGCCGCGTCGGGCGAGCGCTGCTGAGGCGAGAGGGGCAGGTCGCTCGCGGTCACCTCCTCGCCATCGGTCAGCACCAGCGTCCGCTCGATCACGTTCTCCAACTCCCGCACGTTCCCGGGCCAGCAGTAGCGCTCGAGGGCCGCGCAGGCGTCAGCTGTGAGACGCTTGGGCGGACGGTTCATTTCCCGCGATTTCTTCGCCAGGAAGTGCTCCACCAGCGGCCGGATGTCGCCAGGCCGCTCGCGCAGCGGCGGCAGCCGGATCGGGATGACCTCGAGGCGGTAGAACAGATCCTCGCGGAACAGGCCGCGGTGCACCATGTCCTGCAGATCGCGGTGGGTGGCCGCGACCACCCGCACGTGCGCCGTCAGCGTCTGCTCGCCGCCGATGCGCTCGAAGCGCTTCTCCTGCAGGACGCGCAGCAGCTTGACCTGGGCGTCGGGCGGCACGTCGCCGATCTCGTCGAGGAAGACGGTGCCCCCTTCCGCCAGTTCGAATTTGCCTCTCTTCTGGCGCACCGCGCCGGTGAACGAACCCCTCTCGTGGCCGAACAGCTCGCTCTCGACCAGTTCGTGCGGCAGCGCCCCGCAGTTCACCTTGACGAACGGGCCGTCTCGCCGCGGGCTGTGCAGATGGATGGCTCGTGCCACCAGCTCCTTGCCGGTCCCGCTCTCCCCGTAGATCAGCACCGACGACTCCGAGGCAGCCACCTTGCGGACGGTCTCGAGCACCTGGAGCATGGCAGCGGAGGTGCCGACTATCTCCCCGTCGTTGTACCGCTCGCCGATCTCCTGGCGCAGGTACAGATTCTCTTCGCCGAGGCGCTCGCGCTCGCACCGGACAGCGCGGTACTCCAGCGCCTTCGCCACCTTGGCCGGCACGACCAGGTCCAGCCTCTTGTCCTTCTCGATGAAGTCGAAGGCACCTTCCCGCATGGCCTCGACCGCCAGGTCGATCGTGCCGTACGCGGTCAGGATGAGCACGTCGATGTCGGGGAACTCGGCGCGCACGGCCCGCAGAACTGCCAGGCCATCCATCTCCTCCATGCGGTAGTCGGTGATGACCACGTCGAAGGGCTCCTGGCGCAGGGCCTGCAGGCCTTCCGGGCCGCTGGCAACAGCCTTGGCCTGGTGGCCCTCCCGCTCGAGGGTGCGCACCAGCCCCTCGCGGATCGCTTCGTAGTCATCGATGACGAGTATCCGGGCCATCAGCAAGCTGCCTCCGCTGCCGGGCGCGCCGCCCGCGGCAGCCGCAGGCGGCACACCGTTCCCTTGCCCACGGCGCTCTGCACGGCCAGGCTGCCGCCGTTCCGCTCGATGCTGCGCCTGGCCACCGCCAGGCCCAGTCCGGAGCCCTGCTCGCGGGTGGTGAAGAAGGGCTCGAACAGCCGCTGGAGCACCTCGGGCGGCATGCCGCACCCGGTGTCCTGCACCTCCAGTTCCACCTCCTGCCCCAGGGCGCGGCTGCGCACGGTCAGCGTGCCGCCCTGCCGCATCGCCTGCACTCCGTTGCGCATCAGGTTGAACAACGCTCGCTTGATCTGCTCGGCGTCCACGTATGCGTGCAGCTCGCCGTCCAGCTCGCGGGCCAGGCGAACTCCGGCCCGCTCCATCTCCGGCAGCAGCAGGAACGACGCGTCATCGATCAGACGCGCGACCGGGACATCGACGGGTGCCGGCGGCGCCGGCCGGGCGAAGTCCAGGAACTCGGAGAGGACATCGTGAAGGGTCCTGACCTCCTGAATTACCTTCTGAATGTGCTCCTTGCGAGGATCGTCGTCGGGCAGATCCGCGGCGATGAGGCCCGCATAGATCTCGATGCCCGCCAGCGGGTTGCGGATCTCGTGCGCGACTCCGCCGAGCATCTGCCGTAGCTGCGCATCGCGGGCGAGCAGCTTGCGGCGCATATCCTCCATCGTCTCGCCCAGGTACCGCAGCTCGTCGCGCGCCGAGGCGCAGACCACGGGGTGCTCGAGGTTGCCGCGGCCGATCTCGCGCGCGGCGCGGACGAGCTGCTGCACCGGGCGCGTGATGCTGCGGGCCAGCGCCAGCGCCACGACCACCGTGACCATGGCCCCCAGCCCGGCGAAGATCAGCACCGACCGCTCGAACACGTGCATCGTGTCCACGAAGCGGGCACCCACGTCCACGCCCACCGCGCCGATGATCTCGTCGCGCGCGTAGACGGGGGCGTAGCCCGTCATGTACGGCACGCCATTCTGGTAGAACAGCACCGAGTAGCTGGCCTCGCCAGCCAGCGCTCTGTCGACTTCGCGCCGGTCGCGGATCCGCAGATGCAGGATCTCGCGCCCGATCGGGCAGCCATTCTCGGTGCCCAGATCCGTGTCCAGCAGGCTGCGCCCCTCGCGGTCGAACACGTAGATGCGCGCTGCGCCGACGATCTCCTGCGACTGCCGCAGCCGCTCGGTGAGGCGGCTGTGCAGACCGTACTTCTCGTCGCCGGGACGGAGTCGCCGGAGCACGTCCCCCGACAGGCCGGCGCTCAGCAGCCGGGCCACTGCCACCAGATGGTCGCGCATCTGGCCGGCCAGGCTGCGCTGGGTCAGCTCGTACAGCACCCAGCCGGAGGTGCCCACGACGGCCATGACCAGCACCACGAAGCTGACGATCAGCCGCGGGCCTATCCGGGCGCGCGGCTGGGGCGGGTGCTGGCGGTCCTCCTGGGACGGGCGCATCGAGGCAGACTCTGATCGGGTATCGTGCCGGCACGCCGCTGCACGCTGCAGCGCTGTCGAACCTTGCCATCTCGCTGGCGGGACGGAAGATACTCCGGTGCTGCGGCCGTCGCCAAAGGGCATGGCCTGGCACGCAGCGCGCAAGCCGCGTGCCAGGCGTCGCTGCCGCTGACTCGGCCGCGGCCTCGCGACGACGCAGCCAGGCACAATCGATTGCCCGGCAATCTGCTGCAGGCCTGCCTTCCCTCCAGTCACGAGGGCAGTGCCCGCGCGGCGCCGGCACCTGGAGGCACGGATCTCCGCAGCCTGCCGCGGAAAACCGCGGGCCCGTACCCTGCCCCTTCGCCTGGCCCGCCGCGCGGAGCCGCCTGCGACTGCCTCAGGGAGCGATGCGAGACAGGAACTCGGGCACGCCGCGCACGGCCACGCGTACCCGGAACAGGCCGCCAGCCCCTGTCTCCTTCGCGCCCTGCTCCTGACCTCCGGCAGTGGTCAGGTACAGGTCGCGGTAGTCGTCCCCGCCGAATGTCACGCTCGAGACCTTGGAGGTCGGCAGCTCGATGCGCTGGAGTTCCTCGCCCGCAGGCGAGTAACGGATCACGCAGGCGCCGCCCCACCGGGCCGACCACACGCATCCCTCCTCGTCCACCGTCAGCCCGTCGGGAACGCCGGGGTGCGCCGCGCCGCCCACGAACGCGCGCCGGCCCGTGATCGCCCCGGTTCGCTCGTCGTAGTCGAATCGCTCGATCACCGACCTGCCCGAGTCCGTGAAATAGAAGGTGCGGCGGTCAGGGCTGAAGCCCATGCCGTTCGCCACTCCCACGTCGTCGAGAACCACCGTGAGCGTCCGGTCCGGGTCCATCCGGTAGAGCCGGGCAGCGCGCCCTGGCGCCGGCATCGTGCCGCAGAAGACGCGGCCGGTCGGGTCGGCGATCACGTCGTTGAAGCGAGTCTCGCGCTCGGCCTCCAGCTCCTCGACGAGGTGATCCAGGCGTCCGTCGCGCCAGGCAGCCACCCCGCCGCGCGCCAGGAACAGCAGCAGGCTGCCGTCGGCCTGGATCGCGAAGCCGCCGATCGGTCGGTCGAGTTGCAGGCACTGCTCGTGGCGGTCGCTGGCCGGTTCGTAGCGGCAGAGCAGGCCCCGGGGTATGTCGATCCAGTACAGCCGGTTCTCCAGCGGATGCCACAACGGGCCCTCACCCGTCTCGCAGGCGCAGTCGGCCACCAGCTCCGGGGCACTGTGCGCCGCGGCCGCCCGCCGGGCTCGCGGCGAGGCTGGCGCCGGCGCCGGCGCCGCGTCACCGTGCCAGGCCCGCCAGTACCCGCGCAGCCGAGCGGCGAAATCCCGGGGGCGCTCGACATACAGGCGACGCCCCAGGTGCCGGGCCTGCAGCCGCAAGTTCGCCTGGCGCTCGGCGGTCAACTCCAGCAGCGCCTGCAGCGTTGTCGCCCGGATCGGGCGCGACAGCTCCGTCTGCACGGCATGGCGGAGGACAGACAGATCGTGCTCCTGGCCGAGCGTGTCTCCCAGCTCATCGAGCTGAGCCGCCAACGCCGACATCATGGCCGGCCAGATGCCGGCGAGCACCTGCGTCTGGTACCAGAGGTACTTGGCCCACTTTCGCCACTCGTGGAAGACCGCCTCGTCGTCCTCGCTGAGCGCGCGTTCGTATCCTCCACGGCCGCGCGCGTACACCTGGCGAACGCCAGCCTCCACGGCGTCCCAGGTGCACTGCGCCAGCGGCCACTCCTCCGCGCGCCGCCTGGCCCAGCGCAGATCGTCCAGGGCCCGCTGGCGTTCCCCGGCGACAAGCGCGGCGTCAGTCCCCAGCCCGTCGCGCCGCTCCTCCAGCCACCTGCTCACGGTCGCGAACCTGCCGCGCCGCACGCGCCGCCCGGCATAGGCGACCAGGGCCTCGAGCGCCTCCAGCAAGGCCGTCGCGTCGCGGGTCCCAGAGAGGCGGCGGGCAGCGTCGCGACAGCAGCCGTTCTCCAGGCGGAAGATGCCGTCCCCCACCACCGCCCGGACCAGCCAGAGCACCGCGCGCAGGCGCTTGAGGGCCTTGCGCGCCTCGTGCACGTGCTCGTCCGCGTCGCCCTGCTGGCTCTCCAGCTCGCTGATAGCCAGATCGAGCTGCTCGGTGGCGATGCGCCGCATGCCTTCAGGGATGCTCTCCGTCCGCTCCAGCAGGAAGGCCATGGATGTCCTCGTCTGCCATGCCCGGGTCGCTTCCCTCGGCGTGGGGCGCCCCGCGGCGCGCCCGAATATAGGCCGCCAAAGGGTCCGGCTCAATCGACGGCAGGCGGGCGGCCGCAGTGGTCGGCGCCCTTGCTTTCGGGGGTGAATCTGGATATACTACAAGCCGCATAAACACAACATGTTAGGTGACGAGCCGGGCTGGTTGCGGGGAAATCTCCCGCCCGCATCGGGCCGCGGGTGCGGCTGCGGCCTGACGCGCCGTCGGCGGGCATCCTCCAGGCACCACAGCCGCGGCCAGTAGCTGGCCTGCGGCGCCAGCGCCCAACGTCATCGAGAGGAAGCGGCCGTGACTACCGTTACCAAGAAGGACCTGGCGCGCGCGGTGGCCGACACCATCGGCTGCACCAACAACCTGACGCTGCAGATGGTCGACCGGCTGTTCGACGCGATGCGCGAGACGCTGATCAGCGGGGACCGCATCGAGATCCGCGGCTTCGGCGTGCTGGAAGTGAAGGACACCAAGCCGAAGCCGGCGGCGCGCAATCCGCGCACGGGCCAGTTGGTGTACGTGCCTGCGCGCCGCAAGACGCACTTCAAGCCCGGCAAGCAGCTCAAGGAAGCGCTGCAGGCGCCCGGGTCGTCGGCGGTGGCCGGCAGCTAGGCTGGCACCCGCCAGCTCAGTGCACCAGACGCCGGAACAGCTCCTGCTGAATCGGACACTCGAGCAACCGGTCGATGCACCCCTCGCGCAGGCCGCGCGCGAGCACGCCCAGGCTCTCCCGCACCACCTCGACAGTCCGCTCGACCGCTTGTTCGTCGTGGGCGCAGTTGAGGAACAGGCCCGGGTGCAGGATGACGCCACGGCGCGCGTTCTCCTGGATGAACAGCGTTGCCAGCTTCCTCGCGAGCACCGGGTCAGTGCAGGCGAAGCGGATGCCGGGATGCGCATCGACTCCCCGGCACTCCGCCTCCACGCCTGCCTCCTGCGCGGCCCTGTCGATCCCCGCCTTCAGCAGCGCGCCGATGCGCTGGAAGTGGGCCACGGCATGGCGCCGCTCCAGCTCTCTCAGCGTGGTCAACGCCGCGACGATGCCGACGTGGTCGTCCCAGTAGGCGCTGGACACGAACATGCGCTCCACGGCCGCCATGATCGCGCGCTTGCCGACCACGGCCGCCATCGGGTACCCGTTGGAGATGGCCTTGGCGAAGACCGACATGTCGGGGGTGACTCCGGTGAACTGCTGGGCGCCACCCAGGGCCACGCGGAAACCGGAGGACACCTCGTCGAAGATGAGCACGACCTCGTGCTCGTCGGCCAGCTCGCGCACCGCCTCCAGGAAGCCCGGCGGCGGGACCTCGGTGCGCATGGGTTCCATGATGATGCAGGCCACCTCGCCGCGGTGGCGGCGCAGGAGGTCGGCGACCATGTCCGCGTCGCCGTACGCAAACGGAATGGCGGTGCCCTCCAGGGCCCGCGGCACGCCGATCGGCTCGATGCCGTTGAACAGATGGGCCGCCAGCCGCTCGGCACCCAGATTGGCTGCCAGATACCAGTCGTGCCAGCCGTGGTAGCCGCAGAACAGCACGCGGTCGCGCCCGGTGACGCCGCGGGCGATGCGCACCGCGATGGCGCACGCCTCGCCGCCGCCCTTGGCATAGCGGACCATCTCGGCGGACGGGATCAGCCGCACCAGCTCTTCGGCCAGGGTCACGGCGTTCTCCTCGACCAGTGAACAGATCGATCCCCTGGCGATCTGCTCGCAGACCGCGGCGTCCACCACGGGATCGGCGTACCCCAGGATGATGGGTCCGACACCGCTCATCCAGTCGATGTACTCGTTGCCGTCCACGTCCCAGATCCGACAGCCCTTGGCGCGACGGGCGTAGATCGGACTCACGCCGAGGGCGGCCCGCGTCGGCCGGCGGCTGATGAGCTGGGTCACGCCCGGAATGAGCTGGCGGGCGCGCGCGTAGATCTCCATGGAGCGGGCCACGGTGTGTGCGGTCATGGTGCCTCCTGCTCGGCTCGGGTCAGCGGCGCATCAGCGCCAGCAACTGGCGCCGATAGGCCTCGCTGCCCAGCGCATCCAGTCTGGCCAGTTCCTCGGGTGTCAGGTAGCGGGGCTCGCCGATCTGCAGGGCGGCGTGCTGAATGGTGGCCTGCTCCTCCATCGCCAGGGTCCGGAAGTAGGCCTCCTTGACGCTGGCTCCCACGGTGATGGCGCCGTGGTTGCGCAGCACGATGCCGACGCAGTTCGGCACGCTGATGGCCTGCTCCACGGCCGCCGCCAGCTCCGGCGTCGTGACCGTGATGTACGGCAGATGCGGCACGTTGGCCCCGAGGTAGACGTAGTAGTCGGCGAACATCGGCCGCAGATTCTCCCCCGTGGCCGTCAGCGCGACCGTCACGGGCGGGTGCGTGTGGATCACGGCTGCCAGCTCTGGCCGTCGCCGGTAGATGGCCAGATGCATGAGCACCTCCGACGAGGGCCGTCGGTCGCCGCAGAGGATCTGGCCCGTGTTCACGGACACCCCCGGGTAGTCCTCGGCGCCGGCGTCCAGGAACGAATAGCCGCTGGGCGATATCCACATGCAGTCCCCGTCCCGCACGCTGACGTTCCCGCCGGCGCCGCGCACCAGTCCGTTGGCCACCAGGGCGCGTGCCGTGTGCACCATCTGCTCGAGCAACTCGCTCATCGCCGTTCTGCCTCCTCCTGAGTGTACCGCTGCCGCAGCGCGGCTCCAGGCTCGCCCAGCTGGCTCGTGAAAGCGGCGACGACCTGCTGCAGAGCCTGCGGCGTGTCCCCCTCGAAGCGGAACGTGAGCTCGGCTGCGGTCACCGAAGCGCGCACCAGCGCCCATCCGTGGCCGAAGTGTATGCGGAGGCCGTCGGTGCGGTCCAGCGGCAGCCCCGCAAAGGCCTGCGCCACGCGCGCCAGCAGCTCGCGCTGCTGCTCCGGCGTGGCGGGCAGGCGCAGATCGCCGGTGGCATGGATGGGCGGACACCCCTGGCGCAGCCGGCTCAGAGGCTGGCCGGCCTCGGCCCGCAGGCCGACCAGCCGGCAGGCGCTGTACAGCGCATCGTCGCCGCCAGCCAGCTCGCCGTAGAAGTAATGGCCGCTGATCTCGGCGCCGAACAGCGCCTGCAAGTCGAGCATGGAGTTCCGGATGAACGCGTGCCCGCTGCGCTGCGCCACGACTCGCCCGCCGCGCTCGGTCACCGCGGCGCCGATGCGCGGCGAGAGCTTGACGTCGTGCACGAACACGCGCCCGGCCCACTCGCTGGCGAAGGTGCCGATGAGCAGCCACGCCGTCTCCTCCGCGGTGAGCGCCTGCCCCTGTTCGTCCAGAACCGTCAGTCGGTCCCCGTCCCCGTCGAATGCCAGTCCCGCGTCGGCGCCTTCGGCCCGGACGGTGCGCGCCAGTGCGGTCAGATGCGCCGGTCGCGCCGAGTCCGGGTTGCGGTGCGGAAAGCGCCCGTCCGGTTCGTCGTGGATCGCCAGGACGGTGCTGGTCGGAAAGACGGCCCGCAGCAGGCCGGCCGCCCGGCCCGCCCAGCAGCCGTTGCCCGGATCCACGCAGAGCCGCAGGCGCGCGCCAGCCGCGCGCCAGCGCCCGACGAGCCAGCCCGCGTATGCGGCCGCGAGTTCCTCGCCGCGCGCCTCCAGCCTGGCCAGGGATGGCGGCCCGGCTGACAAGGCCGCTGGCGGTGGCGTCCTCTCGGCCCGCTCGCGCAGCGCGCGGACGTCAGCCTCCACAGGGGGCCGGCCCCGCACCACCCACTTCAGGCCGTTGATCTGCGGCGGGCTGTGCGAGGCGGTGACGACCGCCGCGAGGCCGGCTCGCCACTGCCGCTGCGCGAAGTACACCATCGGCGTGGGCACGGTGCCCAGGTCGACGACCCGGCCGGCATGGCGCCGCGCCCCCGCGACGAAGGCTCGCTGAAACGCGGGCGTCGAGGGCCGCACATCGCCGCCCACGACCGCCGTGTCGCCGGGCGGCAGCAGCGCCGCCAGGGCCGCGCCCCACCGCTCATACAGATCGAGGCTCAGCTCGCTCACCGGCCCGCGGATGTCGCACGGCATGTACACGCTCACAGCCAACCTCGCCGGTGCAGCTCGGCGCACAGCCGCCCATAGACTTCCTCGTAGCGGGAGGCACGGGTGGCGTCGGGCGCGAAACTCGCCTGCCGTCGCACCATCGCAGCAGCCGTCTCCCACAGATCCCTGCCGGAGACGCCGGCCGCGGCCAGCACGGCGCTGCCGAAGGCCGACTCGGGACAGCCTGGCCGGTGCAGCGTGCGGCCGGTCACATCGGCGCGGACCTGCATCCACACGTCGCTGCGGCTGCCGCCGCCCGTGGCGTAGACCTCGCCCCCGGCGAGCCCGGCCGCCGCGTCGATCGTCTCGTACGCCAGCCGCTCCACGCAGGCGGTGCCCTGGAGGCAGGCGGCGTAGCGGCTTTCCGGGTCGAGCTCGGCGGGCGGGAACAGACCGACCGCCGCCGGCGCCAGGAAGGGGAAGCGTTCGCCTTTGCGGGCGAGCGGATAGGCCGGTACCGGCACCGGCAGCCGGCGGGCAGCGGCCGCGTCCATCTCGCCCACGTCCTGTCCGGCGAACTGCTGCGCGATCCACTCGCTGCCCGTGTTGCTGGCGGCGCCGGGCAGCCAGCGGCCGCCCGGCAGCTTGTGCGAGTAGATGAGCCCGCGAGGATGGCTGACCAGCCGCTCGCCCAGGGCCTTGAACACCAGCGTGGTGCCCAGCGTCGTGTTGTAGTCGCCGACCCGACGGGCCCCGGAGGCCAGCACGGCGGCCGTGCCGTCGGTGGCCCCGGCGATCACCTGCAGCCCGGCCGGCAGCCCGCACGCCGAGGCCGCGCGCGGCGCCGCCACCCCCAACGGAGCCCCGGGGGCCACGACCGCAGGCAGGCGCGCCCCGAGGTCGCCCAGGCCGCTCACCCATGGCGGCCACGCCCCGGCGATCAGGTCGTAGCCGGTCTTCAGCGCGTTGCTGTAGTCGGTCAGCGGCGGCTGCTGGAGCAGTTGCGCGGCGATGTAGTCGGCCTGGTGCAGCACGTGTCTGGTGGCCGCGAACACCCGGGGTTCGTGCCGCTGCACCCACAGGATCTTGGCCAGCGCGTACGAGGCCGCGAACCGGTACCCGAGCCGCGTGCACAGGTCCCCGGCCATCTCGTTCAGCGCCTCCGCTTCGGCCGCCGCGCGCCCGTCGTTGTACATGATCGCCGCCCGCAGCGGGCGCAGGTCCCGGTCCGCGAAGACGACCGTCCCGGACGTGCCGTCGATCGCGATGCCGCGCACGGCGGCTGCCGGCACGCCGGCAGCGGCCAGCTTCGCCCCCAGCTCCTGCAGGGCCGCACGGGTGGACTCCCACCACGCCACCGGGTCCTGTTCGTGCCGCTCGTCGCCAGCCACCACCTGGGCGGCCGCCAGACTTCGCGACGCGGTGGCGAGGACGCGGCCGTCCATGCTCGCCGCGATCGCCCGGACGCCGCTCGTCCCCAGATCCACGCCGACGACTGCCGCCTCGGTCTCCTGCATGCTCACCTCCGCGCCGAGCGCAACGGATTGGTCGGGCGGAAGGCCGCGCGCGGCGCGTGGCGCACGCGCAGCCACGAACGGTAGGGCGTGCCAGCCTGACCGGCGCTGGCGAAATCGCACAGGCGCAGGCGGGCACCGCGAGCGTCGCGCACGTCCAGCGCCAGCATGACCGGCAGTCCGCTGGCGTGCACGCGGCGCCGTGCTACCAGCGACCGCGCGTCCAGCACCGGCACCCGCGCGGCAGCCGCCGCGTCCAACCGCCGGTCGTAGGCCAGCAGGATCGGACCCCGGTACACCGAGGTGAGCCCGCGACACTCGCGCTCGCCGCGCCAGAAGTGGAGGCTCATGTCCAGGTCCAGGCGCACCCGGTCGCCGCGCCGCCAGTGGCGCTCGAGCGCCAGGTACGTGCCGGCGCAGACCCCGCGCACCGACTCCCCGTTCACCGTCGCGCGCGTCCGCGCGGACCAGTGGGGTATGCGCAGCTCCAGCCGGAAGGGGCGCGGCTGGGCCGGTGTCACCGCCAGGACGATGCGCCCCTCGCACGGGTACTCGGTCTGCTGCCTCAGCTCGACCGTCGTGCCCGCGTACCGGACGCGGACCGTGCCCGGCCCGTAGTAGTTCAGCCGCAGCGACCGCCCGCTGTCCATCACCGCCCAGTCGCTGACCAGTCCCAGGCCTCTGGGCCCGTTCACGCTGCAGCAGTTCAGCTCCGGGCTGCCCGGGCGAGCCTGGAACACGATCTCGTGCGCGCTCGCACGGCGCACGCCGTCCATGGGGGTGTCGTAGGTAACCCAGCGCCCACTGGGAGACACGAGGCCCAGGACCGAGTTCAGCGTGGACAGCTCCAGCTCGTCGGCCACCACCGAATCGCCGGTCAGCCGCAGCATCTCCACGCTGGCGGCCATCCAGGCGACGGTGCAGCAGGTCTCGATCGCCCCGCGGTGGTAGGGATTGCCCTGCGCCTGCTCGCCCGAAGAGAAGCCCCCGTTGTTGTGGCGGTCCCAGCGGACGATGCTCCACCACGTTTGCTCGAACGCGCGGCGGAATTCCGCCGCACCCGTCACCCAGTAGAGCTCTGCCAGGCCCATGATCGGGTGCAGGCTCTCCCAGCGCGGCTTCGGCCCGGCGAAGAACTCGCCGCCCGCCAGCGGATGCCGCAGGTAATCGCCTGCCAGCGGTCCGCCGGGACCGGTGGCCGCGAACTCGGCGACGATCTGCAGGGCCAGATCGAGATAGCGCTGCTCGGGACACCGCTGGTACAACAGGGCCAGCGCGTGCACCGGGGCCAGGTTCATCTCCGTGCTGCCGGTGTCCACCAGCCGCCGGCGCCGCCGCCCGAGAAAGCGCGCACACAGCAGATCGGCGCTGCGCTGCACCGCCGCCAGCGCCGCCGCATCGCCGCTCTCGTCGCTCCACAGCAGCAGGCCCAGCATGACGTGGTAGTGACCCCAGGCATCCCAGGTATTCCCCGGCTTGCCGCCGACATTGGGGGCGACGCCGGCGAGGCGGTAGCGGCGCGGCCACGGGCCCAGGTAGCCGTCCTCGGCCTGCAGGGAGACCAGCTCGCGAACGAACGCGCCCAGGCGGCGCCGCAGGGCGGGGTCTCCGGTCAGGCGAAGAACCTGCACAGCGCTGGTCAGGTACTTGCCCGCGAACTCGCCCGCCCACGGCACCAGATCGCGATACGGCCGGCGGTCGCGGTCGCGGAACATCTCCAGCATGGCCGGGTTGGCGTCGGGCGCCACCAGCAGCCACTGGCGGGTAACCGCCGCCAGGCGTTCGCCCAGCGCTCCGCCGAGCGCATAGCGCGCGTTGGCGAGGCGCGTGCAGGTGGGCTGCATGTCTCTCCTCCTCGAGTCACGCTGCCAGCGGCGCGGCGGCTCTGGAGGCCGCTCAGGCGCAGGCAGGCTGCCGGGCGCGCCTGAGCGCGCCGCCCGCCGGCTCACTGCGCGGCCGTTCCCGGCGTCAGGGGCCGCCCGCCGGCGTCACCAGCCCTTCGGGTACCGCTGCCGGCGGTAGCCGCGCGCGAACAGCGCCCCGTCGAAGCCCGGGTCGTCCAGCCGCAGATCCGACAGGCACACCTCGACGCCGCGCGCGAGCCAGGACTGGCGCGCCGCCAGCGCGGCCAGCTCGGGCTCCAGCAGCTCCGCCATGGTCAGCTCCGCCGGGGCCTCGCCGGCCAGGAACGGCAGCGCGTGCGCCAGCAGGTTGCGGTAGAGGGTGCCGGTGGCGCAGACGAGCTGCCGGACGCCCTTGTCGGTCACGGCAGTGACATGGAACGGCAGCCAGGCACCGTCGCCGACGCACAGGAAGCCGACACGGCCGTCCTTCCAGGTCACCCGCAGGTGCCGCTGCTGCGAGGCTCCCAGATACCGCACGGAGCGGATCCCGGGTCCCATCAGGCCGCAGAGCAGGGCGTACGCGTGGATCCCGTAGTTGAACTCGTCGGTGCCGCAGCCGGCGAACGCCGTGTGCACCCGCCCGCGCTCGGCCTCCGACTCGGCCAGGTAGGCCCGCACCTCGGCGGCCACGCGCAGGCTGGAACCGCCGCACACCCGCTTGCCCTGCGCGGCCCAGTCGAGCAGCTGCTGCGCGTCGCGCAGGTTGCCGACCATGGGCTTGTCGAGCAGCACCGCCTTGTCCGCCTCGACGAAGGGCCTGGCCTTCTCCACGTGCGTGTCCCAGTCGCAGCCGTGCACGATGACCGCGTCGACATCCGGCACCATGTCCTCCAGGCGCTCGTACACGCGCGGCACCCGATGCTCGGCGGCGAACTTGGCTACGTACGCCGGCGGGTGGACCGTGCCGCCATCGTAGATGCCCACGACCTCGTGGCCCAGCTCGCGCTCGATGGGGATCCAGTTCTGCGGGTGCGACGTGTCGATGTCGACGATTCCTAGCTGCATCTTCGCTCTCCTTGGCTGTCTGCTGCATGGGTGGTTGGCGCCGACGATCCGGCTGCCTGCAGGTGAGCCTGCAGCCACGCCTGCGCCGCCGCAAAGGCGCCGGGAGTATGGGCGTGCGGACCCGGATCCACGCGCAGCGCGAATGCGGCCGGCGCGCCCGCGGCCGCATAGGCACGCCGGGCGGCCGCCGCGCAGCGCTCGACGCCCGCCAGGGGCATGCCCTGGTCTTCGGTTGCCGCGCAGAGCAGCAGCGGCCGCGGGGGCAGCGCCGCCACCAGCTCCGGGTGATCCAGCCCGTCAGCCAGCAGGCCGGGCACGTGGTAGTAGACGGAGTGGTAGCCCCACGCTCCCGCCCGCACGAGCGCCGCCAGCGAGCCGACGCCGCCGCAGAAGATCACGGCCGCACGCAGCCGCTCGTCGATCACGTGGCTGTAGAAGGCCGCGATGCCCCCCAGCGAGTACCCGGCCACGGCCACCCGTCCGGGATCCACCCCTGGCACCGCCAGCAGGTAGTCGAGCGCGGCGCAGACATCGGCCACCAGACGGCCCATCGCCGTCTGTCCGTACAACTGCAGGAGCTTCGGCCACTCCCAGTTCCATGGTTCGGGCCGCGGCGGATGGCACAGCTGCGTGATGGCCAGCACGGCGAACCCCTGCCGCGCCAGCGCCCGGCCCCAACCCCGCAGAACGCTGCCGTGCGGCTGCAGATCGGCCTCCATCGTGTCTTCCCACGAGCCTCCGGTTCCGTGCAGGCAGATCACGGCGGGCCGCGGCGCGGCGGCCTGGCGCGGCAGGGCCAGCATCGCCGGCACGACCGGGCTCGGCCCTCCCTCCAGCCGCAGCTCGCGCAGCTCCAGGCCGTCGTCCGTGTGCCAGACGAGGCGCTCGACAGCCCGCGGCTCGGTCTCGGGGCGCCGCACGTGCAGGCGGACGGCCAGGCGCCGCGCAAGCGGGTGCCGCGCGGCGCGCACCGCTCCCGGATCCTCTCCCACGGACGCGATCCATGCCCCGTGGTCGGGCACGTACCGGCTGGCAGCCGCACGCGTGTCGGCGCTGACCAGAAACAGCGGGTCGTCCCGCAGGGCCCGCATGCCCGCCTCGTACAGCGCGCGCGTGCGGCACGCCCGCACCCGTGCGGCGCCCACCCTCGTGCACCGCAGCGAGCGCGCCCGCGCCAGCAGCCGCTGCAGCGGCAGGAAGTCGTTGTGCACCCCCGGCTGCTGGCGATAGAACGGGTAACTCTCCTGCCGGGCCACCCCGCCGTCGATCACCGTGCCCGTGAGCTCGACCCAGTGCCGGTAGGGCACCGCCGCTCGCTCCTCGAGCAGATGGACGAAGGTGCACACGGACAGGTCCACGCCGAGCAGCAGGATCCAGGCGTCCCACTCGAGCAGGCGCGCGAACGGGCTGTCGAAGGCGAAGTCCGTGCGGTTGCGGCAGGCAGCCAGCGCCGCCGCGCGGGGCCCGATGGCGGCCACCGGGTGCGGCGCGTGCCGCGTGGGAACCGCGCCAGGCCAGCGCCGCACCGCCTCCGAGATCGCGCCCATGAGCGAGGGGCTGCGCTGCCGGTCCCAGACCTGCTCGGGCCCGTCCCAGAAGAAATGGCGGAAGATGGGCGCCACGAGCGTGCCCTGCTCGCCCGCCAGCGCCAGCAGCGCGCGGACCACGGCAGGCGCGCCGCCCACCACGTGCCCGAAGGCGCGCAGCGAGCTGTGGACGAACACCACGTCGCCCGCCCGGAGCCCCAGACGCCGCAATCCGTGGACGAGTCCTTCCTCGTCGACGACAGCTTCTGTCATCCCGTCCCCGCCCCGGCCGTCACAGCGAAGTCCATCCGCCGTCCACCATCAGACAGGCTCCGGTCACGTACGCGGACGCGTCCGAAGCCAGGAACACGATCGCACCCTTGATGTCCTCGTTGCCCATCATGCGGCCCAGCGGGCAGCGGCGCGTGTACTGCTCGACAAACGGCTGGGGCTGCTCGGCGTAGTAGCCGCCCGGGCAGATGCAGTTCGCCCGCACCCCCTGCTTGCCGTAATAGTTGGCCAGGTAGCGCGTGTAGTTGATCATCCCGGCCTTCACGAAGGTGTAGTCCGGGGGCTGCTTCATGTCGGTGCCGGTGTACAGCGTCGGGTCGTTGGCCACCACGCCGTAGATGCTCGAGATATTGACGATCGACCCGCGCCCACGGCTCAGCATGTCGGGCAGGAAAGTCTTGCACATGTGCATGAGCCCGACCATGTTGCCCTGCGCGCTGTAGGCCCAGTACTCCGGGTCCTGATCCCAGAAGCCGCCACCGCGCCCGACCACCGCGCTGTTCACCAGCACGTCCACGCCCCCGAACCGCGCCCGGATCTGGGCGTGCAGGGCCTCGATCGATGCCGGTTCGGTGATGTCCAGGCGCATCGGCTCGACGCGGTAACCGGCGGCCTGCAGGCGGCCGGCCAGCTCCTCGTTGCGCGCCAGGTTGCGCGAGGCCGTCACCACCGTCGCCCCGGCCTCGGCCAGCGCCTCCGTGATGCTGCTGCCGAACAGCGGTCCCGCGCCGCCCGTGACCAGCGCCACGCGTTCGCGCAGCGAGAACCTGTCGAGCACTCCCATGTCCGTGCCTCCTCGCATCGCTCGCTCGCGTCGCTGGCCTACAGCACCGGACTGACGAGCTCGGGGTAGCGCGCCGTCTCCGCCTCTGCATCCGGATCCGCGGCAGCCGGCGGCAGAGCAGCCGTCAGCGCGCCGTACAGCTCGGGGCGCCGGTAGCGCCGCAGGTACCGGCCGGCGTCCACCCAGTCGGGGCGGCCCCAGTACCGCCGCTCCTGGGGCCGCAGGTCCAGGTCCAGCACCGCCTCGACCACGCCCTCGGTCCCCACTCCCCCGGCCACCACCTGCCCGAAGGCGTCGAACACGGTCGCGGTCATCGGCCGGCGCAGCGGCACCTGGTGGCGGGTCACGTAGGTCGACACGCCGATGGGCAGCGAGTGCTCCCAGCACCGCGCTGGCAGTACCGCCCGCCAGAGGATGTCCTCGTGCTCGACCTGGCGCATGCTCGTCCACAGCAGCAGATCGGCGCCCTGAAGTTCATGCACGCGCGTCAATTCCGGGAAATGGATGTCCCAGCAGATCAGCAGCCCCAGGCGGCCGAACGGCGTGGCGATGGTGTCGATGCGCTGGCCCGGGGCGCAGATCTTCGCCTCGCCGGGAGCCAGGTGGGTCTTGTCGTAGCGGCCCAGCAACGAGCCGTCCGGTCCGAAGACCAGCGCGCTGTTGGTGGCGCCGCGGTCGCCCACCAGCAGCACGTCCGGAATGACCGCCATCTGGTACCGAGCAGCCCGCTCGGCCACCTGCGCCAGCCACGGGGCGTCCGGCTCGAGACCGGCGACCTGGCGCACCGCCGCCGGCCCGCTCGCGGCAGCGGCGCTGGCCTCGCAGGTGCAGTGATGGTCGGCGAACTCGGGCAGCAGCACGATCTGGCAGCCGGCTCGCCCAGCCGCCTCGACAAGGGACAGCAGGCGTGCCCGCCGCGCCGCCATGGGCTCCTGGCAGAGCAGCACGTTCACCATGCCGAGCTTCACGGGTCGCGGCATCGTCGACTCGCTCCTCGGGCGCCCGCCGCCGGCCTGCTGCTGCCGGCCTGCCGGGGACGCCTCGTTCGAGATGGCCCGGGCGCCTGCTGGGCGGCGCTCCGGCCAGCGCACGCTCCGGCGGGACGGCGACGCTGCCGCGCCGGACGGACCGGCTTCAGGCGCCCAGAGCCTGGCGCAGCACGCGCAGGAAATTGCCGCCCCAGATCTGCTTGACCTCGGCTTCGCCGAAGCCCGCCGCCAGCAGCTCCGCAGTGAGCGCCGGCAGCCCCGCCACGTCCGGGATCACCGGCACCCGGTCGCCCAGACCGTCGAAGTCGGTGCCGATGCCCACGTGGTCCACGCCGACCAGATCGACCGCATGGCGGACGTGCTCGACCAGCCGGCGCACGGTCGGCGCGCGCTCGTCGATGAACATCGGCGCGAACGCGATGCCCAGCACGCCACCCGCTGCCGCCAGCGCCCGGATCTGGTCATCCGTGAGGCAGCGCCAGTGCGGGCAGAGCGCGCAGACTGCCGTGTGGCTGGCTATCGGCGGGCTGCTGGAGAGCTCCAGGACCTCGTAGAACGCCCGATCATTGATATGCGCCAGATCGGTTACCAGCCCCGACCGGTTGCTGGCCGCCAGCACCTCGCGGCCGAAGTCGGTCAGCCCCCCGGCCTCGCGCCGCGCCCGGTCGCGCTCGGCCGCCGTGCACGGTCCGAAGGGGCTGCGGCTGGCCTGGAGCATGCCGGGCTCGGGACCGCCCTCGCCGTGGGTGAGGCCCAGCAGGCGAATGCCGAGCCGGTGCACCACCGCCACCACCTCGACGTGTCCGCGCAGCCAGCGGCCCGCTCCCTCGATGCCCATCAGCACGGCGATGCGCCCTGCCGCCTTGGCCCGCTGCACGTCGCCGGCGGTCAGCGCCAGCGCCAGGACATCGCCGTGAGCCTCCACCTGGCTGAGAACCCGCTCGGTCGTGACCCACAGGTCGGCCACGGCGCCGTTGCCGACGATGAACACGCCGCCGTCGTAGCCGCCGGCGCGCATGCGCGGGACATCCGCATGGAAGCTGGGGTCGCGGGTCATCCACTGCAGGGGCGCCTCGCCCCGCGCCACCCGCTCCACCGGCGTGTCATTGTGGCCGTCGAACACCAGCGCCTCGGCGTGGATCCGCGCCACCTCTGCCGCACTCCACGTCGCCATCCTGCCGCTCCTCCCGCGTCCGCACCTCGGCTGTGCCTAGACTTCCCCTGCCCCATGCGCGGCCGGCGCAGCCGGGCGGTCCGCCGCGCAGCCGGCAGGGCCCGGCCGCGCGGCGATGACCTCCACCCTCGAGCTGCCGCCTGCCCCGCCGCGCACCGCGATCTCGCCCAGCCGGCCGGCCTGCCCGGCGACGAACCACTCGACGACGCGGCTGCCCTGCACCCCGGCCAGGTGCCCCAGGTCGACGGTGGCCTGCTGGGACAGCAGGCCCACGCCCGCCGCCGGCTGAAACTGCACCCGCACCGACTCCAGGCGGCGCAGCTGCCGGCCGCGCTGCGTCACGTGCGTCGGCAGCGCGCCCCGATTGGCGACCCGCACGCGCACGCGCCAGCAGCCAGGCGCGACCGCGTCGGCGCCCAGGTCCTCCAGAGTCACCGCCGGGTGCCGCCGCGCATGCTCGAGCGTGAAGCGATAGGTGCCAGCCGCCAGCTCCTCCAGGCAGCTTAACGCGGGGTTGTAGAGCTGTGGCGGCCGCAGTCCCCCTACCTCGACCAGACCGAGCTGGGGGTGCTGCCACGGCGTCCACGGCTCGTGCAGCGGCGTGCCGCTCTGCTGGCCATCCCACCACGACAGCACGCGGCGCAGGTTGGCCTGGCGCGCTTCTGGCTCCGTGGCGGCGAACTGCTCCTCGGTGGAGATACCCGCGCTGTTGAACGCGTTGCCCAGCTCGAACTCGAACACGTGCAGCCCGAGGTGGTGGTAGCCGAAGTCGTGGAAGTGCCCGCGGAGCGCGATGTCCCGGCTGCGCGCCTCGTGGTACTTGACCACCGGGATGACGGGCAGCCCGGTCTCGCGGGCCGCCAGCCCCGCCAGGTCCTCCAACAGACGCAGGTCGGCGGCATCGAGGTCCGCATCGGCTCCGGTGGACGGGGGCCGCAGCACGGCGGCAGGTCCGGTGTGGTAGCCCAGGACCCCGAACAGATTGCCGTGCGCATGCAGAAACGAGCCCAGATGGTGCATCTCCGGCTCGCTGAACGGGAAGTCGCCGGCGCCGGGCTGTTCCGGTTCGGGGCGCCAGTCATAGGACCAGTTCCGGTTCCAGTCCAGACTGCGCCCACCCACGCGTATCGCTTCGCTGCCGTCCCACGCGTGGATCAGGCCCTCGGGGAGGACACGGTAGTACGGCGGCGGACTGTCGAAGCGCCGCGGTGCGAGCAGGCGCGGTTCCTCGGGATCCACCACCCAGGCACCATCGGGGTGCTGCTGCCGCATCGTCAGGATGAGTCCGTTGCCGTCGACGTCGGCCGGGTACAGGGCGTTGGGCTCCCGCTCCCCCACATGGGTGCGGCTGCGCACGCTGCCGCACGTCCTCACCACGTGCTCGGCGCCGTCCGGGTTCAGGCGAGGAACCACGTAGAAGACGACCCGGCGCAGCAGTTCCGGCGCCTCCTGCAGCAGGCGCGCCGCGGTGTAGAGCGCGGCGTGGGTCCCGGCCAGCTCCGTTGCGTGGATGTTGGCATGGACAAGGTAGGCCGGCCGTTCCTCGGGACAGGCGCCGCCGAAATCGGTGATGCACAGCAGCGGTACCGGCCGCCCCTCGCGCGAGTCGCCCAGGCTGCGGAGCCGGCACAGCTCGGGCCGCGATCGCGCCAGTTCGCGCACCATCTGGTCGAGTTCCTCGTAGGCCATGAAGCGCGAGAACTGCACCGGCGGCACGCTCGTGCCCATCCCGATCCCCCTGCGAAGGCATGTCCCGGGCGCACCAGCCGCGTGCCGGCGCGCGCGGCCGTCAGAACTCCCCGGTCCGCGACTCGTACTTGGTGGGCTTGCCCAGCGAACGCCCGCCGGCGCGGACCCACTGCGCCATCCATCGACAGATCTGCTCGGGCGCGACCGCCGGCGGTCCGAGTTCACCGATGAGCGCCCGCGCGTCGCCCAGCAGTGCCGTGTCCGCTTCTGCGCCGCGGAAGACCGGCTCCCGGCCGAGCTGCGCCCCCAGGCACGCGGCCAGATCGCGCACGCGCAGCACCTGGGGGCCGGTCAAATTCACGATCCGCGCCGGGCTGGCGCACAGCGGCATGCACCGGGCCAGGTACGCGTTGGCGTCCCCCTGCCAGATCTGATTGACGTGGCCCATCGTCAGGTCGATGGGCTCGCCGCGCGCCACCTTCCAGGCCAGATCGTGGATGATGCCGTAGCGCAGTTCGGTGGCGTAGAACAGCCGGACGATGAGCACCGGCGTTCCCTGCACGGCGCTGAAGTGCTGGACGAGGCGCTCGCCGCCCAGCCGCGACTGCGCGTACTCGCCGAGCGGCCCCAGCGGCGCCGTCTCCGCGGCTCCCGGTCCGTCTGCCGGCGTGTACGCATAGACGTTGCCCGAACTCACGTATACCAGGCGCGCCTCGGAGAAGCGCTGCAGGATCCGGCCCGGCAGCCAGGTGTTCATCGCCCAGGTCATGGGTTCGTTGCCGGTGGCACCGAACTTGAAGCCCGCCAGCAGGTACACGTAGGGCGCCTCGGGCAGCTCGACCAGGTCGAGCTCGTCCAGCAGGTCGGCACGGATCGTCACCACGCCGCGCGCCTCCAGGTAGCGGCGCTGGGCTGCGTCCGAGAAGCGGGAGACGCCGATCACGCGCCGGGCGCCAGCGCGCACCAGCAGCTCGGCGAGCGTGGGCCCCATCTTGCCGCCCACGCCCAGCACGAGCACGTCGCCGTCGAGCGCGCTCACGGCCGCCACGACGGCCGGCGACGGCGTCGTCATCTGCGCGACGAGTTGCTCCTCGGAGTCGATGCACGCCGGCAGTGCGGCGCCGCCGTCAGGCCAGTTCGTCGACATTGCCCACCAGCTTCTGGACCCGGTGCGGCACGGCGTTCAGCTCGCGCAGGGTCCGGCCGTACTTCCCGCAGGTGTTCTCGATCACCACGAAGTCGAGCCCCGGGATGACCACGTCGTCCCAGTAGTCGCCGATGCCGCGAACCGCCACGTCCAGCATGATCACGATCTGCTCGCCCAGCGGCGCGCGCGAATTGAGCGTGATGGCGCCGAAGAACTCCTGGCACTCGGTGTATCCGGCGTTGTGCGTGCCGGTGTAGGGTTTCAGCCGCTCGAGCTCGACGCGCTTGCCCAGCCGGGCGCTGACCGCGTCGGAGCGGCTCTTGAAGAAGTCGACCAGCGCCTGTTCCTGCAGGTACGCCGGCCGCTCGTGCGCCGCCACGTCCTTGAGGGCCTCCAGACCGACACGGTAGGCCTCTTCGACGAAGTCGAACCAGTATCGCTGGTCAGCGGTGACCGCGTCCGGGGTCTCCACCGCCACGAACGAGCGCCGCAGGCAGGAGTTGAGCCCGTCCCGCTTGGGCGCGACGCCGATGTGCACGTAGTCGCCCCGCTGCAGCGGCCGGTTCAGCGCCTTGCCGATCAGCGTGCGATTGGCGGTGTTCGCCCCCACCATCACGTCCCAGCCCATCTCCTCGGCGCCCAGCTCCTTGGCAACGAAGTCACCCCACGCGGCCAGCTGCGTCTCCAGCATGCCGGGCCGCGCCACCGCCAGCATGCTGCGCACCATGGCATCCGCGATGACGTTGGCGTCCTCGATGAGACGCATCTCGACGTCCGACTTGAGGTACTTGACGGCCTGGTACAGCGCCTGGCAGTCGACGACGTTGTCGCGGCCGTAGCGACCTTCGAGGTAGGCCACGATCGCCGCGGGAACGACCTCGCGCGGCGACAGCAGGCCGATCCTGTCCACGGGCCCCCCGGCCGCCAGCTCGACCACTTCCTCCAGCCTCTTGGCGCTGATGGGGTACTCCTCGTCGGCCAGCTTCAGCATCTCCACCTTGTGCACGCGGGCACCGGCCCGCGGCGCGAGCTGCTCGGCGATGTAGCCTCCCTCCAGCCCGGCGGCGATGTGGAAACCGGTCGGGCCGACCACGCCCGCCACCTGCTCGATCTGCACGTTGGTGTTGCCCCCCAGATAGGGCACGTCTCCGTCGTAGTGCTCGTCGCTGAACACGAAGCCCACGCTCAGACCGTGCCGCTGCAACGCCTCGACGACCCGCACGCGCCGCCGCGTGTACTCCGCCAGCGGGACGGCGCGGCTCTTGTCGATGGTGGGCGTGTTCGCGAGGACCTTCTCGACCTTGCGGAACTCCTCGCGCAGCTCGGCGAGCCGGACAGGGCTCAGACCTGCCATGGGACCCCTCCTTTGCGTGATCTTGTCTGGCGCGCGCGGCTGCTCCCCGCGGCGCGGCAGGTTCACAGACGCAGCAGCCGGCGCGCGTTCCCTCCCAGGACGGCTGCCGCCGACACGTCGTCCAGCTCCGGCAGCACGCGCGCCAGGCCGGCCAGCGGCGCGAACAGGGGCGCATGGGTCGCGAACAGCAGTTTCGGCAGCAGCCCCGCGTCTACCAGGCGGCGCACGGCATCCAGGCCGTCGGCCTGCGACAGGTCGGCGAACAGCCCGGCAAGATCGCGCAGCTCGTGCGCGACCGCCAGGAGGGCGGCGGTGGACGCGCCCCCGAGCACCAGCCGCAGTCGTGGGCGGCGACCGGCCAGCCGCGCGATCGCGGCGACATCCGCGTCGGGCACCCGAGCCCGCGGGTGATGGTACCGCGGGTCCTCGACGCGCACCTGCACCACCACCGGCATCCCGGCCGCTTCGGCGGCGGCCAGCAATGGTTCCGCCGCCGCCGGTTCGTATCCCGAGTACGCCGGCGCGAGCTTCACCATGGCGGCCTGACGAGTCACGGCCAGCGCCAGCTCGTCCGCCCAGGAGGCGATGGTCGGATCGAGCAGCGGCACCGGCAGCACCGCTGCCCGACGGTCCGCGATCCGGTACAACTCGTCGTTGCCCAGGTGTGGATTGTGGTACCAGATGGCGTCCAGCGGCGTCAGGCACACCCGGTCAATGCCGACGGCCCGGGCGGCGTCGACGACCTCGTCGGGACTGCCTGGCAGGGGCCCGAGCATGCCGCGACCGAACCAGGCGTTGGTGTCGATCACTTCCATGGCGATCTCGAACCCATCGACGAACCCCTGCTCACCCGCCCCCCGGCACCGGCGCCACGTTCGCCCAGGACGGCAGCAGCCGCGCCGCGTTGTCCCACAGGATCGCCCGCGTCGCCGCCGAGTCCAGGCGCGCGCCGAGAACCTTGCTCAACATCACCGCCGGGTGGCGGATCGGGGCATCGGAACCATAGATCACCCGCTCCGCGCCGAGGCGCGCCACCGCCAATTCCACCATGCCGTTCTGCGGGTCTCCTCCCGAGGTGTCGACGCACACGCTGGCGCACGCCCGCAGCGCCTCGATGCCGCGCGGGTTGATCCCGTTGAGATGGGCTGCCACCAGACGAAGGGCCGGGAAGCGCCGGGCCAGGTTCGCCACATCCTCCGGAGAGGACTCGCCAGGCATCTGCCCCTCGGTCTTCAGCCAGGCGTGCTGCAGGATCGGCACGCCCAGCGCCGCGGCCGTCTCGGCGATCGGGTCCAGGCCCGGGTCCGTGGCCCGCCGCGCCACCCACAGTTTCACGCCCACCATGCCTTCCTGGCGCACGCACCGCTCCACCTCGCGAGCGGCGGCATCCGGGAACTCCGGGCTGACGTAGCACAGTGGCAGGATGGCGGCCGGCTCGGCGTCCCGCATGCGCAGCACGTACTCGTTGGCCGCTCGCCATTGCGCCGCCGTCGGTGTCGGGGGGCACCCCGGACCCAGCGACGACACCGCCAGCCTCAGCACGCCCGCTCGCCGGGCCGCCCCCACCAGGACGGCGGCGTCCGCGGCCGCGCTGGCCACCGGGTACGGCCCGAAGTCCCGCACCGGATGGGTGTGAAAATCCAGCACGGGCACCGTGGGCCGCACGAGCTGCCGCCATCGCTGCAGATCGACGCTCAATCGAACAGCCCTTCGTCCACCATGGTCTGCAGACCCGCCCGCATGGCTTCCAGCGTCGCGTCGATGTCGCGGACCGTGTGCGCGTAGCTGGGATAGCAGACCGAGTAGATGATCACCCCGCGCCGCAGCAGCTCGCCGTTGAACCGAGTGAACAGCCCGGCGTTGCGGGCAGCGTCCTCGTGCTCGAAGCACAGCTGCCCGAGCGGCGGCAGGCCGCGGAAGGCTGCCGGCACGCCGAGTTCGGCGCAGAGCCTGCCGAAGCCCTCGTGCAACTGGCGACCCCGGTCCCACAACCGGCCCACCACGTCTTCCGTGGCGTAGAAATCCAGCACTGCCCGCGCGGCGGCCAGGGCCAACGTGTCCCCGCCGAAGGTCGAGGACACCACGACGGAGCGCACGGCTTCCATGACGTCGCGCCGGCCGCAGTAGCAGGACAGGGGCACGCCATTGGACAGCCCCTTGGCGAACACGGCCAGATCCGGCGTGACGCCGAAATACCCCTGGGCTCCGGCCGGATGCAGGCGGAAGCCGGTGACGATCTCGTCGAAGATCAGCAGCGCGCCCTGCTCCTCGGTGAGCCGCCGCACCTCGGGCAGGAACTCGTGTCCGCGCTCGATGTCGGCGTAGGCGCAGGCCACGCTCACCGCCGCCACCCGTTCCCGCGCGAGGATCGCCGCGACCGCCTCCACGTCTCCCCAGGCGACGTTCCGGTACACAGAACGGACCGCCTCCGGCTGCCCCGGCGTGGTCATGGTATTCAGCCAGCCGTGGTACCCGCAGGCGACGACCAGATCGCGGCCCGTGAAGCCACGCGCCAGCCGATGCGCGGCTGCCATCGCCTCCCCGCCGGTCTTGAGGAAGCGCACGCTCTGGGCGCAAGGGATCATGCTCGTCAGCCGCTCGGCGACCTCCACCTCGAGCGGGTGAGGGTAGCTGAAGACGATCCCCTGCCCCAGTTGGGTCCGCACCGCCTCGTCGACAGCCGGAAAGCAGTAGCCCAGCACGATGGGCCCCAGACCGTTGCGGAAGTCGATGTACTCGTTGCCATCCAGGTCCCACACGTGCGCCCCGACGCCGCGCACGAGATAGCACGGCTCGATATCGCGCAGTTCCTCGCGCGGGGCCTTCGAATGCGTCTGTGTGGCCATCGGGATCAGCGCGATCGCGCGGTCGTGCAGCGCCCACGAGGCGCGAACATCGTGCTCTCTCGGCCTTGCCATACTCCGCCTTCACCCTCCTCCCGCTAGCGCTGCGCCACCCGCAGCCCCTGGCGGTCGATGCCGAGGACGTGGTATTCCGACTCGATTCGCAGGGCGCGCCAGGCGGCGACCATCGCTGCCCCGATCGCGTTCAGCTGTGGCTCGCCGCCGGCGCCGGCG
>CAZPXM010000026.1:0-35275 GCA_964591015.1 uncultured Gemmatimonadaceae bacterium
GTTCGCGAAGCGCTCGCGGACCATCGCCAGCTGGCGGCGGATGGGCACGTGGTTCGGGCACTTCGGTTCGCACTCGCCGCACTCGGTGCAGGCGCTGGCGCGCTTCGCCTCCTCCATGGCGGCGTACTCGCGCCGGGCCCAGGCGCGCAGGCCGTACACCTGGTCGTAGTTGTAGAGCCGGAAGTTGGCCGGGATGTCCACCCCGTGGGGACAGGGCTGGCAGTAGCCGCAGGCCGTGCAGAACTGCTGCTGCAGGCTGCGGAACTCGTCGAGGATCGCGTTGACCCGCGACCGCTCGCCGGCGGTCATGGGCGCCAGGGAGTTCACCGTCTCCACGTTCTCGCGCAGCTGCGCCAGCGTGTTCATGCCCGAGCACGCGCAGCTGACCGCCGGGTTGGACAGGACGTAGCGCAAGGCCGTCGCGGCCGTGGTCGCGGCGCTGCCCGGCAGCAGTTCCTGGAGGGTGGGCGACGGTGCCGCGAGCAGACCGCCCCCCACCGGACTCATGACCACCACGCCGACCCCCAGCTCGCCGGCGCGCCGGATGGTGGGCTCGTACTGGCGGTTGAGCAGATTGTAGGAGATCGTGACGCTGGCGAAGATCCCGGTCTCCACCAGCCTGGTGAAGTTCTCCGGGGTGTCGTGGCCGGTGCAGCCGATGTGTCCGATCAGACCCTCCCGCTGGGCCTGGTGGAGCGCCTCCAGGGCGCCGCCCTTGCGCGTGAGCAGCTCCAGCCGCTCGTACCTGAACCAGCCCACCTGAAAGAACTCGAGGTAGTCCACGCCGAGGGTCTTCATCTGCAGCTCGATCTCCCGGCGATAGCTGTCGGCCGTGGTCTCGGCGCTCACCCCTGCCTTGCCGGAGACGATCAGACCGCGGCTGCGGCCCCGCAGGCCGCCGGCCGTCAGCTGCTGGCACCGGCCGCCGATGTAGCCTCGGGTGGTCTCGAAATAGTTCACCCCGGCGGCGATGGCGGCGTCGATCACCTGCGCCGCCAGCTCGGGATCGTCGGCGGGAAGGCGCATGCACCCCATGGCCAGGGCCGAGACCTGCAGCCCGGTCTTGCCCAGCGGTCGGTATTTCATGGGTCTTCCTCTCCAGCGCTCGGGTCAAGGCGAGCGAGGCGCGCCGGCCCGCGCTCGACGGGTACTAATCTTGGGCCGCTTCGGGCCCGCGCAAGAGCCGCACCGATCAGGCGCGCGGCCCGCGCCGCCGCGGCGGCCCGGCGCGTCGGGTCGGCCCGGGGGCGGCGCGCCCGCCATCGGTCTCAGTCTGCCAGCGTGAAGCTCCTGACCGCGGTGCGCTCGCGCCCCTCGTACCGGGCCCGGATCACCACTTCCGGCTCTCCGTCCAGCAGGAAGTGGTAGAGCAAGAAGTAGCCGCTCGGGCGCACGTTCTCCACGGGCCGGTCGTTGACGGTGACCTGGGCGCCGGGCGGGACCAGGCCGCGGATGGCCAGGTGGCGGGGTCCGTGCGGGAAGACGGCCCGGTCGGGCGGCGAGGTCTGGACATACAGGTAGAATGGATCGCCGAGGCACTCGATCTCGGCGGCCAGTTGCCGCCGCGTGTCCAGCAGCACCTGCGGATCGCGGGTGTAGTCGTGGATGCTCCGGATCACTCGGCGGCACAGCTCCAACGGCCGCTGCCGCGGCCGCACCCAGAAGGCCTCCTGGTCGCCGCTGCGCTCCTTGAGCGTGCGCACTCGCTCTTCGAGGACCTGCAGGTAGGCGTAGTCCTGCAGCCCGTCGCGCTGCGCCTTGAGCCGCAGCGAGGCCACGGGGCCGCGCTCGCCCGGATACCAGAGCACGGCGTCGCCCAGGGGCAGGCTGTCGCAGCGCAGGCCCAGCTCGCTGTAGGGATCCTGGCCTGCGCCGTAGTAGTTTCCGCCCCAGTGCAGGTACCCGTCCAGTTCGTACAGGTAGTGGATCCAGAAGAGCACGCGGTGCTTGAGCATCGACTGGTCGAGGAAGCGGTTGGGGTAGCGCCCTGTCGGGTGCAGGCAGATGTAGTACCACAGCTCCTTGCCCTCGAGCTGCAGCTCGCGGAAGCGCGGGTACCACATGTGCAGATGGTTGAGCTTGGGGCAGTAGATGTCCAGCTCGCCCAGGTACTCGGCCTCCACCGCCTCGACGATGCGCACGCTCGGCGCGACCTGCTTGACCTCGCGCACGCGCTGCCTGTACGAGATCTCGTTCATGATGAACGGCTCGTCGCAGATGCTCACCGCGAAGCGCCAGCCGCGGCTGCGGGCCAGCTGTTCGACGGCCGCCAGTCTGGCCAGGTTGCCCGCGTGCAGGGGCCGGATCTCGCTGGTGTAGTCCAGATGGCTGCCGGTACGGCCCTGCCCCAGCCCGTGCAGGTGGAACTGGCGCATGCCGGCGGCCAGGGCCACCTCCGTCCAGCGCTCGAAGAGCGCGGTGTCCCAGCGCCCATCGGCTGCCGGCTCGATCAGGGCGAAACCGGGGTGCAGCACATCGGTCTGACCGTGGTCGGCCAGAAAGCGCAGGTCGCGCGCCAGCGCTTCCCAGTAGCCCTGCTGGTACGCCGCACCGGCATACGCCGTCGCCGGCAGGTTGCCCCAGTTGATCACCGACACGTGCTGGCGTTCGGGCAGGACGAAGTCCCAGACGTGCAGCAGCAGGGGCAGGCACACGGCGACCCCATCCGCGGTGACGGTCAGGCTGCCGGCGTACTCGCCTGCCGGTGCCGCGCGCGGCACGCGGATCTCCAGCCAGATGGGATTGGAGTAGGCGGCGACGTACAGGCCGTTGTTGATGATGGCGCGGTACCCGTGCTCGATGGCGATGGTCTCCTGTTCCCACAGCGGATCGGGGAAGCAGTTGGGCGCCTTGATCTCCAGTTCGTCGGCGGGAATGTCGGGGGAGTTGTGCTGGATGGCGATATACCGGACCCACTGCGCCCGCACCCCCTCCGGCGGCAGCACGACCCCCGTGGGCTGGTGGCGCAACTCGCTCACGCGGCAGCAGGCCGCGTCCACGCGGCGGCCGGGAGTGAACACCGCCTGCGCGCTGGCGGTCTCGCCCCGGGCCCCCCAGATCTCCAGGACGGTCACCACTCCCGCCGGGGGCCGCGCGCGCAGCTCGAGCTTGGCCAGCGGGTGGCTCGGCCACAGCGCCGGGCCGGCCGGCCCGACGTCCGCGCTCGCGGCCCGCCCGCCTGTCTTTTCCGGTTCCACGGTTCGTCTCCCTCGTGCGGTGGCACGGCGGCTGGACCCGGCGCGCCGGCCGGTTCAGCGCAGATCCACCCGCCAGGCGCCCGGCGCCGCCCGCTGCAGCACCCATGCCGCCAGGTTGAACCAGCGCTGGCAGCCATCGAGGACGGCGCTGTCCGCCGATACCACGATGCGCGGCGAGGCCCGCAGCACGGCGTCGGGGCTGGCGCACAGCTCGAAGCGCCAGGGCCAGGACCGCGCCTCGGCCAGCGCGGCAGCGAGCTGGCCGATCCGGCCACTGTTGGACACCGGGCGGTCGAACAGCCAGCGGCACGCTCCGGCGCGCAGCTCGGCCAGCGACTCGCCGATCGCGGTCAGGGCCGGCAGCGACTCGTCCACCCGGCGGTAGCTGCCGTGCATGCTGGCCAGGTCGCGGCAGCAGCCGTCGCGGCAGACCAGCACCACGGCGCCGCCCAGCGCCGCCTCGATGGTCATCAGCAGATTGAACCCGTCGATGTCCAGCTCCTGGCCGGCGATGGCGCCGGGCGGCACGCAGTGGGCCTGGCGCCATGCCAGGGCGGCATCGGCGCAGGCCGCGCGCTGCACGGCCTGACGCTGGCGCACGGTCAGGCGGAAGTGGTCGCCTACCAGCGTGGCGGCAGCCACGGGCGAGTACCCGCGCGACAGCAGCCAGCTCAGATCGCCGGCAGCCTGCCGCAGCGCGGCCAGCGCGGCCGGCGCGAACAGCTCGCGATCGGCAGGATGGGGGCCGCGGTGACGGCGTCTGTCCGGCATCGGATCCGCCTCTCGGCCTCGCGGCCGCATGTCGCGCCGGGTGCTGGCAGCGCGCGGTGCGGCGAGCCGTCCGCGGCAGCCGCGTGCAGCGGGGCCTGGCGACGGCCAAGTTAGGCGTGCCGCCCGCCGCGAACAAGCCGGCGCGGGGGCGGCAGGCGCGTACTCGCCAGCCGCAGGCCGGGTCTCCCCCGGGGCAGCGGCCGCATTTGATTCGGGCCAGGCCATGCCCTATACGTTGACCCCGGCGCCATGCCCCACCGGGGCTCGAGACGCCGCCGGGGCCGAGCTGGCGACAGCGGCACCGTCAGCAGCCCGGCGGCGCGAGCGCATTGCTCGCCGGGGTGGTGAGCAGCAGCAGGACGACGATGCGAGACACCATCCAGAGGCCCAGCGTCACCTGGCGCGCCATGCTCCTCGGCGCCGCACTCGTGGGCGCGATCAGCGTCATCAGCCCCTGGGCCGTGCTGATGGTCAAGGGCTCGCAGCTCACCAGCAACGCCATCCCGGTCATCGCGGTCGTCTTCCTGTTCGTCCTCACCCTCATCGGGGTTCCCTTGCTGCGCGCGGCTGGCAGCAGGTGGCAGCTCGGGCGGGGCGAGCTGGTCACCGTGTACGCGATGATGCTGGTGGGTTCGGTGGTGGTGACCACCGGGCTGACCGGCTCCTTCCTCTCGATCATCACCGGCGCCCAGTACTACGCCTCGCCGGAGAACGAGTGGGCCGAGCTGTTCCTGCCCCACATCCATCCGTGGCTCGGCCCCAGCGATACCGAGGCCATCCGCCTGTTCTACGAGGGGATGCCGCCCGGCATGCCGCTGCCCTGGCACGCGTGGCGCACATCCCTGGTGGCGTGGACCTCGTTCATCCTGGTCTTCTACTGGGTGATCCTGAGCATCGGCGTCCTCCTGCGCGGCCAGTGGGTCGACCACGAGCGCCTGGTGTTCCCGCTCACTCGGCTGCCGTTGGCCATGGTCGAGGACGCGCAGCAGGAGCGGGGGTTCTTCGCGCGGCTCTACCGCCAGCGCCTGCTGTGGGTGGGGCTGGCCGTGCCGCTGCTGCTCCAGTCCTGGAACTCGCTGCACTTCTACCACGAGGCCTTTCGCCCCGTCAGGCTGAGCGGCTCGGTCGTGCTGCTGCCGGGCCTGGTGGGCATGCCCTTTCGCCTCAACTTTCCGGTGCTGGGCCTGGCCTACCTGATGGCCACGAACGTGGCCTTCAGCATCTGGTTCTTCTTCCTGCTGGGCCTTCTCCAGTGGCTGCTGTTCGCCCGCCTCGGCGTGTCCGTCAGTGGCGGCGGCGATATCTGGACCTCCGGCGGGTACAGCCTGCCGTGCTCGTACCAGATGGCGGGTGGCATGCTGGCGCTGGCGCTGTCCGTCCTGTGGACCGCCCGCCCGCACCTGCGTCGCCTGGGGCGGCTCGCCTGGCGTGGCCAGGCCGCGCCAGGCGAGATCCTGTCGCCCCGCCTGGCGTTCGGCAGCGTGCTGGGCGGCAGCGTCTTCCTGCTGGCCTGGCTCTGGTTCACCGGCATGTCGTTCTACGTGGCCGTGCTGCTGGTGGTGGGGGCGCTACTCGCCTTCATCGGCCTGTCGCGGGTGGTATGCGAGGCAGGCCTGCCGGGCGCCCAGGTGCCGATGGTGCCGCAAGCCTTCATCACGCGCGGGCTGGGGCCGGAGGTGCTCGGTCTGCGCAACATGACCTGCCTGGGCTTCAGCACGGTATGGATGGGCGAGACTGCGGCGAACATGATGAACGCCGTGGTCCACAGCCTCAAGCTGAGTTCGTGGGAGGGGCGCCCGAGCCGCCGGATGCCCTGGGCCATCCTGCTGGCCATCGCCGTGGGGCTCGCCGGCTCGATCTGGTTCACGATGCGCCTGGCGTATCGCTATGGCGGCATCAACCTGAATAGCTGGTACTACGACGGCGCCGCGCGGTGGCCTTTCGACTACATGAGCTCCGTGTTCAACGTGCCGGAAGGGTCGGTGGGTCTACGCTTCGCCTTCGCCCTGGGCGGCGCGGTCTTCATGGGGGTGCTGCTCTTCCTGCGCCAGCGTTTCGTCTGGTGGCCGCTGCATCCGATCGGCTTCCCCATCGCCATGACCTACACGATCGTGTCGTACGGATGGTTCTCGATCTTCCTGGCCTGGCTGGCCAAGAGCACCATCCTGCGCTATGGGGGCGTGCGCCTCTATCGGACGCTCCTCCCACTGTTCCTGGGCTTCGTCCTGGGCGAGTTCGTCGCGGCCTCCGCGTGGGTGTTCATCGACGGCGCCCACGGCGTCGAGGGCAACATGATCTTCAACTTCTAGGCCCGCGCAGCAAGCCGATCCCAGCCGCCCAGGCGCGCCGCCACCGGCAGGATTCCCAGGCTGATGACGGCAAAGGTCAGTACCCGGCAGCCCTCCTCCAGGTGCCCCCCCAGCGCCGCGCGGTCGTCGGTGAAGGTGATGTGGGCATGCACGCGGCCGTCGAGGACGGCGCCGCTCATCCCGGCGATGTCCAGGGCCCGGTCTCCCTGCGGATAGGCCTCGGCGGGAGGCAGCGCGGTGCTCGCCACGACATGGAAGCGAAAGCTGCTCACCGACCCGAAGCCGCCAAGGACCAGGGCGTTGCGGATCCTGTGCCTGTCCACGTACCGGCGCAGGCCCACCAGGATATCGTCGCCCGTTGCCAGGCGGACGAGGCGGACCTGTTCGATGCTAGCGATGCAGTCGAGCATGCCTTCGTCCGGTCTGTCCATGTCCATTCCGCCTCGGGGCCGGTTGCGGGTCGCTGCCGAATCGGGGCGCCTTCGCCCGACACCTCCGGTCGCCTGTCGCCGGTCACTCGCCCACCACGCGGCGGCGCAGCTGCCGGCAGTAGTAGGTATAGTTCTCCCAGCACACATCGTCGGGGACGAGGTGGTCCAGATCGGGGATGTAGCGGCCGCTGGCCACGGCGGGCCAGACGCGGTCGAGCTCGGCGTCGATCGCCGCGGGACCGCGCGCGAGCGCTCGCTTGTCGATGCCGCCCATCAGGGCCAGCTCGGGCCAGCGCCGCCGGTACTCGTTCACGTCGCAGCCGGCGGCGACCTCGAGCGGATACAGGTAGTTCACCCCGCCCTCCATCATCGGGGGCACGATGTCGTCCGGCTTGCCGTCCGTGTCCACGGAGATCAGCGGGATGCCGTAGTCCGCCGCGAACTCGGCGATGCGCCTGTAGCACGGACCCATGAACTCGCGCCAGTGGGCCGGCGAGATCAGGGGCCCCTGGCGGCCGCACATGTCCTCCCAGATGTGGATCACGTCCACCTTCACTCCGGCCTTCACCACCGCATGCCATACCGTGACCATGATCTCGGTGAGGTGGGTCATGATCTCGCGCACGAACTCGGGGTCGTCGTAGAAGACGTACAGGCATTCCTCGTCGCCCAGCAGCCAGCGCAGGCCGCCGTACACGGTGGCATCGGGGTAGTTGCCCAACTGCAGGGGCCAGCCATGCTGCGCCCACTGGCGGCACAGCCCCAGCCAGTCGCCGGCCAGCCGCGCCGGGTTGGCCGGATCGAGTCGCTCGGCCCGGTACCGCTCCCAGTCCGCCCGGCTGCGGACGGGGAAGCGGAGGAACTGGGACATGGACTCGCCGTGCTTGTAGTCGCGCCGGACGATGCCCCACGAGTCGGTGGTGGTGATGTAGTCCTCGTCCTCGGCGAGCACCTGCCGCGGGTAGCTCGGGCACGGCCCGGTCTTGACGGGGATGGCGACGGGCGGCTGGTCCGGGGCCATGAAGCTGCGATGATCGCGAACGTCGGGCGGGCGCCCCTCGCGGCCCCAGCGTTCCCAGGTGCGGGCCCATGGGGACCAGAACAGCCAGAAAGGAGGCCGGTCCACCGGCCTGCCGCACAGGTACTCGACGAAGCGCTCGCGGTCCGTCATCGAAGGCTCCTTGCTCGCTGGCGCTGGCGGCTGCACCGGGTGTCGCCGCCACACGGCAGCGGATAGTGGGGGCCGGGCCTGGCCTGGTCAAGAGCCGCTGGCTCCGCGGGCACCGCGACGGCGACCAGCCCACGCGCCTGGGCGGCGCGCGGGTGCCCGCGGAAAACGTGAGTCGAGCCTCGGAACTCCGTCGGGAAGCGGTGGTGGCGGCGGGAGGCAGGATCGCTCTCCGACGGGCTCAGCATGTTGCGCAGGAACGCGATGGCGCGCCGTGGCGCCGCGCGTGCAGGCGGCCGCACGCTTGTTGCAGGCGGCGGCACGCTTGTTGCATGTTTTCTTGCGATCATGGGTCCGAAGCGCGGGGAGGCGGGACGCCTCTGCCGCGCGACGGCCGACAGCCCAGCAGACGGAGGTTCGCAGCACATGGCGAGATTGGCAGCGTTCGTGGCGGCGGCAGCCGCGTTGTCGGCCGCGCTCGGCAGTCCAGCCCGGGCGTGCGAACCGGCAGACGCGCACCGGTCCGCCGAGGTGGCCTTCACCGGTGGCGAGACCATCGTGCCCGCTGCCATCGAGAGCCTCGGCCAGGAAGGAGAGCACTACCTCGTCGAACGGCTCGAGGGCGGGTACGAGGTGATCGTGTTCCGGGCGCACGTCGACGGCCGCGCCATGGTCAAGGTGGGCGGTGGCCATTTCCAGGACGGGATCCCCGTGTGGCGCTCCGTGCTGGTGGTGCTGCCGGCGAGCATGGAGGCCGAGGCGGAGGCCTTCGACTTCGCCGGCGCGATGCGCACCGAACTCGAATGGCTGCTGGCGATCGGCGCCCTGTCCGGCATCGATGCGGAGGGGATCGCGGCGGCTGCGGAGAAGCTGGGGCGGGGGATGCGCTACTTCACCGGCCAGGCGCTGCAGGTGGGGATGAACTGCGTGGCTCCCGAGGTCTGCTACCGCTGCACCGGCAGCGGCTCGTTCACCGCGTTGCCGCCGGCCAGCTGGGATGACGCCACGGCGGTGACCGGCGAGGCGGGGTGGGGTCATGTCAAGGCCGCCACCAGCCCCACCCAGCATCCGGGCGCCTGCCCATGCGACGCGGAGTGAGGGGCGCCTGACGGCGAGGGGCACCTGACGCGCACCGGCCGGCGCGGCCGGCGGCCGGCCCGTGCCCGGACGCGCGGCAGACCGCAGCGGCATGGCCGCGCTCGCGCGGGCGGGCGCCGGCGGGGCGCCGCCTTGCCAGCTACTGCAGCGCGATGATCCGGCGGATGGCTGCCGCGGTGTCCGCCAGCGGCGCCAGCGAGGCTGGCACCTCGCTGATGAGCGGCCCGTTGTACCCGGCCGCGCGCAACTCGGCCATGACCTTGCCGAACTCCACGCCGCCCTGCAGCAGCGGCGTCCACTGGCCGTGGAGGGCGCCGCCCTTCCAGTCCTTCATGTGGACCCGCAGGATGCGGCGGCCCAGGATGCGGGCCCAGTGGTGCGGGAACTGGAACACCGCCATGTTGCCCGGGTCGAAGTAGAATCCCACGTGCCCGCTGCCCACTTCGTCGAGGAAGCGCGCCGCCTCCAGCGGGCTGAAGAGGAACCCGTTCCAGACGAACTCGAAGGCGATGGCGACGCGCAGCCGCGCGGCCACCGCCGCCAGTCGCCGCAGCCCGGCGACGGCGTTGCGGTAGGCGTCGTCGTAGTACAGGTCCGAGGCGAACCGTCCCAGCGTGTGCAGCACCACCGGAGCGCCCAGGCGGGCGGCGGCTTCCAGCCCGGCGATCGTGTCGGCGATCGCGGTCTCCTGCTCCGCACCGGCGGCCAGCAGGTTCCCACCCCAGTGGTTGAGCGTCAGGGAGACGATCGGCAGACCGTGCGCGCGCGACAGCTCCGCCACAGCGTCCAGCTCGGCGGGCGGCGTCTGCCCGGACAGCGGTCCCTGCGCGCGCATGCACAGCTCGACGACCTCGTAGCCGTTGTCGCGCGCCGTGGCGAAGAACTGCTCGTTGCTCAGCTCGGGGGCGATGAGCTGGCTGATGCCGACTTGCATGGGCGACCTCTCTGGACAGAATGACCGGCGGTGCTGGCAGGGGCGCGGCTCTCTCGTCCGGGCGACCCGCAGATGAACCCGCACAGGCGAGCCGCCAAGGGGCAGCAGACACCGCGGTCCGACAAGCTAAGACAATCGGTGCCGCACGGCGAGACCGGCTGCGGTGCACCCCGGCGCTCGCGCCCGGCGCCTGGCCAGCCGCGCGGCGGTGTTGCGCGCAGGCCGACCGAGCGCCAATATGCCCGGCCGAGCCTCACCGCGGCCACGCCGGCGGGCAGAGGCTCCACAGCCGCGAACCAGCCCCCTCGGAGCGAGCGCGATGACCCCGGCCCAGCGCGTGGCCTGCGCCTTCGATCATCTTGCCTGCGACCGCGTGCCGATCTACCAGGCGGGCTTCTCGGCCCGGGTGGCGTCGGCCATTCTCGGCCGCGAAGCCTGGGTCGGCGGCGGCCGAGCGCAGTACCTGGAGGTCCGGGCGCTGTGGGAGGGAGAGGCCGCGCACCAGGAGTACCTGGAGCGCTCCTGGAGGGATGCGGTGGAGCTGTGCCGCACGCTGCAGCTCGACGTGGTGCGGACCACCTACTGGCGGCTGCCGGAGCGCCCCACCCGCCGGCTGGACGAGCACACCTTCCTGTTCGGCGACGAGGCGAGGGGCTGGCGCATCATGCGGCACGATCCCCAGACCGAACTGTTCCAGGTGGTCGCCGCCAGCCCGCAGCCCCAGCCGACCATGGCCGACCTCGAACGCAGCGTGGCCGCGCAGGAGGAGGCGCTGGCGAGCTACGAGCCCGATCCGGCGATGTTCGCCGCCGTGCAGCGCACCCTGCGCGAGTTCGGCGACCAAGGAGTGCCCTACCAGGGCGGCGGCATCGGTGTCTGCATTCCCCGCGAACCTGTGTGGCTGGAGGCGATCGCCTTGCGGCCGGACATCGTCCGGCGCTACCTGGCGGTACAGGCCGAGCGCGCGGCGCGGCATGCGCTGCTGGCCGGCCGCCAGGGCCTCCGGTACCTGTATGGCGGGGGGGATTTCGCCGCGCAGCGGGGGCCCTTCTACTCGCCGCGGGCCTTTCGCGAGCTGATGCTGCCGGCGCTGCAGCACGTCTCGGCGGCCTGTGCCCGGGCCGGCGTCCTGCATGGCTTCGCCAGCGACGGCAACCTCTGGCCGGTGGCGGACGAGCTGTTCGGCGCCTCCGGCGTGCGCTTCTTCTACGAGATCGACGGCCGGGCCGGCATGGATCTGGAGCGGCTGCGCCGCACCTTTCCGCGGCTCACCTTGATGGGCGGCATCAACTCGGCCACGCTGCACCGGGGGTCGGTGCAGGAGGTGATCGCGGAGACGCGCGCGGCGCTGCGCGTGGCCAAGCAGTACGGCGGGTGCATCGTGGGCTGCTCCAATCAGATCGTGGCCGGCACGCCCATGGAGAACTTCTGGGCCATGATGCGGACCCTGGAAGAGCGCTGAGGAGCGCGCAGGCGATGGCACAGGTTCGTTTTCCGTTCATCGACGTGGCGGGCGATCATCGCGACATCGGGGTGCAGTTCGGCCAGGCTGCGGCGGAGGGCATCCGCTGCTTCCTCGAGCTGATCGTGCGCGACGCGGCGGCGGCGCGGCAGTGGACCCGCGCGGAGACGCTGCAGCATGCCCTGGCGTTCCTCCCCGTGTTCCGGCAGCACTGCCCCCAGCTTCTGGCCGAGATCGAGGGGCTGGCTGCCGGCGCCCGCATCTCGTTCGCCGAAGCGTTGCTGCTGCAGGTGCGCGGCGAGGTCGCCCACGTCGGGACCGGCTGCAGCGCCTTCGCTCTGTCGCGGGCCGTCACGGCGGACGGCCGGGCTCTGGCCGGACAGAACTCCGACATGGCGCCCGAGATGCAGGAGCTGGGACTCGTGCTGCGGATCAGGCCCGCTGCCGGCCCGCGCCTGCTCCTGTTCACCTTTCCCGGGTTGTTGGGCTATCACGGCCTGAACAGCCACGGCGTGGCGCACTTCGCCAACGCCCTGCCGGCGCGGCCGTGGCGGCTGGCGCTGCCGCACTACCCGCTCAAACGTCTGGCGCTGGCGACCGCCTCGGTGGCCGAGTCCCTGGGCCTGATGGCGCGCGTGCCGGTCTGCTCGACGGGGAACTACGTGCTGGCGGACGGCCAGGGGAACATCGGCGACGCGGAGCTGGCGCCCGCGGGTCTGACGCGCTGGGATGGCGAAGGCGGCTGGGTGGTGCACACCAACCACTTCCTGGCTGCCGCAGAGCCCGGTGACGTCGCCCTGCCCGACCACGCCGAGAGCGTGCACCGGTACGAGCGGCTGCGCGAGCTGGTACGCGCGCGGCTCGGCAGCCTGGACGTGGCCGCGATGCAGGCGATTCTCAGCGACCACGCGGGCTACCCCACGTCCCTGTGCCGCCACGCGGAGGCGCCCGGTTCTGCCAAGACGATCGCCTCCCTCATCGCCGAACCGGAACGCGGCCTGCTGCACGTGGCGGTGGGCAATCCGTGCCAGCACGAGTACTCGACGTACTCGCTGTGACGGGCGGGCGCGAGGATGGCTCGGCGCGTGGGTCGAGTTCAGCTCCCGGCCCGGCCTGTGCCAGGATCTTCCGGAATGGAGCGGCAGGCTGAGGCAGCCGAACTGGCCGTAGCCGCCCGCCTGGTTCGCCCGCCACGCACCGGCAGGTTGGGGAGAGACGTGCGCGTGGGGTCCTGGCTGCCGGTGGTCCTGGGCCTTGCCGGCTTGGCCACTGGAGGGGCCGCCGGCGACCGAGGGCTCGGCTGAAACGGACCCGAACCCGGCATGGGCAGCCCTCCGGCGGCCGTGGGAGCGTTCCGCACCCGATCGCCCGTCGACCGGCAAGGCTACATCCGGTCCCCCAGTTCAGGGTCGCCTCCGTCCCGGCTGGTGGCAGGCGCAGCGGCCACCGCCGCACCGCCCCCGCCCGCGGCCAGCGATCCGGGTGCTGGCAGGATGTCGATCCCGTCCGCCTGGTCGTGCACCCGCACGCGCAGGGCGAACAGCGACTCCGTCCGGGCGTCTTCCGGGCGGTGACCGCCGGTATGCAGGTACACCAGATACACCGTGCCGTCATCCAGCAGCATCGGGTGGCAGTACCCGTACACCTCGCGATCCACGCTGTACCCGTAGGGCTGCCCGCCGGCCGCTGCCGGGCCGTGCCAGGTGTGGCCGCCATCCGGGCTCAGCAGCACCCGGATGCCGCCGCCGTGGTACGAGCCGGAGAACAGCGCCAGCACACCGTTGGGCAGCAGGAGCAGATGCGGGTCGTACAGGCCCCATCCGGATGCTCCCGAACGCTCCCAGCCGGCACCACCGTCGGTGGACCAGGCCATGTCTCCTTCGCGGCGGGCCACCAGCACCAGCGTGCCGTCCGGCAACTGCGCCACGGTCGGTTCGTCCAGGTCATGGTCGGCCGCCAGCGTGGCGCGCACCGCAAAGGTCTCCCCGTTGTCGCGGGAGGCGAACACGCGGACGCGCGACCGCCCCGACGGATGTCCGAAGTCCCCGCCGGCGACCCACAGCACGGTGCCGTCCGCCAGCTGGATGGCGGGCCCGTTGCCGAAGCCGCCGCTCTGCGGCGCACCGGCCGGGTGCCGCGGCTCGGACCAGGTGGCGCCGCCGTCCCTGGAGAGCATGTACAGGGCGCTGGTCACCCGCGGGAAGCGCGAGGCGAACCAGGTGCACAGCAGCGTGCCATCGGCCAGTTCCAGGATGGTGGGATGACGGTCGTCTCTGTCCGTGTCTATCAGCGTGACGGGACGCGACCAGGTGACGCCCTGATCGTCCGAGTGCATGAGGTGGGCCCTGCCGCCGCGCGGGGCCGGCTGGTCCGGCAGCCCGATGGCAGCCCAGGCCTCGAACTGGGCCCGGCAGGCAGGATCTTGCGCGATCTCTGGCGTCCACGGGAAGGTGGCATGCCACAAGCCCGAGGTGAACGTGACCAGCCAGCGTCCGGACCGCAGGCGCGTGACGCCGCTCCAGCCGACGAAGCCGCCGTACCCGAGGTACGGCTCCGGCTGGTTGTGACCGGGGCCCACCAGGACCGCGCGGCAGGCAGCGCGCCGGCTCTCGTCCGGCTCGGCGCCCTTCTGGCAGTAGGTGACCTGCGTCGAGGAGGTCTTCATCTTTTGCTCCGCGATGTCCAGACGCCTGGCCGGACGGGACGCGCGCGCGGCGACGCCGCCGGCAGAGGCTCACGAGCTGCTGCCCAGCGCGTTCGCGGCGAGCGCAGGGCCCGCGCCGCTGGCCGCGATGGCGGCGCGGATCGCCAGCACGTTCTCGGGCTTCATGTCGTCGGTGAGGCTGTTCGACGAGGAGACGATGTACCCGCCGCCGCGGCCGATGGTGTCGATGCGGGCCCGCACCTGGGCGAAGATGTCGTCGGGGGCGGCGTGGACGAGGTCGTCCATCGCGATGTTTCCCACCAGGCATACCCGCTGGCCATATCGCTGCTTCACCTGGGCGATGTCCATGACGTCCGGCTGAATGGGGTGGATGGCGGCCTGACCGAGGGTCAGCCAGTCCGGCAGCAGCGGCGTCATGTCGCCGTCGCTGTGGGTGATCAGCGGGAGGGTGAAGCCCCGGGCCACGGCCCGCTCCTTGGGCAGGATGTGCGCCCGGTAGAAGGCCGGGCTGAACACGGGGCCCGAGTTGAATGCCACGTCGTCGAAGGCCCAGATCACGTCGAAACCGATATCCTCCAGCACCGGCACGACGCGCGCTGTCCAGTCCGCGTACGCGGCGTGGATCTCGGCGACCAGCTGCGGGTCGTCGGCCATGGCGTACGCGAATGCCTCCAGGCCCATGCTCAGCAGGGTGGCGCCGATGCCGAGACGGACGCAGGCGCACGCGCAGTAGTCGTCCTTGTGCGCGATGAACGCGCGGGCGTTGGCGACGAAGCCGCGGTCTTCGGGCGAGGGCAGCCGGAACGTCCGCTCGAGGTCCGCCCGCGTCCGGATCATGCCGTCGCCGACCAGCACGGGGCTGCCGTCGGTGGCGCGGGTCATCTTGTGGGCGAAGATCGGCGCAAAGGCACTGAATTGCAGATTGTCCTTGCCCAGGACGCGGTTGACCTTCTTCTGCTCCTCGGCCAGCGCTGCACCGGATTGCTGCGGAAACCCGTCGGGAGCCACGGACCAGTCCACGGCGATGGGCTCGCCGCACACGGCGGTGGCGATGCCGTTCTGGACGATGCCCTCGATCCACGGAGTGCGATCGACCGGCTGATGGCGCAGCGCGGCGAGCACGCGCTCGACGGGCTTCATCGGGGCGCTCATGACTCTTGCCTCCCGGCGCCGAGCCGGCGGCAGCGCTCGGCGATGGCCAGGCGATACTGCGGCTGGCGGATCGTCTCGGCGCTGACCAGGGACCCTTGCGCGATCAGCACCGGCAGCGCGCCGTCCTGCCGCATGAAGCGGGCGATATCGCCGAAGTTCTGCTCGTACCAGGCCCAGGCGCGGGGACTGGGGGGAGCGTGAGCGTGCTCGCCCTCGCTCTCCAGCGACGTGTACCGGTTCTCGACTTCCCTGCGGTGCAACCGCTGTCTGAGCGTCACCAGGCGCTGCACCAGTTGGAGGCGGCGCAAGGCTCGCCACAGGGCAGAGGTGTTCTCGCCGGGAGGCCTGCCGGACAGGACCGGCCACGGCGGCGCCTCCCCCTCGTCGAGCAGCCGGAAGTACTTGAAGTCGTTCCACGTATGGTAGACCAGACCCACGTGCGGATGCAGCGCGCGGCCCGAGAAGAGATAGTTGATCTTCGAGTTCGCCGTGTCGTAGCCGGGCAGGCCCAGGTTGACGACCTCGACCGGCATGTCCAGGCGGGCCTCCAGGATCCGCTGGAGCTGCGCCGGCCACGTGTGCTCGTCGTCCGCGACGTGGTAGCAGAAGGTGCTCGAGCCGCCGAAGGCGGCCAGGCGCAGAGTCCCCGGCGGCGGCTGCCAGTCCCAGTCCGGGCCGCGGAAGCCCAGCCGGTTGATCCGGACTGGCCTGCCCTCGATGTTGTACACCTCCTGAAGCGGCAGGAGCCGTGCCTTGGTGTGCCCATCGGCGATCCAGCGGAAGCGATCGCGGACTCTCAGGGGAGCGAGCAGCCGCAAGGACACCTCGCCCACCGCCAGCGCCAGCAGCACGGCGGCGACGAGGATCGCGATGTTCGCCCGCAGGGACGCACTGGCCCGGTCGCTCATCCGCCGATCCTGGGGTCGCTGTTGGCTGCTGCCGCCGGTTGGGGGAGGTTGCCAGGGGCGCGACCTGGCGGCTGTGGCGAGGATATGGCACGGACGGGTCGCCGGCAATGCAGCCAGCGGCTGGCGCCCTGGCCGGGGGGAGATGCGGTGAGCGTATTCGAGATCCTCATGCTGGTGTGCTTCGGGGCCGCCTGGCCCTTCTCCATCGTTCGTTCGTGGCGTTCCCGGTCCAACGCGGGCAAGAGCTTCCCGTTCCTGCTGGTGGTTTTCACCGGGTACGTGTCCGGCACGCTCCACAAGCTGCTGTACGCTCCCGACCCTGTCATCGCGCTGTATATCGCCAACGGCGCCATGGTGGCCATCGACATGCTGCTGTACGCCCGCAACCGGCGTCTGCGGGCGCCTGCCGCCTAGGAGCGCGCTGGCGTGCCGGCCAGCGGGCCGCCGCTGCCGGGCGCGCGCTTCAGCGGCAGGCAGACCTGGTTGCCCAAGGAAAGCAGGCTCCAGCACGGCGGCCAGCGCCAGCGGAGCCGCTGGGGGCCCGAGGCCAGAGAACACGGGCCGGTGGTGCCGAGGTTGACAGGGCGCCGGCAACGGCGCTGCGTTGGCGGCGCGCACTGCCGCCGGCAGCGCAGCCACATCGGGCGGGCGCCGCGCCGGCAAGCTGGCCGCGCTCTGCCGGGGCCGCGGCGCGGCCTGGCGCTGCCCTGGCGCGGCGCGGGAGAGCGATGATGGAGCAGGCCGAACCCAGCCCGCAGTTGCTGGAAGTGGTGCCGGCCGCAGACACCAGCACCGCGGTCGTGGCGGTGCCGGCCGCCGCCGCCGCGGCGCCCGCCGTCAACCCCAGGCTGCTGGGCAAGTTCTGCGAGCATCTGGGCGCCAACATCTACCAGGGCATGGAGGCGCAGCTCCTGCTGAACCCGACCATGGCCCGGTGGCGGTTCAGCGCCGGCGACGACCACCCCGACGGCGGGGTGCGCGACGAGACCGACAGGACGCGCCTGGCGGCGCGGATCGCCGCGCACGCAGCGCGCCAGGCCTGGCCCGCTGCCGAGGCCGTGACGGACAGCTTCTTCGACGGCGGCGCCTTCGGCTGGTTTCGTCTCGGCGCCCGCGCGCAGGTGACCCTCGGTCCGGCCGTCGGGCCGCACGGGGGGCGGGCGCAGCGCGTGGAGACGGTCGCCGGGGCGCAGGCGGCTGGCCTCGCGCAGTGGCTGTACCTGCCGCTGCACCGGGTCCGCCAATTCGAGTACCGGCTGGTGGCCAGAGCTGCCTGCCGGACCACCGTCACGCTGCGGCTGGAGGCGGTGGCCGCGGGCAGCGCGACGGGGGCCGCCGGCGCGCTGCCGGCCGGCGGCCAGCCGTGGCGCGATGCGGCCGCCGAGGTGGCGCTCGACGCGGCGTGGGGCACGTTCGTGGGCCGGCTGGCGCTGCCCGCCGCCAGCCCCACGGACGCGCTCTATCGCTTCGGCGTGGTGCTCCAGGCGCCGGCCCACGTGGTGATCGATCGCGTGCTGCTGTATCCGGCTGACCACGTCGATGGCGCCGATCCGGAGGTCATCGCGCGCCTGCGGGAGGCGCGGCTGCCCCTGCTGCGCTGGCCGGGGGGCAACTTCGCCTCGGGGTACCACTGGCGCGATGGCGTCGGTCCTGCCGACGCCCGTCCGAGCGTGCCCAACCCGGCCTGGGACGGCGTCGAGCCGAACCTGTTCGGCACGGACGAGTTCCTCCGCTTCTGCCGCGCCGTGGGCTGCGAGCCGCTGATCTGCGTCAACGCCGGCAACGGCACGGCTGCCGAGGCTGCGGCGTGGGTCGAATACTGCAATGGCTCGACCGCCACGCCCATGGGCCGCCTGCGAGCCGCCCACGGCCACCCCCGGCCGTACGGGGTGCGCTACTGGGAGATCGGCAACGAGCTGTACGGCCGCTGGCAGGTGGGCTGGACCACGGCGGCCGGCAACGCAGACCGCTTCCGCCGCTTCCGCCGCGCCATGCTGGCGGTGGACCCGGGGCTGCACCTGATCGCCTGCGGCCACGGCAACGAGCCGCTGTCCCCCTGGAACGAGCATCTGGCGGCGCAGGCCGGCGCCGAGCTGGAGTGCATCAGCGACCACATCCTCACCGGCGGCCGTGTCGATGCCCGCACCGATCCGGTGGAGCTGTTCCACGCCTTCATGGGTTACCCCACGGTGCTGGCGAGCCGCTACCGGACGCTCCGGCAGCGCCTGCAGGCTGCCGGGGTGCGGCAGCCGCGCCTGGCCATCACCGAGTTGCAGCTGTTCGCGCATTTCCACGGCGAACCAGCGGCCGCGGGTGGCCTGTGTCCCGAGCGGATGCCCAGCCCCGATACGCTGGCAGAGGCACTGTCGCTGGTGTTGATCGTCCACACCTGCATCCGTCTGGGCGAGTTCGTGGCGCTGCTGACGCACTCGGCCACCGTCAATCACGGCGGCGGGCTGCGCAAGGCGCGGGCGCGCGTCTTTGCCAACCCCGTGCACCACGCCCATGCCTTGCTGGCGCCCCTGGCCGGCGGCGTGCCGCTGCCCGTGCGGGTGTGCTGCGGCACGTACGGGACGCGCAGCGCCTTCGGCCACATCCCGCCGCTGGCTGACGTGCCGCGCCTGGACGCGCTGGCGGTGCGCCTGCCCGGCGGCCAGCTCGCGCTGTCGCTGGTGCACCGGGCGGCAGACTGCGGCTGCCTGGAGTTGACCGTGGAGCTGCCCGAGGCTGCCGGCGCCGGTCCGGTGGCGCTGGCCCGACTGGCCGCGCCGCAGTGGTGGGCCCGCAACAGCCTGACCGCGCCCGAGCAGGTGGCGCCCACGTACGAGCAGCTGGCGGCAACGGGCGGCACGGCGCTGCACCTGCGGCTGCCGCCGCACTCCTACACGCGCCTGATCTGGCCGCGGCCATGAGCGCCCGCAGACTGGCTGGGCGGCACGGCAGGCAGCCTCGGGCGCGGACGTCGGCGTCCCGCCAGCGGTTGCGGGTCCGCCGCGGCGCGGGGGCATGGGCATGAACCGGGCGCCGCTGCTGGAGGCCGAGGGGCTGAGCATGGAGTTCTCCGGCTCGCGCGTGCTGCGCGGCGTCGACCTGGCCGTCAACGCGGGCCAGATTCTCGGCGTCATCGGCGAGAACGGCGCCGGCAAGTCCACGCTGCTGAAGATCCTGGCCGGCCTGTATCAGCCTTCTGCCGGTGTGCTGCGCTGGGAGGGACGCCCGGTCCAGATCAGGGATCCGGGCGCCGCCAAGCGTCTGGGCATCTGCATGGTGCCGCAGGAGTTCAACCTGGTGGACTCGCTGTCGGTGGCGGCCAACGTCTTCCTGGGCAGCGAGCTCACGCGCGCCGGCTGGCTGGATCTGGGCGCCATGCGGGCGCGGACGGCAGCCATCCTGGGCGAGCTGGAGGCCGAGGTCGATCCGGAGGCGCGGGTGGGCGACCTCAGCGTGGCCCAGAAGCAGCTGGTCGAGGTGGCCAAGGCGCTGGTCCACCAGTCGCGCGTGCTGATCCTCGACGAGCCGACCACGGGGCTCAACGCCGCGGAAGCAGCGGCGCTGTTCGCCCTGCTGCGACGCGTGGCCGAGCGCGGCGTGGCGCTGATGTTCGTCTCGCACCGGCTGCGCGAGGTCAAGGCCCTGTGCGACCGCGTGCTGATCCTGCGCGACGGCGAGCCGGTGGCCACGGTGCCGGCAGCGGCGCTGAGCCCCGAGGACATGGCCCGCGCCATGGTCGGCCGCGAGCTGGCCCAGGTCTTCCCCGAGAAGCGTCCACCGACCGGCGACGTGGTGCTCGACGTCGAGGGGCTGTGCGTGCCCGGGCGGCTGGCCGACGTGACGTTCGGGGTGCGCGCCGGCGAGATCCTCGGCCTGGCAGGCCTGGTCGGCGCGGGCCGCACCGAGCTGGCCGAGACGCTGATGGGGCTGCGCCGGCCGGCCTCGGGACAGATCCGGGTGCACGGCAGACCGGCGCGCATCCGCTCGCCCCAGCAGGCCGTCCGGCTCGGACTGGCCTATCTGTCCGCCGACCGCCAGGGACGCGGGCTGATCCAGAGCTTCGGCATCGCGCCGAACGTCACGCTGGCGTCGCTGGCGCGCTATGCGCGCGGGCTGATCGACCGCCGGCGCGAACAGGCGGCCGCGGCGGCACACGTCGCCCGCTTCAACGTGCGCGCGGCCGCCCTCGACCGGCCGGTGCGCTATCTGTCCGGAGGCAACCAGCAGAAGGTGTATCTGGCCAAGTGGCTGGACACCGAACCGACGATCCTGCTGCTGGACGAGCCCACGCGGGGCATCGATGTCGGGGCGCGGATCGAGATCTACCGGTTCGTCCGCGCGCTGGCGGATCGCGGCATCGCCTGCCTGGTGATCTCTTCGGAGCTGGAGGAGATCATCGGCCTGTGCACGCGCGTGGTGGTCATGCGGGCCGGCCGCGTCGCCGGCGTGCTCGACGGCGCCCAGTTGCGCGAGGAGGAGATCATGTACTACGCCACCGGGTTGAGGGAGGGACAGACCGCATGATCCGGTTCGGCCGCTGGCTGGCCATGCCGCGGCTCGACGGCGCTCGCCTCGCGCCGCTGCTCGCCCTGGCGGCCCTGATCCTGCTGTCGGCGGCTGCCAGCCCGTACTTCCTCAAGGCGCAGAACCTGCTGAACATCCTGCGCCAGGTCTCCTATGCGGGGACGATCGCGCTCGGCATGACGTTCGTGATCATCGGCGGCGGCATCGATCTGTCCGTGGGCTCGCTGGCGGCCATGGCCGGCGGCCTGGCCATCCTGGTGATCAACGCCACCGGCGGCGGCCCGGTCAGCATCGGTCTGGGGGTGCTCACCGCCCTGGGCGTGGGCATGGCGGGCGGAGCGCTGAACGGCGTGCTGGTGACGCGGTGCCGCATCGCCCCGTTCGTGGCGACGCTCGGCACCATGTCGATCTTCCGCTCGCTGACGCTGTACTGCATCGACGCCGGCGAGTACCGCTGCGTCAGCGACGCCTACCGGCGGCTGGGCGCCGGCTCGCTGCTGGGGCTGTTCATCCCCGTCTGGCTGTTCCTGGCGCTGGCCGTCGCGCTCCAGGTGCTGTTGACGCGCACGCGGTACGGCCGTTACGTGCTCGCGGTGGGGGCGAACGAGCAGGTGGCGCGGTATTCGGCCATCCGCGTCGAGCTGGTGCGCTTCGTCACCTACGTGCTTACCGGCTTCACCGTGGGCGTGACGGCCGTGATGTTCGGCTCGCGGCTGAATGCGGTGAGTTCGTCCAACATGGGTCTGTACTACGAGATGGACGCCATCGCGGCGGTGGTGATCGGCGGCACCTCGATGGCGGGAGGCTCGGGCGCGGTGCTCGGCACCGTGCTGGGCGCCATCATCCTCGGCATCATCAACAACATGCTCAACATGCTGGGCGTCTCGCCGTACCTGCAGGGCACGGTGAAGGGCGCGGTGATCATCCTGGCGGTGCTGGTGCAGTACCAGGCACACCGCCGCGCCTGAGTCTGTGGTGCCGGGCAGCACACCGGAGGGGCAACATGCAGAAGCTGGCGGCGGTCGTTCTGGGCAGCCTGGTCGCGCTGGCCGGGCTGGCGAGCTGCGGCGGGCCGGGTCGGGAGCCCGACAGCGGCGCGGGCGCGGGCGCGGCGGGCAAGGGCAAGCGGGTGAAGATCGGCGTGACCGTGCCCACCGCCGACCACGGCTGGACCGGCGGCGTGGTCTGGTGGACCCAGAAGGCGATCCGGGACTGGCAGGCCCGCGACGCGAACGTCGAGTTCCTGTTCAAGACGGCGGCGGACGCGGCGGCGATGGCGGCCGTGGTGGAGGATTTCATCGTGCAGGACATCGACGCGCTGGTCATCCTGCCGCACGATGCGTCGGTGACGCCCGTGGTCAAGGAAGCCTACGCGAAGGGCATCTTCACCGTGGTCGTCGATCGCGGCCTGACGGAAAAGGCCTACGACGTCTACATCGCCGGCGACAACCCGGGTCTGGGCCGCGTCTCGGGCGAGTGGCTGGCCAGCGCCATGGGCGGCAGCGGCAAGATGGTCGTCCTGGAAGGCATGCCGGTGCCCATCAATACCGAGCGCGTGCAGGCCTTCGAGGCGGTCATCGCCCGGTATCCCGGCATCGAGATCCTCGACTCGCAGCCTGCCTACTGGTCCACCCAGAAGGGCATGGAGATCATGGAGAACTACCTGCAGAAGTACCCGCACATAGACGCCGTCTTCGCCCAGGACGACGACGTGCTGAAGGGCGCGCTGCAGGCCTACGCGGAGTCGGGGCGGACGGACGTCAAGTGGTTCATGGGCGGCGCCGGGTCCAAGGACATCATCAAGATCATCATGGACGGCTCCGACCCGCGGCTCCAGGCGGACGTGACCTACCATCCGAACATGGCCGCCTCGGCGGTGAGCGTCGGCGTGCACGGCGCCCGGGGCGAGGGGCTGCCGGAGTTCTACCAGAACACCCCCCCCCCGAGACGATCATCCTGGCCGCGGAGCTGATCACGCGCGAGAACGCCGCGCGCTACTACGAACCCGAGTCCGTGTTCTAGCGGACTCTCGCGAGCTGCGGGGCGCGGCAGCCAGCGCGCCCGGCTGTGGAGCGAACCATGCCTGAGCTGCATCGGACCCTCGTCCTGGTGGCGTTCGCCGCCTGCTACGGCCTGGCCCTCAGCCGCCGGATCAAGATCGCCTATGCGTCGCTCGGCGCGGCAGCGGTGCTGCTCCTGACCGGCGCGCTGTCGCCGGCACAAGCCCTGAACGAGGCCATCAAGTGGGACGTCATGGGCATCTACTGGGGCTTCATGATGGTCTCGTTCGTCTTCATGAAGAGCCGGGTGCCCGAGCACATCGCCGACATGCTGGTGGACTGTCTCACCGTGGAGAAGAACGTCATCCTGGCCCTGTGCGGGTTGACCGCGCTGCTGTCCGCCTTCATGGAGAACGTCGGCGTGGTGTTGATGATGGCGCCGGTGGCCCTGGCGGTCGGGCGCATGATGAAGTCGGACGTGTTTCCCTACATCATCGGCATTGCCATCAGCTCCAACGTCGTCACCACGCTGACGATGGTCGCCGATCCGCCGCCGATCATCCTGGCCCTGGAGACCGGCATGAAGCCGCTGGATTTCTACGTGTTCCAGGGCAGGGTCGGTCTGGGAACGATCACCCTGGTGGCGGTGCTGGTGGCGATGGGCGTGCTGCTGTTCCATTTCCGCCGCCTGCGCCGGCCCGTGGAGGTGCGGCCGACGCCGCCCCCGGCCACCCTGGGCGCTTCGATGCTGTTCGTCCTGGGCGTCGCCGGTCTGCTGGTGGGCCCGGAGTTCGGCGTGCGGCCGGGCGTCGTCGGCTTGGCCGCCGGCCTCATCGCCCTGGCGATGGGCCGCCGCGACCTGAAGGAGATGCTGCTCGACTTCGACTGGAACTCGTTCTTCTTCATCCTGGGCGTCTTCGTGGTGATCCACGCGCTGAACCTCGCAGGCTGGCTGCAGGACTTCGCTGCGGCGATCCTCCGCCTGGGCATCGACACGCCCAGCGCCATGCTGGCGTTCCTCATCTGGGTATCGGTGGCCCTGTCCTCGTTCATCGACAATGTGCCCTACACGATCCTGATGATTCCCGTGTGCCAGAACCTGGCGGCCTCGTTCGGCATGGAGCCCTGGCCGTTCCTCTACGGCATGCTGATCGGCACCGGCGTGGGCGGCAACGTCACGCCGGTGGGCGCCACGGCCAACGTGTTCGCCTGCGGCATCCTGGACCGGGAGGGTGTCAAGGTCGACCTGCGGCGCTACCTGGCCATCAGCGTTCCCTTCTCGGTGGCCGCGGTGGCGGTGGCCCATCTGCTGCTGCAGCTCGTCTGGATGTGAGCGCCGCGCCGAACGCCGGCCGCACGCAGATCGGCAGCCATGGCGCCGCGCCGCGGGAAGGACACGCGGCGCGGTTCGAGGAGGACACGCCGATGCAGATCGCGATCATCGCCGGCAGCCACCGCCGCCAACCGGAATCGGACCGCGTCGCCCGGTACGTGGCCGGCGTGCTGCCCGGGCTGGGTGCTGGCGGAACCTACGTGTTCTCGCTGGCCGGCAACCCGCTGCCGCTGTGGGACGAGGGCGCGTGGGAGGGCGAGGAACGCTGGACCGCTCTGTGGAAGCCCATTGCCGCCGAGCTGCGCCGCGCCGACGGCTTCGTCATCGTCGCGCCGGAGTGGTCGGGCATGGTGCCGGCCGGCCTGAAGAACTTCTTCCTGCTGTGCTCGGGGAGTCTGCTGGCCCACAAGCCGGCCCTCATCGTCGCGGTGTCCGCCGGCCTGGGCGGTGCCTATCCTGTGGTGGAACTGCGGGCCAGCAGCTACAAGAACACGCGGCTCTGCTACATCCCCGATCACGTGATCGTGCGCAACGTCAACCAGGTGCTGCACGGCGAGCAGCCGGCCGACGAGCAGGACGCCGCCCTGCGGGCGCGGCTGGAGTACTCGCTGCGCGTCCTGCTCGCCTACGCCCGGGCGCTGCGCGACGTGCGCGCCAGCGGCGTCATCGACCTGAAGACGTTCCCCTACGGGATGTAGAACCGCGCGGCCAGGCGCGGCCAGGCGCGGCCGTTGGGGCGCGTGCCTGCGGCCTCAGCCTCGGGTCTGGCCGTCCCGCTCCCGGCGGCGGCGGGCCAGCTCCAGCGACAGGCGGTAGCCCTCCAGTCCCGCGGCAGTGTCCACGATGTGCTGCACCTGCGCCGGCGTGCGGCGCTGCCACGGCAGTTGCGCGTCGGCCGCCAGCCGCAGCACCAGCCGCGCGCACACGGCGGCGCCCTCCTGGAGGTCGGCCAGCCGCACCTTGTCCACGGTATCCCAGGCCGTGTGGCCGTACCCGCGGCCTGCCGGCGGGCGCTCCGGATCCCCCAGACTGCCAGTGGGCACGCCGGCCAGCAGAAAGGGGAAGTGATCCGAGGCAGAGTGCACCTTCTGGCCGACCGGGACCTCGCCGGCCAGTTGCGCGGCCACGCGGCAGAAATAGGGCTCCAGCTCGGGGCAGGCGTGCAGGACGAAGCCCTTGCGGCCGGCCCCGCCCGCCCCGTCCAGGTTGAGCATGAAGCGCCAGCGATCGGCCTCGTCGCCGTGTGCCGCCACGTAGCGGCGCGAGCCCGTCAGCCCGATCTCCTCGGTGCCGAAGGCTACGAAGCGCACGGTGCGCCGCAGTCGCGGCCGGGCGTGCGCCGCCAGGACGCGAGCCATCTCCAGCATGATCGCCACGCCCGAGGCAGGGTCGACGGCGCCCTGGGAGATGTCGTGGCCGTCGTAGTGGCAGCCGACCAGCACGAGCTGGCTGGCCTGGTCGCTGCCCGGGCTGGCGGCGAGCTCGGCCACCGCGTTCCACGACGTGCGCGGCGCGTGCCGATCGCTGGCCACCAGTCGCAGCCGCAGGGGGCCGTGGCGGCGCGCCAGGCGCGCCAGCAGGGTGCCGTCTTCCAGGGCCACCGAGAAGCCGGGAATCGGCGCCACGGCATCCGACTCCAGCGAGCCGGTCTCCGGGCCGGCGCCCGCGATCTCCCCGACGAACAGGAACGCCGCGGCACCAGCCAGCACGGCCCGCTCGTACTTCTCCTTGCGGTGGATCCAGCGACCGTAGCCGGGCGGCGAGGCCGAGCTGACCATGACGATCCTGCCCGGAATCAGCGCCTGGCTGCGCGCGAACGCCTCGGGCGTGCCGCAGCCGAGATCGAGCAGCTCCGCCTCCACCTGACCGGCCGGGCAGTAGGGCAGCGAGATGCAGTCCAGGGAGCGGGCCGCCGGCGCCAGGATCTCCAGCGCGGCCGGGCCCCGGGTCCAGCCGGTGTAGGCGTACTCCTCCAGGCGCGCGTTCTCCAGGCCGACCGCGCGCCAGTAGTCGGCGACGTACTCGACGGCTCGCCGTTCGCCAGGGGTCCCCGCGAAACGCGACCCGCAGTCGTCGCACAGCACTTCCAGCACGTCCATGGCAGTGCGCGAGGTCATGATGTCGCCGACGAGCAGGCGATCCACGTCGAGGTAGGCATTGGGCTCGGGCGCAACAGCGGCAGCCGGACAGGTCATCGCATCCTCACAGAAGAAGGGGGCAGCCGCAGCGGCTGCGAAGCGGGCGCCGAGGCGACAGCCGACCAGTAGGGCGCCTGCAGCGTAGGTCGCGAGGTCCGTGCCGTCAACCGGATGGCTGGCAGCCTGCATCCGGGGCCGGACTTGCGCGAGGGCCGTGCCTGCCCTATCCATGCCGCCCAGCGACCGCCGTGGCCTGCTCGCCACGGCGCGGATCCTCTGGAGACGGTCCTCTGCAGCTTCTATCGGCACCCATGCGGTGGTCTGGCGCCTGGCGCCGCAGCCTCGTCCTGCTGCTGCTGGCCGGTCTGGAGGCCTGGTTCTTCCGCGGCGCACTGCCGGCGGGGCGGCTCATCGGCGACGCGGGGGACGCGCGGCTGAACAGCTTCCTGCTCGAGCACTGGTTCGCGGTCTGCCGCGGCCGGGCCGCCATCGCCGCGCTGCCCATCTACCATCCGCAGCGCGGCACGCTGGGATACGGGGATCTGCTGCTGGGTCTGGCCCCTCCGTACGTCGCCCTGCGCGCGGCGGGGGTCGACATGCTGCTGGCGAACAAGCTTGCCCTGATCGCCGTGCACGCCGCGGGCAGTGCGTGCCTGTACTGGCTGCTGCGCCGCGAGCTCGGGTTCGGGCTGCTGGCCAGCCTGGCAGGGACCATCGTGGGCGCGTACGGCAGCGCCTACTCGGTGCGGGCCGGGCACACGCAGCTGTTCGCCTTCTCGCTGGTGCCGCCGCTGCTGATCGCGGTGGTGCGGTTTCTCGGCGCGGCGGCGCGTCCGGGCCGCCGCCAGGCGACCGCCGGCCGCCAGGCCGCCGGCGTGCCGACGGGTGTCCCGGCTGCCGGGCAGTCGGACGGCCCGCTCGGGCCACGCCTGGCCAGTGGGTTCGCGGTGGTGGCGCTGATCGCGCTGCTGTGGTACACCAGCTACTACACCGCGTACTTCGCGGCCCTGTTCGCGACCACGGCGCTGACGATCTGGGCGGTCGTGGGCAGGCGGTGGGGCTGCCGGCCGGTCGCCGCGGTGAGGGCCTTCGTCGCGGCCCATCCGGCAGAGATCGGGCTCTACTGCCTGTTGCTGGCGGTGCTGCTGGTGCCGCTGGCCCTGCTCTACTGGCCCGCGTTGCGGCTGTGCGGCTGGCGCGACTGGCAGGACGTGTGCCGGTACCTGCCCCGCTGGTGGCAACTGCTGTGCGCCTCGCCGCACAACCTGGTCTATGGTTCGCTGGCGCAGCGGCTGCCGGTCGCCAACCCCGAGCAACAGGTCGGCTTCCCGCTGCTGACCCTGGTGCTTGCCGTCGCCGGGCCGGTGCTGGTGTGGCGGTCGAACCGGGCCCCTGACGCGCCAGGCGCGGTGGCGGCTGCCACGCCCCGCTGCCGGCCTGGCCGCGACTCGCTGGTGGGTGCGTGCGGCCTCGGCCTGGTGCTGTCCATGCTCGCCATCGTGAAGTGGGGGTCCTGCCGGTCGGCGTGGCGCCTCGCCCATGGCCTCTTGCCGGGCGCGGCCGCCCTGCGGGCCGTCGCCCGGTACCAGCTCATACTCACCCTGCCGGCGGGGTTGTGCGTGGCTGCGTGCGTGGACGCCGGCATGGCGCGGGCGGCCGCGCGCGGCGGGCGCTGGCAGCCGGCGGCAGCGCTGGGCGGCGCGCTGCTGTGCCTGGCGCTGGCGCTGGAGAACAGCGTCGAGGCCGGGGCCATGGCTGGCTGGACGGTCGCGGAGGCGCGTCAGGTCACCGCCGGGATGCCGGCGCCGCCAGCGGCGTGCGCGGCGATGTACCTGTACTGCCCGACCCGGCCGGCGGGCGAGCCGGCGGATGCCCGCCGGCTCACGCGGCTCCAGCTCGACGCCTGGCAGATCGCGCAGCACTTCGGCCTGCCTACCCTCAACGGGTACTCGGGGCAGCGCCCGCCATCCTGGAGTGCGCTGTGGGAGGTGGACGGGCCGGAGTACCTCCAGGCCGTGGACGGCTGGATTCGCCGGCACGACCTCACCGGCGTGTGTGCCTGGGATCGGGCGCGTCGACGGTGGGCGTCCCACGCGGAGCTCATGGGGGCGGCCGGGCCGCCCTGATGGTTCGAGCAGTGGCGGCCACCCCCGCGGCTGCGGTGCGGGCGCGGCGGCCCGGGCGAGCCGGCCGGCGCCGGCCAGCCGTCCGCGGCAGCCGTGGCCAAGACGAATCGGCCGGCGTAGGTTAGGCGCGGGTCTGGCCCGTCGGGCGGGCCCGCCGGGGCTGCCGGGCCGGCAGCAGGAGACTCGGGGAGACAGCGACCATGCACACGATCACCGCTGGCGGGCGGAGCATGCCGCCTGACTGGGCGATTCAGCAGCGCCATCTGATGTGCCTGATGGAGGCGGCGGCGCCGCGCTTCGTGGCCAAGTACACCCGGCCGGACGGCACGTTCATCTGGCGCGAGGCGTGGCCGGGCATGGATGGCTCGGACGACGGGTACGAGAGCTATCTCTCCTTCCCGCTGCTCTACATCCTCGGCGGCGGCGAGCCGCTCCACGCCATGGCGCGCCGGCTGTGGAACGCGGTGACCTGGCAGTTCACGCACTTCGGCACGGTCAGCCGCGAGTTCGCCGGCTACTACGACTGGATGCACCACGGCGAGTCCTACACGTTCCTGCACTACTTCGGGCTGGCCGACCCGGAGCACTACGTGGATCGGCAGCGCGCGCTCAAGTTCGCCGCGATGTACCTCGGCGACGATCCGCTGGCGCCGAACTGGGACGCCGAGCACAAGCTCATCCGCTCGCCCATCAACGGCTCCCGCGGGCCCTGTTTCGCGATGACGGCCGAGGACTGGCTGACCCACCGCGAGAACCTGTCGCACTACCTGGCGCCGTACGAGGACATTCCCGGCGTGGATGCGGCCGATCCCTTCGCCAAGGCCGACTGGACCGACGAGGCGGTCTTCGCCCAGATCCTCCGCCTGATGAACGAGCGCATGGTGCCGGGCGACGTGCCGCTGAACCTCAACGCGACCAGCCTGGTGACCAACGCCTATCTCTACACGGGCGACGAGCGCTACCGGCAGTGGGTGCTGGACTACCTGGCGGCCTGGATGGAGCGCACCCGGGCCAACGGGGGTCTGATCCCCGACAACGTGGGGCCCAGCGGCAAGATCGGGGAGCGCCTGGGCGGCAAGTGGTGGGGCGGGTACTACGGCTGGCGTTGGCCGCACGGAGGGACCGTGATGCTGGAGGCGCTGTGCAACGCGGGCTGCAACGCCACGCTGTTGACCGGCGATCCTTCCTGGCTGGAGCTGTTCCGTTCGCAGGCCGACCGTCTGTGGGAGATGCGCCGGGTGGAGAACGGCCAGATCATGATCCCGAATCGGCACGGTGATCGGGGCTGGTTCCAGTACATCCCGCACACCGCCAGCCCCGTGCTGCGGTTGCTCATGCACGCGTACGCCGTGGGCTGGCAGCAGCAGGACCTGGACCGGATCGAGGCGCGCTACGGCGACCGGCCCCTGCCCGGCGATCAGCCCCTGCCGCGCTGCGGCAAGGCCGGCAGCTTCGGCATCCACGAGTGGTTCGAATACGCGCTCGGGCGCAACCCCGACTTCCCGCGGCGCGTCCTGCAGACCACCCATGCCGAGATGCAGCGGCGGCTGGACCGCATCGACGGCGAGAGCGTGGACTGGACCACCTGGAACGACGGGCCTGCCTGGCAGGATGTCCATCACTGGCAGAACATCAACCCGGTGGTCCCCGAGGGCCTGCTGCAGATGGCCATGGGCACGCCGTGCGCGGTGTACCACGGGGGGCTGGTGCACGCCGCCGTGCGGTACTTCGATCCGGCCGCGCGCCGCCCCGGACTGCCGCCGGGCGTGGCCGCGCTGGTCGACGAGATCGGCGCTCGCCACATCCACGTGCACCTGGTCAATACCGACATCCTCGACGGTCGCGAGGTGTTGCTGCAGGCGGGCGCCTGCGCCGAGCACGAGTTCAGCGACGTCGCCGCCGACGGCAGCGAGGCACCGCCGGCGCCCGTGCACGAGCGCCACCTGCGCGTGCGGCTCGGCCCGGGGGCGCAGGCGCGGCTGCGCCTGGGGCTCGAGCGACTGGCGCATCGGCCGACGTACACGCGTCCCTGCTTCGAGTGAGCGCGCGGGCGAGCGGCCCGCCGGACCGGCGGCGGGCCAGGGCGCGCGGTGCCGCTGCCGCGGTGTTGCCGCCGGACGACGGCGGGCGGGGGCCGGCCCATGACGAGTGAGGCGCTGGAGCATCTCGGCGGTCAGATCGAGCGGGTCACCTTCCACAGCGACCAGACCGGCTTCGCCGTGCTGCGCGTCAAGGCGCGCGGCCACCGCGACCTGGTGACCGTGGTGGCCACCATGCCGGCGGTGAGCGCGGGCGAGTGGCTGGAGGCGGAGGGCGCCTGGGTGGTGGACCGCGAGCACGGCCAGCAGTTCCAGGCACAGACCGTGCGCACGGCGCGGCCGGACACCGCCGAGGGCATCGAGAAGTACCTGGCCTCGGGCCTGGTCCGCGGCATCGGACCGGCATTCGCCCGGCGGCTGGTGGCGGCCTTTGGCGCCCGGCTCTTCGATGTCATCGAGCAGGATCCCGCGCGCCTGCGCGACGTCGAGGGCATCGGGCCCAAGCGGCAGGAGCGCATCCAGGCTGCCTGGGCCGAGCAGCGGGCCGTGCGCCAGATCATGGTCTTCCTGCACAGCCATGGCGTCAGCACGGCGCGGGCCTACCGCATCTACAAGACCTACGGCGACAGCGCCATCTCCGTGGTCACCGGCAATCCCTACCGGCTGGCGCAGGACATCTGGGGCATCGGCTTCCGGACCGCCGACCAGATCGCCGCCAGCGTGGGGGTCGAGCCGCAGGCGCCCATCCGCGCCCGCGCCGGGGTCGAGTTCGTGCTCGGCACGCTCACCGAGGAGGGGCACTGCGCTTTTCCGCGCGCCGAGCTGGCCGAGCGGGCCGCGCAGATGCTGGAGATACCCGCCCCGCTCGTCCACGAGGCCGTCGCCACGCTGCTGGCCGAGGGGCGTCTGGTCGAGCGCTGCCTGCGGCCGGAGGCGCCGCTGGTGTACCTGGCGGCCCTCGATGCGGCCGAGGAGCGGCTGGCGGCCAGTCTGGTGGGGCTGGCGCAGGGGCTGCCGCCCTGCCCGCCCTTCGACCTGGACCAGGCGATCGAGTGGGTGCAGCAACGTGTCGGCATGACCCTGGCAGCGGCCCAGCGCGAGGCCGTGCGCCTGGCGTGCACGCGCAAGGTGCTGGTGATCACCGGCGGTCCGGGCGTGGGCAAGACCACGGTGGTGCGGGCCATCCTCGAGATCCTGCAGAGCAGGCGGCTGCGCGCGGTGCTGTGCGCGCCGACCGGCCGGGCGGCCAAGCGGCTCGCCGAGACCACGGGCATGGAGGCCAAGACCGTCCACCGGCTGCTGGAGTTCGAGCCGCAGACCGGCCAGTTCCGGCGCGATGCGGCGCGGCGGCTGGCCGGCGATCTGTTCGTGGTGGACGAGTCGAGCATGCTCGACCTGGTGCTGGCGCACCAGCTCATCCGCGCCGTGCCCGACCACGCCGTGCTGATCCTGGTCGGCGACGTGGACCAGTTGCCCTCGGTCGGTCCCGGCATGGTCCTGCGCGACATCATCGACTCCGGCACGGTGCCGGTGTGCCGGCTCACGCAGGTGTTCCGCCAGGCCGCGGCCAGCCAGATCGTCACCAACGCGCATCGCGTCAACCAGGGACAGATGCCGGAGTACCCCCGCGCCAGGGTGGCCGATCCGGGCGAGAGCGATTTCTACTTCGTGGAAGCCGCGGCCCCGGAAGACGCGGCGCGACTCGTCCTGCGCCTGGTCACCGAGCACATCCCCCGCAAGATCGGCCTGGATCCGCGCGACGACGTGCAGGTACTGACGCCGATGCAGCGGGGTGTGCTCGGCGCGCGCAACCTCAACCAGGCGCTGCAGCAGGCCCTGAACCCGCACGCCCCCGGCATCCAGCGGTTCGGCCTGACCTTTCGCGTCGGCGACAAGGTCATGCAGACCCGCAACGACTACGAGAAGGACGTGTTCAACGGCGACATCGGCCGCATCGTGCGCCTGGACGACGAGGAACGCGCGGCGACCATCGAGTTCGACGGGCGGCCGGTGGTCTACCTGTACGACGAGTTCGACGAGGTCACGCTGAGCTACGCGGTGACGGTGCACAAGAGCCAGGGCTCGGAGTACCCGTGCGTGGTGCTGCCCATCCACACCCAGCACTACATGATGCTGCAGCGCAACCTGCTCTACACCGGCATCACGCGCGGCCGCCGGCTGGTGATCCTCGTGGGCACGCGCAAGGCGCTGGCGATCGCGGTGCGGCGCACCGAGAGCCGCGGTCGGATCACGACGCTGCGCGAGCGGCTGGTCCGCGGCGCGGGCGGCAGCCCGGCCGCGCCCGTCGCGTGAATCACGGCGCCGGCCCCTCTCGGCGTCTCCTTTCTGCTCCCGTGCCCAGGTAGTCGATCAGCGCCTGCACAGACCCTTCCAGCTCGTCCAGGCAGGCGGTCAGGGCGCGGGCGTCCTCTTTGGCCAGGGCCCCGTACCCGCCGAGGCGCTTCGGCTCCAGCTCCGCCAGAGTGGTCAGGACGCTCATCAGGCCGGTGCGGGCGGCCCAGCGGCTGCTGGCCCCGGAAGACGGCAGCGCGATGCCGAGCCGCTCCAGGGCGGCTACCATCTGCGCTCGTATCTGCGCGATGCCTGCGGCAGTTCTCTCCCGCTGCGGCCCGCTCAGATCGTCTGCATGGCGCGCCAGCGGGTTGACGTCGCCACGGCTGGCCAGCAGCGTCTCGATGTGGCCGAGCAGGCCGTCCACATGGATGAACGAGGACAGCACGTGTCGCCTCTGGGGCTCGTTCAGGGCCATCGGCCTCTCCGGGGTTGTCGCCGGCCCGTGGCGCGCCCGGCCCGTGGCGCGCCCACGACGCCTGCCGGGGCGCGCCTACTCGGGGACGAGCAGGCTGTCGGCCACGCGGCGGAGCGCCTCGGGCGAGGCCATGTCGGCGCGGCTGCGGGCCGACTCCTGGAACCCCTCCAGGGCGTTGAAGTGGCGGTCCACGGGGTCGCCGGCGAAGCTGGGCACCAGGAAGATGTGGGTGTGCGGGATGCGCCGGCCGCGGGCGTACTGACAGACGAAGTCCGGTCGGTACACCACCATCAGGCGGCGGGCCACGCGCCGCGCCAGGCCGAACAGATCGGCGGTCTCCGCGGCGTCCAGGTCATGCCACCACTGCACGTGCCGCTTGGGGATGACCAGGCAGTGCCCGGCGGCCAGCGGCTGGATGTCCAGGATGCACAGGCTGGACGCGGACTCGGCCACCCGATAGGCGGGCGCCTGCCCGGCCACGATCGCGCAGAAGACGCAGGGCGGACGGTTCTCGGTCATCTGAGGCGCTCCCGGTGGTGCGCAGAAGAAGCGCCATCGGGGCGGCCAGCGCCAGCGAGGCCTGGGCCGCGATGGGCCCACCCGGCCCCCGCGCCTGCCCCTTGCTCGCCGCCCGGCGCTTGGCGACCTTGGCGAGGGCAGCCCGCACGGGGCGGCGCCGATCCGGAGCTGGCCCCGCGCAATGCTCGCCAGCGCGGCGCTCGACCAGGAGCTGCCTGCATGGCACCCCGGCTCGTCCTCGCCCCATCCGCCGCTTCGCGCCCGGCCGCCGTCCGCCGGCGCTGGCGCCGGGTCGGCGTCCGCGCGGCCACGCTGCTGGCCGGCACGCTGGGGCTGGGCTGCGGCGGCGACGCCGGCACGGGCGCCCCGGCGGGAGGGGCGGTGGCGGAGCCGGTACGCCTGAGCATCGGCGAGGTCGTCTTCCAGGTGGATGGGACGCCCACGGTGCTGCTGGTCACGCCGGACAGCCAGGCGCTGCTGGTGCCGGTGAGCGACTGCGAGGGGTACAACATCTACACCCGTCTGCACGGGATGGCTGCGGCGCGGCCGCTGACTCCTGACCTGTTCGCGGCTGCCGCCGAGAGCCTGGACGTGCAGGTGGAGCGGGTCGAGCTGGACGCGGCCGCCGGCGGGCGGCCCGGCCCGCCCGCCGCCACGCTGACGCTGCGCGGATCGGCCGGGCGGCGGCAGGTGCCGGCGTCGGCGGGCGATGCCCTGGCGATCGCCCAGCGTGCCGGCGCGCCGATTCTGGGCACGGCGGCGCTGGTGGCGGCATACGCGGTTCAGCCTGGTGTGACCGGCAAGCATGCCTGGCCTGTCGCGGAAGTGCCCTCGTCGCTCCCGGCAGCCCGGCCAGCGGGGCCGCTGTGCCAGGCACTTCCGGAACAGGTCGAGATGCGGGTCCTCGACGTGACGCTGACCACCGGGCTGCGGCTGGTGCTGATCGACGCGGCCGAGAGCGTCGCGCTGTCGTTCGCGATCGGCATCTGCGAGGGCAGCGTCATCCACGCGCGGCTCCATGGCGAGTCGCTGGCGGCGATTCCCCCTCAGGAGGTGCTCGTGGAGCTCCTGGCGGCCGGCGGGGCGCAGATGGACCATGCCGGCATGCTCCGCGTCGAGGGCGGCGTGTTCATCGGCGAGGTCGGGTTGCAGGGACGGGACAGACGCATGTGCGTCGACGCGCGCCCCAGCGATGCCATCGCGCTGGCCCTGTTCACCGGGGCGCCGGTGTACGTGGCGGGCGAGTTGCTCGCGGCGTACGGGGAGGACCCGGCCAGCTACGGTTGGCTGCTGGACCGGTAGGTAGCGGTGGATCGGTAGGTAGCGATGGCCAGCGGGCCCCGGCAACGCCGGGTGCCGCCGCAGGCATCCGCAGAGGCGCCCGCCGGCCAGCCGCGGGCCGGTCAGTCCAGTCGAGAGCGAGGATGAGCTTCCGCGAGCGAGCAGTGCCAGCGCGGCTGGATCCCGAGGCATTTCGCCAGCCGGAGGCAGCGTTCCGGCCGATGATCATGTGGCTCTGGAATGCCGACGCGGACCTGGCCACGCTGCGGCAGCAGGTGGCGGACATGGCTGCCAACGGGTTCGGCGGCTTCTTCGTCCACCCGATGCCCGACGACTTCCGCAAGGGCGACTTCATCGAGGGCATCCGCACTCCGTACCTGGGCGAGAGCTTCCTGGGCTGGGTGGCCGCCGCGGCCGCGGCGGCGCGCGCGCACGGCATGTTCTGCTGGCTGTACGACG
>CAZPXM010000027.1:0-34285 GCA_964591015.1 uncultured Gemmatimonadaceae bacterium
GCCAGCAGGGCCGCCCGCCCCCGTGCTGACGCTGATGGCGACCGGCCCTGCTGGCTGCCCCTCGACTGCCGCCTCCACCCGCGCGAAGCAGCAGCCGGGCGCGGCGGTCAGCAGCACCAGCAGCCAGCCGGTCCGCTGCGCCTTGAGCGTCATCCCGTCGCCATCCTGCCCGGCGATGGTGCCGGCGGTCCACGACAGCCCCCCTTCCAGCCGGCCCAGAGCCAGGTCCACGGCGAACGGCCCGGGCGGCAAGTCGCGCGTGGGATTGGGGCCGTCCAGCAGGCGCAGCAGCGCGGCTGTCGGCGGGCTCAGCCACGCAGCGCGGTCGGCGGTCCAGGCGAATTCGCCTGCCCAGCGGACCTGCTCGGCCAGCTCGGCGGCATGGCTCGCGTCGACCGCGCACCAGTTGGTGCACAGCAGCCCCGGGGCCTGCGCCAGCGCCGCCGGCCGCACCGCACGCAGACCCGGCAGCGAGCCGGCCGCGGCCGCCAGCGCCTGTCGCTGCCGGTGCACCCGGTGCGCGAACGTGAGGATGCTCTCCGCCTTCCAGGGACAGGCCAGGACGGTGAAGCCCTCCCCGAGCAGGAACTCGTACGAGGGATAGTCGCCGGTCACCTCGTAGTGCCAGTCGCACAGCACGATGTCGCGCGGGAGCAGGGCGACGGCGCGGTGGATGCGATCCGGCGGGCCGCCGTAGTGGCTGCCCAGACTGGCTCCGTGCCCGAGGTGCTGGTCGGGGGTCAGCAGCATGTCCGCCCACATCATCGTCCGCACGCCGCGGCCGGCCAGCAGGTCGCGAACCCGCTGCACGTGCGCCGCGAACCACGCGGCCGCATCCTGGCGGCGGCAGGCCGGGCAGCACCGCACGGACCGGCGCCGGCTGGGCTCGTACTCGCTGACGATCTCGTCGTGGCCCACGTGCAGCAGCCGCGGCTGGAACAGCTCCACCACCTCGTCCAGCAGCGCGTCCACCAGGCGCCAGGTCTCCGGCCGGTTGGGGCAGTACCAACCCGGGTGGGCCAGGTCCGGGTCCTCGGCCAGCTCCGGATGGGCCTTCAGCAGGTACTCGACGTGGTTCAGGGTTGGCACCATGGGCACCAGCTCGATACCGGCCGCGGCGAGCGCGGTCGCCAGGCCCGCTGCCGTGTCCCTGCGCATCGCCCAGGGGGCGGCCACCTCGGGATGGGACTCGTACCGCAACCCGCGCTCCAGCTCGAGGCACAGGTGCGTGATGCGGTAGCGCGCCAGCAGGCCGATCAGCTCGGCCATGACCTGCGGGTCGGTGGGTCCCAGGCGCCAGGTCAGGAAGACGCCGCGGACCGGCATGTCGGGCCAGTCGTGGATGGTGACGGCGGGCACGTGCGGCCGCGTGCCGACCAGCTGCCACAAGGTGTCCAGGCCGTAGCCCAGCCCGCGCTGATCTGCGCCCACCAGGATCGCTCCCTCGGGACTGGTCCGCAGCGCGTAGCCTTCGGCCGGCAGATCGCCGTCGAGCAGCCCCAGCGGCGCGGCCTGGCGCGCCACCTCGCGGTCGGTGCGCAGGCCGGCCAGCACCGGATAGCCCGGCGCGCCCACGGGCACTTGCCAGCGGCGCGCGCTCTCCCGGACGCACTGGCGGGCGCTGTCGCTGGCCGCGTCGAGCAGGCAGACGGCCGCCGGGCAAGGAAACGCTTCCCCGCTCACCCGCACCTGCTGGGGCAGCGGCTCCAGATTCGGCAGGGCAGCGGCCATGGGACATTCTCCGGCGAAGGACGTGGCACCGCGGCCAGCGTCTACATAGCATGCGGCGGGCCCGCCGAGCAAGCCGCCGGCAGGCGCCGGCTTGCTGGCCGCAGGCCTGGCCGGCTGCCTGGTCGCAGCCACCGCTGCCGGACGGCGGCAGCCATGCGTACCTTGTCGGCAGTCGTCTCCCACCGCCTGCGCGAGGACGAGCCATGCACTTCAGCACTGCCCCAGCCACCTTTCCCGACGACGGCGTGCGGTACTGGCAGATCGGCGCCCTGGATCTGTGGGTCCGCCGCGCCGGCGACGGCGAATGGTGGGTGGCGTACGAGCACGTTCCCGAGCGCGAGGAGGCGCTCGTGGAGGCTGTTGCGCTGCGCCAGGAGCCGGCCGGCCTGCAGTGGCAGCGGTTCGCCGCAGCCGGCGGCGATCGCACGCTCTCGCTGCGCCCGGAACTGCCCGACCGGCCGCTGGTCCTGCGCCCGGAGATCCCGCTGCACCTGGCCGGCGGCGCCGAAGGGGTGTTCTACGGGCTGCTGCCGTGCTGGATCGGCCTGCTGGTGGGCGGCGCCGTGCGCCTGCTGGATGTCCCCAGCGTGCGCCTGAGCAGCTCCTGGTTCGGCGACCCGGTGAGCGGCGTGCTGTGCTACGGCATGCGCACGCAGGCGCGGCGCTCGCCGCAGGAGCTGCCGCCCCGGCCGCACCGGGCCGTGTGCACCCTCCGGCTGCGCAACCGAGACGACCGACCCGTCGCGTTCGAGAGGGTCTGCCTGGAGGTCGCCTCGCTGGCGATCTACCGCGGCCGCGAGCATCTGTGGACCAGCGAGGTCGGACTGGCCTACCTGGGTGGCGGCGCCTACGGCGACCTGGAGATCGGCCAGGCCGCGCCCGCCGCCGAACCCCAGGCGCCGCTACTCACCCCGGCCCGCCAGGCGGTGCCGGCGAACACCTTCATGAGTCGCTTCCGGGCCGGTCAGTGGCTGATGGGCTGACCCGGACCACACCATGCCTCGTCCAAAGGAGGCGCTGTCATGACTCTCCTCCGCGACCTGGTCGTCGAGCTGAACCGCTTCCTCGGCAGCGTCCCATATCTGATGAGCGCGTTGCGGCTGGCCGTTCTCCTGCTCGTCGGCGTGCCGCTCATCCTCTTCGTGTCGCGCGTGGCGCAGCGCCGCGGCCAGCAACGGCTCTCGCCCCAGGGAGCCATGCTCGCGGCCAAGGCCAGCCGCTACCTCGGGCTCGCGATGGTCTTCTTCATCGCCATGAAGGAGCTGGGATTCGAGCTGGCGCCGCTGCTCGGGGCGGCCGGGATTCTCGGCGTGGCCGTGGGCTTCGCCTCCCAGACCAGCGTCTCCAACATCATCAGCGGCCTGTTCCTGCTGTCCGAGCGCCCCTTCGCGAGCGGCGACGTGATCGACATCGGGGGCATCACCGGCACCGTCATGTCGATCGACCTGCTCTCCGTGAAGCTGCGCACGTTCGACAACCGCTTCGTGCGCGTGCCCAATGAGACACTGATCAAGAGCACGTTCATCAACGTCACCCGCCACCCGATCCGGCGTCTGGACCTCACCTTCGGGGTGGCCTACAAGGAGGACATCGGGCGCGTGCTGGCGATCCTCAGGGACGTGGCCGACAGGAACCCGTGGTGTTTGGACGAGCCGGAGCCCGTCATCCAGTTCGTCGGCTTCGGGCCTTCGGAACTGCAGGTCTTCTTCGGGGTATGGTTCGCCAGGGACGACTTCATGAGGCTGCGGGGCACCATCGTCCGCCAGATCAAGGAGCGCCTGGACCGGGAGGGCATCGAGATCCCGTTCCCGCACCAGGCGCTGTACGCCGGCCAGGCCACCGCGCCGTTCCCGATCCGCATCGTGGGGGATGCAGGCGGCAGCGCAGACCAGCGGCCGCCGACGCCTGCCGGCGCCCCGCGGTCGGCGTGAGCGGCACCGGACGCCGCCGCAGCCGCGGAACCGCCGGCCGGTCGGCGCGTTGGCATCTACAGAACGAGCGAGGAACGGCCGGCGGTCCCCTCCGGCCCTCGCCCTTGCACGGAGGTCGAGGCCATGAGGCTCGCGGCAGCGATCCTATGCGCGACTGGCGTGGCGGCCGTGGCCGCCTGCCAGGGCAACTCCAACCCGGCGTCCGGCGAGCCGGGCCCCGGTGACTACCCGTTCTCGGTGGCCCGCGCCACCGATGTCCAGCGCCAGACGGGCGCGGTGGACGGCGGCCTGCTGCGCGAGCAGGCGGCCAGCAACAACCGGTTCGCGGTGGCCGTGTACCAGCGTCTGGTGCGAGAAGACGAGAATCTGTTCTTCTCGCCGTTCAGCGTGCAGGCCGCCCTGGGCATGGCCGCCGCCGGCGCCCGCGGCCAGACCGAGGCCCAGATGCGCGCCGCCCTCCAGGCGACGCTGCCGGGCGAGGATCTGCACCGGGCGCTCAACGGCCTGGAGCTGGATCTGGAACGGCACGTCGGCGGGGTCGACGGGATCGAGCTGAACATCGTCAACGCGGTGTGGGCCCAGCGCGACTTCGACTTCCAGGCCGCCTTCCTGGAGCTGCTGGCGCGCGCGTACGGCGCCGGCGTCAATCTGCTCGATTTCGCCGCCGCGCCGGACCCGAGCCGGCTGGTCATCAACAGCTGGGTCAGCGAGCAGACCCGCCAGCGCATCGAGGAGCTGCTGCCGCCGGGCTCCATCTCTGCCGACACGCGGCTGGTGTTGACGAATGCCGTGTACTTCCTCGGCCGCTGGCTGTATCGGTTCGACCGCGACGGCACCCAGGACGAACCGTTCCATCGCCTGGACGGCAGCACGGTGGCGGCGCCGCTGATGCGCCTGGGCGAGCCCGGCCAGAAGCTCGAGCTGGAGTACGCCCGCGATCCGGCGGCGGCCGTGCGCGCCATCAATCTCTACTACTGCGGCGAGCGCCTGTGCATGACCGTGCTGCTGCCCGACCCGGGGGCCTTCGTCGCGTACGAGCGCGCGCTGGACGCGGCGGCGATCGAGAGCCTGCTGGCGCGCCTGCAGCCGACCGAGCTGCCCCCCGTGCGCCTGCCGCGCTTCACCTACACGTCCGCGTCGCTGTCGCTCAACGAGCCGCTGCAGGCGCTGGGCATGCTCGATGCCTTCGTGCCGGAAGCGGCGGATTTCTCGGGCGTCGACGGCCGCCGCGACCTGTTCGTCTCGCAGGTGCTGCACAAGGCGTTCGTGGCCGTGGACGAACAGGGCACCGAAGCGGCGGCGGCAACGGCGGTCGCCTTCGAGGCGACGGCGGTCCCCACCGACCCCCCGCAGTTCATCGCCGACCGGCCGTTCGTGTTCCTCGTCCGCGACACGGAGACTGGACTGATCCTGTTCATGGGCCGGCTGGTCGATCCCACGCGGAGCCAGTAGGCGCCCGGAGGCCGGCAGGGCGGTCGGCGGCCCCCGGGGGAAAGGCAGGTCGCGGTGGGCGGCCCGCACCGCACGGCTGCCCAGGCTGCGGGTCGCTCACCGCACGGCGGTGTACAGCGTGGCGACGCCCAGCCAGCGCGGCTGGCAGCGCACCGCGGCGAAGCCGGCCGCCTGCAGCAAGGCGGCGACGCCCGCCGCGTCCAGGTAGTGGGCGGCCGAGTGGGCCAGGTAGCGGTAGGCGGCCCGCTGGCCGGAGACGAGGCCCCCGACGGGACCGACCACGCGGGCGTAGTAGGCATGCACGAGCCAGCGCACCGGACGCGGCGCGGGCTGGCTGGTCTCCACGATCACCAGCCGTCCCCCCGGCCGCAGAACCCGCCGGATCTCTGCCAGGAACCGGTCGCGGCCAGGGTTCTGGAAGGTCAGGTTGCGGAAGGCGAAGCCGATGCCGACCGCGTCGAACAGGCCGTCCGGGAACGGCACCGCGGCCGCGTCCGCCAGGACCCAGCGCGGGCCCACCCCGCGGTCGGCGGCACCGCGGCGCTGCGCCTTCTGCCGGGCCGCCTGCAGCATCGGCAGGCTGTAGTCCAGGCCCACGATGCTGGCCGGCGCGCCTGCGGGTGCCAGCCGGCGCAGCCACAGGGCCAGATCGCCGGTGCCCGTGCCCAGGTCCAGGACGCGTGCGGGCCGACCTTCCAGACACACGGCGGCGGCCTGCCGGCGCCAGCGCTCGTCCAGTCGCAGCGTCAGCAGGCGATTGCACAGATCGTAGGTGGCCGGCACGCGACCGAACATGGCGTGCAAGGGCCGGCTGCTCCTGCGGTCCACCCCGGCCAACTGTGCTCCTCGGTCGAGCCGCGGCCGCTCGGCGGCTCGCTGGCGCTCGCCCCGGCGGCCCGCGCAGGCACCCGAATCAGGACACGGGCTCGCCGTAGAAATCCGCGCAGGCACCCCAGAAGAAGGTCTCGATCTGCGCCTGGCTGCAGCCGATGACGTCGCGCAGCAGCGCCAGATCCTTGGCCACGTGCACGGGCGCGTTCTCCGCCAGGTTGGCCGGATGCGTGTCCACGCCGAACATCAGGCGGTCCATGCCGCAGAAGGGAATCGCCTTGCGCAGCGCCTCCTCGCGCCAGGCGTCCGGCGTGCCGCGGCACGTGTCCACCCACATCTGGTTGCGCCCCCGCTGATACCCGGCTGCCGACTGGAACCGGCCGAAGACCGCGATGCACTCGTCCACCCACGGCCAGCCGATGTGGGCCAGCGAGAAGCGCAGGCCCGGAAAGTTCACCAGGACCTCGTACAGCGCCGGCCGGCAGAAGCGCGAGCTGTCGCCGAAGCCGTACAGGATGCCCGAGTGAAACTGGATGGGCTTGTGCAGGGCCTGCGCCTTCTCGTACAGCGGCAAGAGAAACTCCTCGGTCGGCGACCAGTGGTCGGGGATCATCTTGACGCCGCGCAGGCGCAGATCCGTCAGCCCGCGCTCCATCTCCTCGATCATGCCGGGGGCGCGCGGATTGGCCCACACCAAGCCATAGATCCGCTCGGGGTCCACGGCCTGCACCGCGGCGATGTGGTCGATGGCGGCGCGCACGTCGGCGCGCGTGCCGGCCTGCGGATAGCGCGAGAAGAGGTTGAGGCGATCGACCTTGGCCGCGTCCATCTGGCGCAGCACCTGCTCGCCGGTCTCGTCGCCCCGTGCATGACAATGGCAGTCCCAGATACGCATCCCGGCCTTCCTTTCCCCTGCTGGCGCGCGCTGTGGACCCGCCGCCGGACGGCGCGGCCGCGCCCCGGCGGCCCCGCGCCCGGCGTCCGGTCAGGGCGCGGCCGTCATCTTCAGGCACGGCAAGGGCGGCGTCAAGGGCCGCGCCCGAGCGGCGACCCGTCCCGGGATCCGCCGGGACGGCGCGCGGCCGGCGGCGGATTGACAGCGAAGCCGGCGGGCGCTTACCTGTGGCGCGCCCCCAGACCGGCCGCGCCCGGGGCCGCCGGGGCGCGCCACGTCTCGGAGAGCGTCCGGCTATGGGCGAACTCGAGCTGTCCGCACTGGACTGGCAGTTGCGCGGCTGGCGACCGTTCCAGTGGCACCTCGACAAGGCAGCCGAGACGGCCGGCGGCGGCAAGGCCGAGGTGGGGCCGGTGCCCGCCCGCGTGCCCGGCTCGGTCCAGCAGGCGCTGCGCGAGGCCGGCATCCTGCCGGACTGGCATGTCGGCCTGAACTCGCGGGCCTGCGAGTGGGTGGAGCACCGGCACTGGGACTTCACCGCCGCGGTCCCTGCCGGCCTGGCGGCCCGCGGCCAGCGCCTGGTGCTGGAGGCCGACGGCCTGGACTACAGCGGCTGGGTGCTGATCGACGACCGGCAGGTCGCCCCCTTCGCTGGCGCCCTGCGGCCGCACCGCTTCGATCTGACCGGCCGTCTGGACGATGGCCAGCCGCACCGGCTGTCGCTGGTCTTCGCGGAGCCGCCGCGCGAGCAGGGCCAGTTCGGCTACACCAGCCGTTCGCGCCACTTCAAGCCGCGGTACCCCTACAGCTGGGACTGGTGTCCGCGCGTCGTGCCCATCGGTGCCTGGGAGGGCCTCCGCCTGCGCTGGGGCCTGGCCGCCGCGGTGGAGGTGGCCAGCCTGCGCACCTTCCTGGCGGAGGACCTGCGCGGCGGTCGCGTCGAGGCGGAACTGGACGGGGACGAGCCGCCCACCGGCGCACGCTGCAGCCTGGTGGTGCGCGACGGCCCGCGCGTGCTCGGCCGCGCCGAGGCGGCCCTGGCAGCCGGCCGCACGCGGCTGGCGGTCGAGGATCTCGGCGTGGAGCCGTGGTGGCCCAACGGACACGGACCGCCGCGCACCTACAGCGTCCAGATCGAGGCAAGCGCCGGCGAGCAGACCTGGCGCCGGCAGCGCCTCGTCGGCTTCCGCCGCATCGACTGGGTCCCGTGCGCGGACGCGCCGGCGGATGCCGAGCCGTGGCTGTGTCGGGTGAACGGCCGTGCCGTCTTTCTCCAGGGGGCCAACTGGGTGCCCCCCCGGGTCTGCTACCACGACGCGACGCCGGACGAGTACCGCCGCCTGGTGGAGCTGTACCGCGACATGGGCTGCACGGTGCTGCGCGTGTGGGGCGGCGGCATCCTGGAACGCGAGTGCTTCTACGAGCTGTGCGACCAGGCGGGCATCCTCGTGTGGCAGGAGTTCCCCCTGTCCAGCTCCGGCGTGGACAACTGGCCGCCCGTGGACCCGGAGCCGATCGCCGCGGTGACGGCGATCGCCGCCTCCTACATCCAGCGGCGCGCGCACCATCCCAGCCTGCTGCTGTGGTGCGGCGGCAACGAGCTGCTGGGCGGCGGGCTGGCGGGTCAGGGCCAGCCGGGCGTGCCCGTGGGGTACGATCACCCCTGCATCGCCGCGCTGCGGCGGGTGGTGGAGACTGCCGACCCGGGGCGCCGCTTCCTGCCCACCTCCGCCAGCGGCCCGTACGAGTGGGGCACGCCGGACCGCTTCGGCACGGGCACCCTCCACGACGTGCACGGCCCGTGGGGCTTCGGTCCCGGATGTGCCGACCTGGACGAGTGGCGCCAGTACTGGGCTGCCGATGACGCCCTGTTCCGTTCGGAAGTGGGCATGCCCGGGGCGCAGTCCGTGGCGCTGCTCCAGCAGTACGGCGCCGGTGAGCAGCTGTGGCCGCCGACCACGGCATACTGGCGGCACACCTGCTCCTGGTGGACGCAGTGGGCGCGGTTGCGACCGCGTCTGGAACACCTGCCGCCGGCCGTGGCCCTGGCCGAGTACGTGCGCCTGACCCAGGCCGAGCAGGCCGAAGCCTATGCCAGCGCCGCTGCCGCCTGCAAGGCCCGCTTTCCGCGGTGCGGCGGCTTCCTCGTGTGGATGGGCCACGACTGCTTCCCGTGCCCGGCCAACAACGCGGTGATCGATTTCGCGCGGCAGCCCAAGCCGGCCTACCAGGCGCTGCGCCGCGTGTTCTGCGGGCCATGAGGCCGCGTGCCGGGCGCCGGCTGCCGGTCCCCCGTCCCCTGACCACGAACGGACCGCGATGACGGATCTGGAACGCTTCCTCGCCTGCATGGAGTACCAGCCGGTCGACCGCTGTCCCAACCACGAGCTGGGGGTCTGGGGACAGACCATGGCGCGCTGGCAGCAGGAGGCGCCGGCAGCGGTGGCGGATTTCACCTGGGACTGGTTCGTCGGCGAGCAGCGGCTGGGGCTGGATCGCCGCGAGTACATCGACGTCGACTACGGCTTCGTGCCCGCCTTCGAGCCGCAGGTGCTCGAGGAGACGGAGGACTACCTGGTCTGCCGCAACGCCAAGGGCATCGTCACCAGGGCGCTGAAGGCCGGCACGGTGTACGGCACGCGGCCATGCATGGACCAGTATCTGGAGTTTCCGGTGCGCGACGCCGGCGACTTCGCGGCCATCCGGCGGCGGCTGGTGGCCGCCCAGCCGGAGCGCTATCCCGGCGCCTGGGAGCAGCAGGTGCAGCGCTGGCAGCGCCGCAGTTGCCCGCTGGTGCTGGGCCGCAACTGCGCGGCCAACGGCTTCTACTGGCGCGCCCGCGAGTGGCTGGGCACGGAGAACCTGTCGCTGGCCTGGTACGACCAGCCGCGGCTCATGGACGAGATGATGGAGTTCTATGCCGACTTCATCATCGAGACCAGCCGCCCCGTGCTCGAGCGGATCCGGGTCGAGTACTTCGTCTTGAACGAGGATCTGTCCGGCAAGGGCGGCCCCTTGCTCGGACCGAGGACCTATCGCCGCTTCATCCAGCCGCACCTGCGGCGCATGGTCGACTTCTTCCGCAGCCGCGGCACGCGCTACTTCGCCGTCGACACGGACGGCGACCCCACGGTGCTGGTGCCGCTGATGCTCGACGCGGGGGTCGACACGCTGTGGCCGCTGGAGCGGGCCGCCGGCGTCGATCCGGTGGAGTACCGCCGTCGCTTCGGCAGGTCGCTGCGCCTGTGGGGCGGCGTGGACAAGCGCGTGCTGCCGCAAGGGCCGGCGGCCATCCGCCAGCACCTGCGCGAGCTGGCGCCGCTGGTCGAGGAGGGCGGCTTCATCCCCACGATCGACCACACCGTCCCGCCCGACGTGTCCTGGGACGATTTCCGGTACTACATGGACGCCAAGCAGGCCCTGCTGCGCGGCGACTTCGGGGCGCTGGCCTGAGACCGCGCGGGCGGCGGCAGGGCGGGCCGCCGTCCCGCACCGCCGGCAGACGCGCGCCACCGACCGGCAGGCCCTGCCGGCCCGCGCCGGGCGGACTAACGCGCTCGGGTGCCCGCGCCGCGCACAATTCTGGCGTCTGCCGGACCCTGACCGACAGAAATGTCGCCCGGCGGCAGGCAGCCTCGGCCCTGGCTGTCGGGCGGCGCGCGGCGCAATCCCTTCGCACGCAGTCTCCTTCCACTTGCCGGCGCGACCCCGTGCCGCTCAGCACGCTCATTGCTGCACGACGAGCCAGCCGCAACGGCGGCCACGGGGGCGGGCAGACTCCTCGCCTGCTCGTGGGCTGCACAACTCGGAGGGACGGCGCACATGGACATCGGCACAGAACGGCCAGGCCAGCGGCCGGCGGCGGCCCTGCTGGCGGGGGCACTGGTGATGATCCCCAGCCTCGTCGCCGCGCAGACGCCGCCGGAACTTGCGGCGCCGATCGCGGCGGCGCTGGCCGACTGCAAGGTGACCCTGGACACGCTGTGGACGCTGTTCGCCGCCTGCCTGGTGTTCCTGATGAACCTGGGGTTCGCGATGGTGGAGTCCGGGCTGTGCCGCGCCAAGAACGCGGTCAACATCCTGGCCAAGAACTTCATCGTCTTCGGCATCGCGTCCATCGCGTACTGGGCGATCGGGTGGGGTCTGATGTTCCGCGATGGCAACGGCTGGGTGGGGCAGTCGGGCCTGTTCTTCGCGGGCGGCGCCGACAACAGCCCGGCGACCGGCGCCGCCTACTGCGGGGTGTACTCGGCGCTGGGCTGGGCCGCCGTGCCGCTGTGGACCAAGCTGTTCTTCCAGCTCGTCTTCGCCGGCACGGCGGCGACGATCGTCTCGGGCGCGGTGGCCGAACGGATCAAGTTCGGCTCGTTTCTGGCCTTCTCGTTCCTCGTCGTCGCCCTCATCTACCCGCTGTCCGGTCACTGGATCTGGGGCGGGGGTTGGCTGCAGCGACTGGGCATGTGGGACTTCGCCGGTTCGACCGTCGTGCACTCGGTGGGTGGCTGGGCCGCGCTGGCCGGTGCGCTGCTCCTCGGCCCGCGGCTGGGCAAGTACCGACCCAACGGCGAGGTGCGGCCGGTCTTCGGGCACAACATGTCGACGGCGGCCCTGGGCGTGTTCGTGCTGTGGTTCGGCTGGTTCGGCTTCAACCCGGGATCCACCATGGCGGCCCAGCCCGCGGTGATCGGCCGCATCCTGATGGTCACCAACCTCTCGGGCGCGATGGCCAGCCTGACCGCCACGGCCACCGCCTGGATCGTCCTCGGCAAACCCGACCTGTCGATGATCCTGAACGGCTGTCTGGCCGGCCTGGTGGCCATCACGGCGCCCTGTGCCTTCGTCAGCGCGGGTTCGGCGGCCGCGATCGGCGCCGTGGCCGGCGTGGCCGTGGTGCTGGCCGTGCTGATGTTCGACAGGCTGCGCATCGACGACCCGGTCGGCGCGCTGTCCGTCCACCTGGTCAATGGCATCTTCGGCACGCTGGCGGTGGGGCTGTTCGCGCAGGACGCGATCCTGCCGGGGACCACCGGCAACGGCCTGCTGTTCGGGGGCGGCTGGGGCCTGCTGGGGCGACAGGCGCTGGGCGTGGTGGCGGTGGCCGCGTACGCGTTCGGCGCGTCCCTGGCGGCGTGGACCATCATCAGCGCGGGCCTCGGCCTGCGCGTCAGCGCGGACGAGGAACTGCGCGGTCTGGACCTGGGCGAACACGGGATGGAGGCCTACAGCGGTTTCCAGGTGTTTACCACGCAGTGACCGGCGCCGCGAACAGCGAGGCTAGCTGCTATGAAACTGATCATCGCCTACATCCAGCCCGAAAGACTGCCGTCGGTCAAGCAGGCGCTGTACGAGCGCGAGGTCTTCAAGATGTCGGTCACCAACGCACTGGGCTGCGGCCAGCAGAGGGGCTACCACGAGACCTACCGCGGCGCCGACATCGAGGTCAATCTGCTCAAGAAGGTCCGCCTCGAGATCGCCGTGAACGACAGCTTCGTGGCGCCCACCATCGAGGGCATCGTCGCCGGCGCACGCACCGGGAACATCGGCGACGGCAAGATCTTCGTCCTCGATCTGCCCGAGTGCATCCGCATCCGCACCGGGGAGACCGGCAGCGCGGCGATCGGCTGACCTCGGTCCAGTCGGCGGTCACGGCTGCCCGGATGCCGGTCCACGCCTCGGAGTCGGCGTCCGGGGCCGGCCGATCTCGCCAGCGCCCGCTTGCCCGCTCGCGCCGAGGGGACCATCTTGGCCTGCCGGCGCGGTGCCCGGCGGCGGGTGGCGCGCCGGCGGCGGGTCCTCTTGGCAGACGCGGACAGGAGCAGGAAAGACCATGGCCGACCATATCCTCGACGAGACCCCCTTCCCCATCGTCGGCTGGGCCGGACCGGGCGGCGACATGTTGCGCCAGGACGTTCTCGCGGGCATGGCCGAGGCGGGCTTCACGGTGAGCCACTCGAGCGCCGGCAGCGACCTGCAGGCCGTGCGGCGAGCGCTGGACGTGGCGGCTGGCGCGGGCGTGCGCCTGCTGCTGGTGCACCCCGCCTACCACGTGGGCGACGAGTACGAGCTGACCCCGGCCCGTCGCGCCGAGATCGAGGCGCTGGTCCGCGCCGTGGCCGACCATCCCGGGCTGTACGGCTATCATCTGCGGGACGAGCCGCGCTTCCACCTGCTGCCCCGCCTGGCCGAGGTATCCGCGTTCATCCGCAGCCTGGATCCCTATCACCTGATCTACATCAACCACTTCCCGCCCGTGCGCGGCTTCGGCGCCCCGACCGTCGAATGGTTCTGGCGCGAGTACATCCGCCTGTGCGCGCCCACCCTGCTCAGCTACGACCACTACCCCGTCCAGGTGGGAACCGCCGAGCAGCTCGAGCGCGGCGCGGGCCTGCCCCACGTGTGTGCGCGGCACAAGCTGGTCGTCAAGCCGGACTTCTTCGCGGCGCTGGACCTGCTGCGCACGCTGTCGAACCTGAGCGGCATCCCCTTCTGGGCGTTCACCTGCGCGGTGCGCCACGGCGCCTACCCGCCGCCGGAGGAAGGTCACCTGCGCTTCCAGCTGTTCAGCGACCTGGCCTACGGGGCGCGCGGCCTCCAGTACTTCACCTACGCCCACGACCAGGCCATGGTGCGGCCGGATGGCTCCACCACGCCGACCTGGGAGCTGGCGCGGCAGATCAACCGCGAGATCCACACCCTGGCGCCGCTGCTGCGCCGCCTGCAGAACATCGGCGTGTGGCACCATGGACCGCTGTGGAGCGGCACGCGGGCCCTGCCCGCCAGCGACGAACCGTTGAGCGTGGCGGTCGAGGGCGACCCGGCGACCATCGGCTTCTTCCGCCGGGACGACGGCCTGCTGTACGTGATGGTCTGCAACACCAGTCCGTGCGAGTGGGCCCGGCTGACGCTCAAGGTCAAGGTGGACACCGAGAAGCTGTTCGTCGTGGACCCGCGCGACGGGGCCATCCGCGAGCTGTGGCCGGTCAACCCGCGCGCGCAGCTGGTGGCCCTGGCGCCCGGCGAAGGCCGGCTGTTCCAGATCGGCGGCCAGGGCCAGGGCAAGAACTTCTGACCGGGCGCCGCCGTGGGCGCGGCCGGCCGGCCGGCCGCGGGGCCCCGCTCGTCAGTCGCCCGCGGCGAACTGGAACGAGTACAGGTCGGCGTCGCACATGGTGAACTCCATGGTGACCGGGACGCCGGCCAGGCTGTTCACCTCTCCGTCCGTGAACACGACGGTGCGGTCGACGCTGTCGCCGAACAGCTCCACGGAGTGCAGTTGCCGGTCGGCCGCCGCCAGCGTCACGCGGATCCAGCCCGCCGCCGAGGTGGCCATGTTCAGCGACAGCCGGCGACCGCTGAACGTGAAGGGCCGCAGCGCCAGCGTGCAGGGACGGTAGGTCGCGCGGTAGGAGACGAAGCCGTCCAGTCGCAACGTGTACCGCCGCAGCCACGCCGGGCCGCCGCTCCAGTGGTTCTCGAACGCATACAGCGACATCTCGGGGGCGGCGCCGAAGCGGTCGCTGGGCGTCTCGATCAGGCCCACGGCCGGGTAGCAGTCGCCGTACACCCAGTTCGTGGCGCGCTCGGGCCCGGGCGTGAGGAAGGCCTCGTCCCAGCGGCGCCACCGGTGGCCGTCCCGCGAGCACATGAACACGCAGTCGGTGATCGCCAGGCCGTAGCGCGGCTGCGCGCGCATGCGGCGGCGGCGGCGGATGGCTCCGGGGAGCTGGTCGAAGGTGGGCGTCCACTCCCGGCGCTCGACGTAGCGCGAGGGGAACCCGATCAGCAGGTGGTCGGCGCGGTAGTACGGCTGCACGACATTGGTGTAGAGGGGATAGTCCGACGCGTCGCCGAAGTCCAGCAGCACCGGCTCCGTCCACTGGTGGAAGTCGGCGGATTCCAGCCACCGGATGTCGCGGATGCCGGCATTCAGGTCGTCCCCCGGCACCGCGTGGAAGTCGCGGATGTAGGCGCGGAAACAGCGGGCGTGGCGGTCCCAGAAGGCGATGTTCAGCGTGTCGAACTTGCCGCGGTTCGTCATGGGCCAGGCCTTGCGGAAGCGGATGCCGTCGGCGCTGGTGAAGCACCACAGGTACCCGTCGCGACCGTCGCTGCCGACGCCCTTGTAGCGCTCCGCCGGAGGGCATTCCGGCCGCGGATCGCGGCACACCGAGAAGTTATCGAACTGCGCCGTGTGGTGGTCGAGGATGATGTTGTTGGCGCGCCCTCCCTCGAACTCGCACAGCCCGAGGCGCGGCTTGACCCAGTGCCGGCCGTCGCGGCTCTCGGCGTAGCAGACCGTGATCGGCCGCGGCGGCCGGGGCGGCTCGGCGCCCGGGTCGTTGCTGTCCCACCCCAGGTAGTACAGGCGGTAGAGGCCGTCGTCGGCGAGGATGCAGTGGTAGTCGCAGCCATCGCCCTCCCACGGTTCGTCGTGCACGAGGACGACCTCCTCGGCACGCGGCCGGTGCAGGGTCGGGACCGCGGTGGTCCGCGCCGCATCGACGAGAAAGTCGTCCCACAGGACCTCGCGGCGATTGCCGATAGCGATCGCGGGTGCCGCCATGGGTGGTTCCTCCTTTCGCTGGGGAGCGCGCGGCCGGCGGCGGCGCGCCGGGCCGCTCACGCCAGCCGGTAGACCTCCGTCGGGTTGTCCATCAGCAGCGCCCGGATCCAGGCCTCGGCCCGGGCGCGCGGCATGCCGTCCCGCGCCATCTTGCCCGCCAGCGCGGCGGCGATGTCCTGGCGCGCCAGCACCAGATGGCCGTACACCTTCTCGACCACGGCGTAGTCGCCGCCGAAGCCGAAGATCTTGTTCATCGGCACCAGATCGATCCAGGCAGACAGCGCGCGCCTGGCCAGCACCGGCGACATCAGGTGGTCCCAGCCCATGTCCAGCCAGCAGTTGGGGTAGTGCTTGGCCAGCAGGGCCGCCTCCTCCAGCCAGGGCATGCCGGAGTGCAGCACGACGAACCGCGCGCGGCGGTGTCGCTGGGGCAGGTTCCACAGGCGCAGCGGCCGGGCGTCGTCCGCGCGGTGGCCAGTGTGCGCCTGCAGCCCGGTATGGAAGACCACCGGCACGTCCAGCTCGGTGGCGATCTCGACGAGCCGGTGCACCATGTAGTCCTGCAGCGGCCGGGTCTCCGCGTACCCCAGGGAGACCGGCCGCCAGCCGTACCCTTCCTCCAGGATGCGCTGGAAGACCCGCTCCGCATCGGCAGTGGTCTGCGGCGCGAAGTGCAGATCGCGCAGGTAGGCGAAGTGGAGCTTGAGCCCGCGCAGGCCTTGCGCGTGGCTGCGCCGCAGTTCCTCGCGCACCGCCTCCACGTACCGGCCGAGGGTACTGCAGGTGGTGCCGAGGGCCTCCTCCAGTCCCTGGATGGTGGCCTTGCTCGCCTCGGCGTAGTGCGTGCAGAACAGCACCGGCGCGAAGAACTCCCGGTCGTCGCTCAGCGCCCCGAAGTTCATGGCCGTGCGGATGCGGCAGGCGTCCTTGAGCACCCGCCGGTACAGACCCGGCACGTTGGCCTGGCGCATGGCCGCGGTCAGCGCCTCGGCATCGCCAAGCGACTCCAGCCGGGCGATCCCGTAGAAGCGTGCCATGGCCAGATGGGCCGCGCGGCAGTAGCTGCCGTCCTGGATGAGTCGGTACCACGGGGCGAACAGGCGCCACTTCTCGTCCAGCGGCGCGTCGCCGAGGAAGGCGGTCGTGTCCCGGGGTGTCATCCCGGCGGCCCACAGGTCGCTCAGACAATAGTGAGAGAACAGCAGCGAGAAGTCCGGCGCTCTGGCCAGGCGCTCCGCCTCGGCCGGCAGATGCTCGTGGGAGTCGACGATGTCCAGGCCGGACATGAACTCGATCAGGGCCTCGTAGTCGTTGCCGCGCATGGGGCATCGCCTTCCTGAAAGGAGCCGCCGCAAGCGGGGACGCCCGTCGGTGGCATCAGCGCGGCCGCGCCGCGGCCAGCACCCGGTTTACCAGTCCGCCCGGCCGCGCCGGACCGCCGAAGTCCGCCCCGGCGAGGGCGGCCGGCAGCGACCACAGCATCATGTTCATGTAGTAGTCGGAGTACTGGTTGCCGGCGCGGCCCTCGCCGGTGTCCGCATCGCCGCGGGTACCGTTCGGCAACTGCCACGTGTACCCCTGTCGCAGCACCAGATTGTGCCAGACCTTGTGCGCCAGTTCCAGGCCGAACTCGGTCTGGCCGGCGTACAGGTAGGTCATGGCCAGCATCAGGTCCGAGTGCGAGAAGCTGGCGTAGGGTCCGTAGTCCCACCGGTCGGGCCGGGCCGGCGGGCGCAGGGCGCCGTCGGGGCGGGCGTACAGCACCGCGGCGCCGTAGCGGGTGGCCGGGACGTTGCAGCGGGCGATCGTCGCCAGCGTCCGGCGGACGCGCGCCGCCGGCAGCGCGGGCGCCAGGCCGTGGTGGGCGACGGTCCACTCGCCGTCGAGCTGCTGGCTGAACACCAGGTCGCAGCGCCGGCCGGTCTGCGGCTCGAGGCTCATCAGGTAGTACTCGCCCGTCCACAGGCGTTCTTCCATGGCCTGGGCGCCGGCCTCGATCCAGGCGGCGCACTGCCGGGCGAACGCCTCGTCGCCCACCTTTCGGGCCAGGCGCGCGGTGAGCCGCAGCTGCGCCAGGTGCAGCCCGCCCACGTGCGCGCCCAGGCCGAAGAACCCCGGATCGTCGGCCTCGAACCACTCCTTGGGCGTGCCGAAGCTCTCCGGATGGTCGGGGTCGGGCATGGCGATGACCCGCTCGCCCAGGGTGTATGCAGGCGTGGTGCGCAGCCCCATGGTCCAGCGGGCGCACTGCTTCAGCATGGGGTGAAACTCGCGGGCCAGCTCGGCGCTGGGGTCGCACAGCCAGCAGCGATCCACCATCATCGCCAGACACACCCCGTTGGTGGTGTGCTGGTACCCGCGGGTCGGGGCAGCGAACTCGAGCGGCGGGGTGCCGGCCGTGCAGCCACCGAAGACCCAGGTCGGCGTCCCGTCCGGGAACTGGTACCCCTTGTACCCGCGCAGCGTGGCCAGCGCCAGCTCGGGGAAGAAGTAGGCCAGCGGCTGCGTGCCCAGGGCGGACGGCGGCAGGCACTCGATCTGCGGGCAGCCACGCGGGCACTCGATCATGCCGAACAGGCCGTCTGCCGGCCGGACCCACTCCGGCAGCGGCGGCCCCGCCTGCGCCCACAGCCCGGTCTCCGCGAGCGCATGCAGGTTGTTGACCAGCGACTCCCGCAGCCACACGGGCAGGCTGCCCTCGCGGTAGATGACCTCCTGCCAGGCCAGGATGCGGCGCAGCAGCCGGGCCTGATCCCCCGCCAGCAGCGCGGCCGCCGCCGCCGCATCCGGGTAGTGCCTGGCGTACATGTGGGCGAACGAGTGCTCTGCCCCGGCCCAGTTGTACCCGCCGGCATTCCAGGCGGGCGCGTGCCAGGTCAGGATCCAGCGCACCTGTTCGCGCTGCTGCGGCGCCAGTTCCAGATCGACCGCCACGGCCGCCCCGGCGGCGGTGGGGCCGGCTGCGGGCAGGGCCGCATGGATCGCCGCCCACGCCGCCCCGTCGGCGTCCAGGCCGCCGCCCACGCGCACGGCATCGGACGCCAGTGCCGCCAGCACGTACGCGGCCAGCGGCCCGGCCACCTGGACGCCGTGCAGTCCCGGCCGCCGCACCGCCTGCCGGACGAATGCCTCGGTGCCAGCCTCGTCGGGCAGGGGACCCGGGAAGGACAGCGCCGCGGTCACCCGATGCGGCCGAGTGCCCGCGTTCTCCAGGTGCAGTTCGAAGACGATGCCGGGGAGCATCGAGGCGATCACGTCCCCGGGCACGAAGGGAGCCCAGGCGCGCAGGCCCAGGCCCAGCGGCGCCGAGGTGGCGAACTGCAGGTCCACCACCGGGTAGTGGCCCCAGTACTCGATCTGCGAGGCCGTCTGCACCCCGGCCAGCGCCAGCTGCCGGGGCCCCGGACGGAAGGGTGCGCTCGCCTCCTCGTACCGCCCGTTGCGCCACAGCCGGTAGGAGCCGCGCGGGCGGACATCCTGGTACTCGCCCAGCCCCTGCTTGGGCCGCGGCTGACAGAGGACCCAGGTGGACCCGTCCAGGCTCACGCCCACCAGGGGCAGGTTGAGCGGCCCCCGGCGCGGCACGTGGGTGTTGAACACCGTGCAGTAGCCCCACAGGCCGCTGGTCTCCAGATCGATGCAGCCCGTGTCGATGCCGCCCAGGGGCATGCCGTCGGGTACGGTGTGCTCCGCGCGGTAGATCACCCCGCACGCGGGCGCGGCGAACCCGGCAGCGGGGAACTGCACCCACTCGCGACCGGGCAGGCTGTCGGGGAACAGCAGACCCATAGCTGAAGCCTTCGTCTAGGCGGGACCTCTGTTGCGCCACAGCTCCAGCGCGCCGCCGGTGCCCGCGCGGTGGTTCCAGTTGGCGCCGAACACGTCCAGCCAGCCGTCGGCGCCGATGTCCACCAGCACGATGTTGTGCGAGCCGGTGGTGGCCAGCACCTGCTTCTCCCAGGACCGCCCGCGGCCGCGGTTGTAGTACACGCAGACCTCCTGGGGCGGCGCGGCCTGGTGCATGCGCGCCACGGCGATGTCCAGCGCGCCGTCGCGGTCCACGTCGCCGAGGGCCACCCCGTGCGCGAATTCGTAGTCCGGGTCGATGACATGGTGGCGCCAGTCCGGACCGCGGGGATCGCCGGCGGCGGCGAACCAGGCCAGCTGGCCGGCGCCCTCGGAGGGAGACAGGACGATATCGGGCCGCCCGTCGCCGTCCACGTCGCCGACCGCCACGGCCACGTCGCCGCCGGTCCAGCCGCGGGCGAACGTCGTCTCGGGCATGTAACGGTGCTCCGTCCACGTGCCCGCCAGCACGTCCCCCGGGTTGCGGTACCAGCGGCCGCCGATCACCACGTCCGGACGGCCGTCGCCATCCAGATCGGCGACCGCCAGGCCTTCGCCGTGCGGGCAGCCGAAGGCGCGATGCAGCCACTGCCCGCCGGCCCGCTGCACCCACAGGTGGATCTGGTTGCCCAGCTTGTGGCCGAACCCCGACTGGTGTCGGCTGACCACGTCCAGCCGGCCGTCGCCGTCCAGATCGGCCACCGCCACGTCGTGCATGCGGGCGCCTGCCGTGCCGATGAGGGCCGCCTCCCAGTCGCCGCTGGCAGGATCGCGGCCCGCGCCTTGCGGGTTGCGGTACCACCTGAGGCCATCGTCAGCGGGGATCACCACGTCCAGGTGGCCATCGCCGTCGAGGTCGGCCACGGCCATGTCGGTGGTGAAGCTGCCGGACGCGATGCGGTGCTTGCTCCAGTCCGGGTAGCGGTACCAGTAGAGGCCCCCGCCCGCCGCGCTGGCCGCCAGCAGGTCCGGCAGGCCGTCGCCGTCCAGGTCGCCGGCGGCCTTGCAGTGCGGGTCGGGCGGGTTGTCGGCGTCCACGAGCGAATGCTCGAAGCGCAGCCGTGCGGTTGCCATCGAGAGCCCTCCTGCGCTGACGCGGGCGCGCGCCAGCGCCCGCGGCTAGCCTTGCCCACCGAAGCCGCGCCCGAAGCACCGGTAGGCGAACCCCAACGCCGTGACCTGGCTCGGCTCGTAGATGTTGCGGCCGTCGACGATGACCGGCTGCCGCATCGCCTGCCTGAGCCGCGCCAGATCGAGCTGCTTGAACTCGTTCCACTCCGTGACGACGACGACCGCGTCCGCCTCGGCGGCGCACTCGTACGCGGTCGGCGCGAGCTGGACCGCCGGCGGCAGCACGCGGGCCGCCACCCGCATCGCCACGGGGTCGTACCCCTTCACCCGGGCCCCGGCGGCCAGCAACAGCCGCGCGATGTCCGCGGCCGGAGCGTCGCGCATGTCGTCCGTGTTCGGCTTGAATGCCAGGCCCAGCAGGCCGATCGTCTTGCCGCGCAGCTCGCCGAGCAGGCTCTTGAGCTTGGCCACCACGTCCCGGCGCTGATCGGCGTTGATGTCCATGACCGCGCGCAGCAGCTGCGGGTGCCGGCCCTTCTCCACCGCCATGTGCGCCAGCGCCTGCACGTCCTTGGGAAAGCACGACCCGCCCCAACCGATGCCGGCGTCCAGGAAGTGACGCCCGATCCGCCGGTCGTACCCCATGCCCGCCGCCACCTCCTTGACGTCCGCGCCCAGCGCCTCGCAGATCGTGGCGATCTCGTTGATGAAGCTGATCTTGGTCGCCAGGAAGGCATTGCTGGCGTACTTGATCATCTCGGCCGTGCGCAGATCCGTGACGACGATGGTGGTGCGCAGCGGCAGATGCAGCTCGGCCACCCGATTGGCGGCCTCCCGGTCGAGGCTGCCCAGCACGATGCGGTCGGGATTCATGAAATCGGCGATGGCCGAGCCTTCGCGCAGGAACTCGGGGCAGGAGACCACGCTGAACGGCACCGGCGTCCGCTGCCCGCTGCGGACGATGTCGGCCACCCAGTCGCCGGTGCCCACCGGGACGGTGGACTTGTTGACCAGGATCAGCGGCGCGTGCATCGCCGCGGCCACCGACGAGGCGGCCGCGCGCACGTACTGCAGGTCGGCCTCGCCGTCCACCCCGGTGGGCGTGCCCACGCAGATGAAGACGAACTCGGCCTCCTCCAGGCCCCTGGCATACGACGTGGTGAACGCCAGGCGCCCGGCCCGCGCGTTGCGCGCCACCATCTCCTCCAGGCCCGGCTCGTAGATCGGCATCGCTCCCTCGTTCAGCTGCGCGATGCGGTCCTCCTGGACATCCAGGCAGACGACCTTGTTGCCCAGATCCGCCAGGCACGTGCCGGTCACCAGCCCCACGTAGCCGACGCCGACGACAGTGATGTTCTTCATGGTCGCTCTCGATCGCGGGAAGCGCGGCCCCTCCCGGCGGCGCGGGCCTGCCTTCCGGCCGCCTGCTCCGCCTGGCTGCTGCCCGGTCGCCGGGAACGGCCGCCGACCTTCGCACGATAACACGGCGGACGGGTACCCGCCAGCCGGGCACGCTGGCGCGGGCGCGCGCCGCGGCAGGCTGCCCCCTGCACGCGCGGCCTGGCTGCGGCTGCCGGCGCCCTGGTGGCGATCACCGCCAGCAGCCAGGGTCGGGTCGAGACGAGGGCAGCAGCACCGGCGAGGGGCTGGCGCCGGCCCAGGCTGGATCGGTGTCGTCGGTGTAGGGCCACAGGAAGAAGCCGCGCGGCCAGACCTCCGCCAGCCAGCAGGCGCGGCCAGGGTAGAGGCGGCGCAGGCGCTCGTTCTCGGCGCCGCGGTCGCGGGCCCACAGCACCGGGGCGGTGCGCAGGTCCGCGCCGTTGTACACCCAGTCGATCCAGGTCTGCAGGTCCGGTGCCCGCCGGACGAAGACCAGATGCTGGCCTCCCTGGCGCCGCAGATGCTCGGCAACCTGGTACCGCAGATGCCGGAGCGGTCTGGGCCGCTGCGTGTGGGCGCACCACGGGATCGCCGCGAACAGGGCCACCAGCCAGACCAGGCCGAGCCATCTGCGGAGCCGGTGGCGGCCGTCTTGGGCCGCGGCGCCGATTAGGACCAGCACCAGGACCAGCACCAGCGGCAAGGCAGGCGCCAGATAGTGCTCATGGCTCCACAGGGCCAGGCTCACGCCCGCCCACACGACCAGGGCCACGCTGGCCAGCACGGCCACCTCCGGCCGGCCTCGGTACCACCACGCGAACAGCGGCAGCAGCAGGATGGGCGGCCCGTACAGCCGCACGAGCGCGCCGAGCGGGCGAGCCGGCAGCCGCCACCAACCCGCCAGGGTCAGGTGCCCGCGCAGTTCTTCGTACTGGCGGCTCTCCGCCGTGACGTGCTGCTGGTACAACGTCGAGTCGCTGTAGGCGGGAACCGGCCGGGGCGCCAGCAGCCACAGGAAGGGCACGGTGGCATAGGTGCGCTCGTGGAGCAGATAGGGCAGGACGAACGGATCCTTCGTCACTGCCGCGTTGAGCGACACCTGGAACCACAGCCAGCCTCCCAGGATCGCGCCGGCGAGCAACGCGCGCCCCAGCAGCCGGCGGGCAGGGTGGCGCCGCCGCAGCGCTGCCAGGCCGTACCCCAGTGCCGGAACGCCGAGCAGGAGCCCCTCGTACGGCCGCGTCAGCAGCAGCAGGGACAGGCCGGCCGCGGCGGATACCAGGCCCGCGCGGCTGCCGGGCTGCCGCATCCGGCCGACGGCACCCACGACCAGGCACCCGCCGATCGCCGCCAGGCTGCCTCCCCAGTAGGAGTTGACCCAGTAGTGAGGGACGCTGAAGCGCAACGCCACGAGCAGCCCGCCCACCGCCGCCCAGCCGGAGGCGAGCCAGCCGCGCAGCATCCACCAGGCTGCCAGCGCCAGCAGCCCGATGCTGAAGACGACCCCGGGGTAGGGGTGCCCGGTCAGCAGCAGCGAGGCAGCCAGCAGGAGCGATTGCCCCGGCGGGTACTTGCTGGCGTACGTCGGCCGGACCAGCACGTGCGGGGTCTCGAAGAACTGGGGCTCGGCGGGCGACGGGTTGGCCAGACGACCGTGCACGAAGGTGTCGGCCCCCAGCAGGTAGCTGAACTCGTCGTGCACCTGCGGCACCGGCACCGGGACCCACGCCAGCAGGATCAGGCGCGCGCAGATGGGCAGCGCCGCCAGCGACAGCCCCACCGCCCACGGTCGTGCGCCCGGCCACCGCCGCCACGCCGGGCGCGAATCCGCCCTGTCGGGCCCGCCCATGGCTCCCGTCCTTCGCATCGCCGCGCCTTTGCGGCTCCGGCCCGCCGCGCCGGCACGGCTGGCACGACTGCCAGCCGGCGGCGGCGAGGGGCACGCGTTGGCGCGGCGCGGCGCCGATACAGACGCGATCGCCAGCGGCTGGCGCAAGCCGGGGCGCTCGCCACGCGACCCGCCTGCTTGACGGCTGCCGGCTTGCATCGCTTGTTGGCAGGCGTTGGCGTTCCGGATCCCGGCCTTGCCAGCCGCTGCCTGCCCGGCGCAGGCGCCCGGCGCGGTGGCGCACCGGCGCGGCGGCGCTCGCGAAAGGACGACCCCCGGCATGGACTCGGTAAGAATCGGCATCATCGGCACCGGTGGCATCGCCGGCGCCCACCTGAAAGCCTACCGCCGCCTGCGGGACGCGGGGTACGGCTGCTTCGCGCTGACGGCCGTGTGCGACTGCAACGCGGCGCGGCGGGCCGCCTTTGCTGCCTCCGTGGCAGAGCAACTGGGAACCACCCCGTGCCAGTTCGCCAGCGCCGAGGAGCTGGCCGCCAGCGGCACCGTGGACGCGGCGGACATCTGCACGCCCCATGCGTTCCACCACAGCACCGCGATCCCGTGCCTGGAGGCAGGACTGGACGTCATGGTGGAGAAGCCGTGCGGCATCACCATCCGCGCTGGCCAGCGGATCATCGCCGCCGCGCAGGCCGCCGGTCGCTGGGCAGCCGTGGCGGAGCAGGTCCGCCGCGGCATCAAGGCCCGCGCGATGCGCTGGGCAGTGAGCGAGGCGAACCTGCTCGGCCAGGTGCGGTTCTGGGCGGTCACCGGCTTCTCGCACTGGGACTTCGCGGCGGCCAGCTACCGGGACGCGTACTCCTGGCAGTGGCGCCTGGCCAGACTGCTGGCGGGCGGGGGCATGGCCATGGACGGCGGAGCTCATCTGGCGGACATGATGCTGCACCTGTTCGGCCCGGTCGAGGCGGTGTATGCCACCACCTGCGCCTACCAGCAGCCCAGCGTCGCCCCCCCCGAACTCGGGCCGCAGCCCAAGGACGTGGAAGACACCTGGCTGAGCACATGGAGATTCGCCAGCGGCGTGTTGGGGCACTATGCGTGGTCGTTCAGCGCGCCCGGCGAGCCCACCGCCACCCAGGTCTTCTACGGCACCCGCGGCAGCGCGCGCGACCGCGGCCGCTGGCTGCACACGTTCCAGAATGGCGCCGACATGACGCTGGCCGACGGCACTGCCCTGCCGTACGAGCAGCTCGAGCAGCAATACCGCGCCCAGCTCGATGCGGATACCCGCCAGCGGCTGTTCCCCTGCGGCGTGGAAGAGGACATGCCCCTCGAGTGCTGGGATTTCATCGATGCGGTGCAGCGGCGGCGGCGCCCCGAGATCACCGCCGAGGATGCCCAGCAGGCCAAGGCGGTCTGCCTGGCGATGTACGAGTCCGCTGCCGCCGGCGCGCCGGTCAAGGTCCAGGACGTACTGGCGGGAACCGTCCGAGCGTACCAGCAGCCCATCGACGAGCGCTGGGGCATCTAGCCGGCCGACAGCGCCGCGCAGGCGCCCGGCACGCGCGGCACGCGCGGCACGAGGACTCGCGGCGCCCGGGGCGCGCGGCCGCCATCACGCGCCGCCGCCGTCAAGACCCTGCGCTGCCAGCCGGTTGCCGCCCTGCAGCCACGCGGCGATGCTGCCTGCCACGCGGCGCCCGTCCGCCATGGCGCGCACGACCAGCCCGGGCCCCTGGCCCATGTCGCCGGCGACGAAGACCCCCGGCAGGCTGCTCATGCCCTGTGCGTCGCGGCAGACGAAGCCGCGCGCGTCAGTCTGCAGGTGGGCCGCTGTCACCAGCCGGTTGGCCCCGGGCCCGACGAAACCCATCGCCAGCACCACCAGATCGGCCTCCAGCACGAACTCGTCGCCCGGCACGTCGGCCGGCGCCGCCAGCCGGCGGCCGTCGGGACCATGCCAGGCCACCCGGATGCCGCGCACCTGCTGCACGCGGCCCGCCACGCCGACGAACTCGGTTGCCCGCACGCTCCACAGCCGCTGGCCGCCCTCCTGGTGGCTGGTGGACTCGCGCAGCCGGTCCGGCCACAGCGGCCAGGGTGTCGCCGGTGAGCGCACGGGGGGCGGCTCCGGCAGGATCTCGATCTGCGTCACCTGGCGCGCGCCCTGGCGCAGGGCGGTCCCCAGGCAGTCCGCCCCCGTGTCGCCGCCGCCGATCACCACCACGCGCCGGCCGGCCGCGTGCAGGGGCGGCTCGCCGGCTGGCAGCGGCTCGCCGGCGCAGCGTCGATTCTGCTGCACCAGGTACGGCATCGCGAAGCAGATGCCATCCAGTTGGCGGCCGGGAACGGGCAGGTCGCGCGGCTGGCGCGCCCCGCCTGCCAGCAGGACGGCGGCGAACCGGCCGGCCAGGAAGCGCAGCGACACATCCGTGCCCACCTCGACGCCGGTCTCGAAGACGATGCCCTCCGCGCGCATGAGCGCGAGCCGGCGGTCCAGCACGGACTTCTCCAGCTTGAAGTCGGGGATGCCGTAGCGCAGCATCCCGCCCGCCTTGGGCGCCTGCTCGTACACCACGACGTCGTAGCCGGCGCGGTTGAGCAGGTCGGCAGCAGCCAGCCCCGCCGGCCCCGACCCGGCGACGGCCACGCTCTGGCCCACCCGCCGGCGCGGCAGGGCCGGCACCACGGCGCCGCTGGCGAAGGCCTGCTCGATGACGGCCAGCTCCAGCTGCCGGATGCTGGTCGAAGCCTCCCACTGGTCCAGCACGCAGGCCGCCTCGCACGGCGCCGGACAGACCCGACCGGTGAACTCCGGGAAGCTGTTGGTCTCCAGCAGCACCGCCAGCGCGGCGCCCCAGCGCCGGCGGTACACGTGCGCGGCGATCTCCGGGATCACGTTGTGCAACGGGCAGCCGTAGCTGTGGCAGAACGGCGTGCCGCAGTCCAGGCACCGGGCGGCCTGCTCGACGACCTCGGCCGCGGCCAGCCGCAGCTCGACCGGCTGGAAATCGCGCCGCCGGTCCGCCACCGGCCGGTGCGCCGCCGCGCGGCGCTGGTAGCGGAGAAACCCCCTCTCCTCGCCCATCACTCGTTCCTCGTCGGCGCGCGCTCGGTGGCCTCGTCCTCCTTGGTCATCCTGCCCAGCGCGCGGCGGTACTCCATGGGCAGAACCTTGACGAAGCGCGGCAGGTACTCGGCCCAGTGCCCCAGGATCCGCGCGGCGGTGGCGCTGCCGGTGTACTGCCGGTGGCGCTCCACCAGGCCCCGCAGCTCCGCCTCCTCTGCCGCGCTGCACACCGGCTCCAGGTCGATCATCTCGAGGTTGCAGTTGCCATCGAACGCGCCGGCCTCGTCGAGCACGTACGCGATGCCGCCGCTCATGCCCGCGCCGAAGTTGACGCCGGTGGGCCCGAGCACCACCACGCGGCCGCCGGTCATGTACTCGCACCCGTGGTCGCCCACGCCCTCCACGACGGCCACGGCGCCGCTGTTGCGGATCGCGAACCGCTCGCCCACGCGCCCGTTGATGTAGGCCTCGCCGCCGGTGGCGCCGTACAGCACCACGTTGCCGGCGATGACGTTGTGAGCCGCTTCGTACGCCGCGTCGGCCGGCGGGCTGACGATCAGGCGGGAGCCGGAAAGCCCCTTGCCCAGGTAGTCGTTCGCCTCGCCGCGCAGGATCAGGGTCATGCCCTTGGCGCAGAACGCCCCGAAGCTCTGGCCGGCCGCGCCGCTGAAGCGCAGCGTGATGGTGTCATCGGGCAGGCCACCACCGCCCCAGCGGCGGGCCACCTGCCCGGCGATGATGGTGCCCACGGCCCGATCCACGTTGCGGACAGGCGAGTCCACGACCACCCGCCTGCCGCCCGCGATCGCCGGCTCCACCGCGGGCAGCAGCCGCCAGTCCAGCGCCCGCTCGAGACCGTGCTCCTGTCCCCGCAGGCAGCGGCCCGCGCCGGCACCGGCCGGAACCCGGTGCAGCACGCGCGCCAGATCCACGCCGCGCGCCTTGCCGAACTGGATGCCGTCGTCGACCGCGAGCAGCTCCGTGCGGCCGATCAGCTCGTCCAGGGCCCGACAGCCCAGCTGCGCCAGCAGACCGCGCACCTCCTCGGCGACCATCTGGAAGTAGTTGATCACGTGTTCGGGCCGGCCCTGAAAGCGCCGGCGCAGCTCCGGATCCTGGGTCGCCACGCCCATCGGACAGCAGTTCTGGTGGCACTTGCGCACCATGACGCAGCCGAGGGCGACCAGCGGCGCGGTGGCGAACCCGTACTCCTCGGCCCCCAGCAGCGCCGCGACGACCACGTCGCGCCCCGTCTTCAGCTGGCCGTCCACCTGCAGGCGCACGCGGCTGCGCAGGCCGTTGAGGACCAGCGTCTGCTGGGTCTCCGCCAGCCCCAGTTCCCACGGCAGCCCGGCGTGCTGGATCGACGACAGCGGCGCGGCGCCCGTGCCGCCGTCGTAGCCGCTGATCAGAATCATGTCCGCCCGCGCCTTGGCGACGCCCGCGGCGATGGTGCCGACACCCACCTCGGACACCAGCTTGACCGAGATCCGCGCGGCGGGATTGACGCACCGCAGCTCGTAGATCAGCTCCGCGATGTCCTCGATCGAGTAGATGTCGTGGTGCGGCGGCGGCGAGATGAGCGTGACTCCGGGCGTCGCGTGGCGCACGCGGGCGATCTCCGCGTTGACCTTGTGGCCGGGAAGCTGCCCCCCCTCGCCCGGCTTGGCGCCCTGCGCGATCTTGATCTGCAGTTCCTGGGCGTTGACCAGATACTCGGCGGTGACGCCGAAGCGGCCGCTGGCCACCTGCTTGATGGCGCTGCAGCGGCTGTCGCCGTTGGGGAGCGGCCGGTAGCGCTCCGGGTCCTCGCCGCCCTCGCCGCTGTTGCTGCGGGCGCCCAGCCGGTTCATGGCGATGGCCAGCGTCTCGTGCGCCTCGCGGCTCAGCGCCCCGAAGGACATCGCCCCCGTGACGAAGCGGCGGATGATCGCCGCCGTGGGCTCCACCTCCTCGACGGGCACCGGCGGCGCGCCGGCAAAGCGCAGCAGTCCGCGCAGGGTACTCTGGCGGGCCGACTGGTCGTTGATCAGTGCCGCATACTGGCGGTAGAGCGCGGCGTCGCCGTGGCGCACGGCAGCCTGCAGCAGCCGGATCGTCTCCGGGGTCCACAGGTGCCGCTCGCCGCCATGGCGCAGGCGGTAGGTACCGCCCACCGGCAGCGGCGGCGAGCCCCCCGCAGCCACGGCGGCGGCGGCGCGGTACCGGGCCGCGACCTCGGTCGCCAGCTCGTCGAGGCCGACGCCCCCGATGCGGCTGGCGGTGCCGGCGAAGTACCGGTCCACCACCTCGGCCCGCAGCCCCAGCGCCTCGAACACCTGCGCGCTGCGATAGCTGCGCAGCGTCGAGATGCCCATCCGCGACATGACCTTGAGCAGCCCCTGGCACAGCGCCTGCACGTAGTTCTCGATCGCCGTCACGACGTCGATGCCCCGCCCGAGCTCGCCGGCGGCCGCCATCTCCGCCAGCATGTCGAAGGCCACGTACGGATTGATCGCGGCGGCGCCGTAGCCCAGCAGCAGCGCCATGTGCATGACTTCGCGGGCTTCGCCGGTCTCCACGATCAGACTGATCGGCGTGCGCATCGCGGCCCGCATCAGGTGCTGGTTGACGGCGGACACCGCCAGCAGGGCCGGGATGGGCATCTGGCCGTCCGGCAGCTCCCGGTCGCTGAGGATCAGCAGCCGGAACCCGTCAGCCACGGCGGCCTCGGCCTGGCGACCCAGGTCCTGCAGGGCAGCCGCCAGCCGCGCGCCGCCCCCCGGCGCCGGGAAGGCCGTGACGAGGGTCGTGCAGCGGAAATCCTCCAGCCGCAGCGAGCGGATGCGGGCCAGATCCTCGTTGGACAGGAACGGGTGGCGCAGCTTGATGAGCCGCGCGTGCTGCGGCACCTCGGTGAGGATCTGGTCGGTGGTGCCCAGAAAGGTCATGAGCGACATGACCAGTTCCTCGCGGATGGGGTCGATGGGCGGATTGGTGATCTGGGCGAAGAGCTGCTTGAAGTACCCGTAGAGCAGCTGCGGCTGCTCCGAGAGCACCGCCAGCGGCTGATCGGCGCCCATCGAGCCCACGGGCTCGTGGCCCGTGGCGGCCATCGTCTTCAGGATGAGATCGCGGTCCTCCCGCGTGTACCCGAACAGGTGCTCGCGCTGCGGCAGCCGGGCCCGGTCTGGCACCACCGCCGCGACCGCGCTGAAGAAGCCGTGGATCGAGATCCTGTTCTCCTCCACCCAGCGCCGGTAGGGCTGCCGGCGGGCCAGCCGCATCTTGATCTCGGCGTCCCGCAGCCAGCGTCCCTGCTCCATGTCGACCAGCAGCATCTGTCCGGGACGCAGCGCCCCCTTCTCGGCCACGTTCGCCGCCGGCAGATCGAGGACACCCGCCTCCGAGGCGAAGACCATCAGGCCGTCGCGAGTCACCGTGTAGCGAGCCGGACGGAGGCCGTTGCGGTCCAGCATGGCGCCCACCCGGCGGCCGTCCGAGAAGGCGACGGCGGCAGGGCCGTCCCACGGTTCCATCAGACCCGCATGGTACTCGAAGAAGCCCCGCAGGTCCGGCCCCAGGGGATACTTGGCGCCCCACCCCTGCGGGATGAGCATGAGCAAAGCGTGGTCGAGGGAACGTCCGGCCGCCACCAGCAGCTCCAAGACGTTGTCCAGGGCGGCCGAGTCGCTGCTGTTCGCCTCCACTGCCGGCAGGACCTCGGCCAGATCCGCGCCCAGCACCGGCGATTCCATGCGCCGCCCGCGCGCGCGCATCTGGTTGAGGTTGCCGCGCAGGGTGTTGATCTCGCCGTTGTGCGCCAGATAGCGGAACGGCTGCGCCAGCCGCCACGAGGGGAACGTGTTGGTGCTGTAGCGCTGGTGGACCACGACCATGGCCGAGACGACGGCAGGGTCGCGCAGGTCCGGGTAGAAGCCGGCAACCTGGGGGGCCATCATCAGGCCCTTGTAGACGATCGTGCGGGCGGACAGACTGGCCACGTAGAAGGCCTCGGCGCCCGGTACCGTGGCCCGAACCCGCCGCTCGATCTGCTTGCGCAGCACATAGAGCTGGCGCTCCAGCGCGTCGCCGGCCAGGCCGCCGCCGTCGAGAAAGCACTGCGCGACCACCGGCATCTGGCCGCGCGCCTGCTCCCCCAGGACGGCCGGATCCGTGGGCACCTCGCGCCAGCCCAGCACCGGCACGCCCCGCCCGGCCGCGGCGCTGGTCACGACGCTGCGACAGGCGGCGGCCGCGGCGGCCTCCTGCGGCAGGAACAGCATGCCGACGCCGTAGCGGCCGGCAGCCGGCAGCGCGCATCCGACCGCATCCGCCTCGGCGCGCAGGAACGCGTCCGGCACCTGGAACAGCAGCCCCGCGCCGTCGCCCGTACCTGCGTCCGCGCCGCTGGCGCCGCGATGCAGGAGGTTGTGCAGCACCTCGATGCCGCGCGCGATGATCGCGTGGCTCCTGCTGCCGTCGACCTGGACGACGAACCCGACGCCGCAGGCGTCGCGCTCGTGCACCGGGCTGTACAGGCCCTGGGCAGCCGGCGCCCCATGCCCGTCCGCGTCCACCACTTTCCTCCGCTCGCGTGCCTCAGATCATGAACATCATCTGCGTGTAGGTGGGCAGCGGCCACAGCTTGTCGGCGACGATGCCTTCCAGGCCGTCCACCGCCTGCCGCAGCGCCGCCATGGCGGCCAGCGCCTCCTCGCTGCTGCCGCCGTTCCCGCCATGCCCGCAGCGCTCCAGGGCCTCGGCGGCTGCCAGGGTCTGCTCGATCCCCTGGCTCACCGCCGCCAGCAGCTGCCGCTGCGCCGGGCCCCCCTGGCTGGTCACCGCCTCGGCGGCCGCGATCGATTCGGCCAGTTGCCGCTGGTAGGCCACCGCGGCCGGCACCACCAGCGTTCTGGCCATCGTCACCGCGCAGCTCGCCTCGATCGCGATCGTCTCGTGGTAGGCCTTCAGGTAGACTTCGTACCGCGAACACAGCTCGCGCCGGGTGAACACGCCGTACTTGGCGAACAGCGCGATGGTGTCCTCCTCGGTGAGCACCTGCAGCGCCGCCGGCGCCGTGCGGACGTCCGGCAGGCCGCGCCGCGCCGCCTCCTCCCGCCACGCCTCCGTGTAGTTGTCGCCGTCGAACAGGATGCGGCGGTGCTGGCGCACGATCTGGCGGAGCACGCCCTGCAGGGCCACGTTGAACTCCTTGCCGGCGGCCAGCTCGGCCTCCAGCACCGTGCAGATCTCGTCGAGCGCCTCGGCCACGATGGTGTTGAGCACGGTGTTCGCGTCGGCGCAGCTCTGGCTGGAGCCCACCGCCCGAAACTCGAACTTGTTGCCGGTGAAGGCGAAGGGCGAGGTGCGGTTGCGGTCGGTCGCGTCGCGCTTCAGCGTGGGCAGCGACGAGACGCCGATGGAGATGGTGCCGCCGTCCCGCGAGGAGCGCGCCTTGCCGCTGGCCAGTTGCTCGATCACGTCGGTCAGCTGCTCGCCGAGGAAGATCGACATGATGGCCGGCGGTGCCTCGTTGGCGCCCAGCCGGTGGTCGTTGGCCGCCGACGCCACCGCGGCGCGCAGCACCGCGGCCCGGGTGTCGATCGCCTGCATCAGCGCGCAGATGACGGTCAGGAACTTGGCGTTCTCGTGCGGACTGGCGCCCGGCGACAGCCAGTTCTTGCCATCCGGCCCCACGAACGACCAGTTGTTGTGCTTGCCCGACCCGTTCACGCCGGCGAACGGTTTCTCGTGCAGCAGGCACGCCAGGCCGTGCCGCGCCGCGATCTGCCGCAGCAGCTCCATGGTGATCATGTTGTGGTCGACGGCCAGGTTCAGCTCCTCGTACGTGGGCGCGATCTCGAACTGCGCCGGGCAGACCTCGTTGTGCCGGGTCTTGGCCGGCACGCCGAGACGCCACAGCTCGCGATCGAGGTCTTCCATGAAGGCCAGCACGCGGCTCTTGATCGCCCCGAAGTAGTGGTCCTCCATCTGCTGGTGCTTGGCCGGCCGCCGGCCGAACAGCGTGCGCCCGGTCTGCAGCAGATCCAGCCGCTGCTCGTACAACTTCCGATCGATCAGGAAGTACTCCTGCTCGGGTCCCAGAACGGCGTAGACCCGGCCGCCAGCGTCCTCCTCGCCGAACAGGCGGGCCAGCCGGCGCACCTGCTTGGCCAGGGCGGCCATGGAGCGCAGCAACGGCGTCTTCTTGTCCAGCGACTCGCCGTTGTACCCGCAGAACACCGTGGGGATGCACAGCGTGGCGCCCTGGTCGCCATTGCGCTTGATGAAGGCCGGACTGGTCGGATCCCAGGCCGTGTACCCGCGCGCCTCGAACGTGGCCCGCAGGCCGCCCGACGGAAAGCTGGAGGCATCGGGCTCGCCGCGGATCAGCTCCTTCCCGGAGAACTGGTAGATGGCCCCGCCCTCGTGGTCGGGGGCCACGAAGGAGTCGTGCTTTTCGGCGGTGGCCCCGGTCAGCGGCTGGAACCAGTGGGTGAAATGCGTCGCTCCCTTTTCCAGCGCCCAGGTCTTCATCGCGTCGGCGACCTCGTCGGCGATGCTGGCTTCCAGGGTCTGGCCCTCGCAGATCGTCGAGGCCAGCGACTTGTAGGCGCGTTCCGACAGGTAGTTCCGCATGGTTTTCAGGCTGAAGACATCCTCGCCGAAGAACTGCACCGAACTCATCTTCTCTTCTCCCTCTGGCTGCCGTGGACGGCCCTGGCCCGCTGCCGGACCCGGTGGCCCGGCACAGCCCGGCTGCCAGGCCCATGCACATCCTGTGCCAGGCGCCCCGCGACGGGGCGCTCTGGCCGCTTACGGGCTGCCGGGGAGCGCGTTACGGACACGGGTTGGTCGGTCGGTCGGCGCCGCCAGCGCCGGCGCCACCCGGGGGCGGCGCTACATCCGTGTTGCCTGCAGGTGGGCCGGACTACACTTTTGTCGTGGCCTGGCATGGCTGCCAGGCGGCATTCCGCCCAGGCCGTGGCTCGCCCCTTTCATCCGCCGGCGATGGCTGACGAGACGACATCCGCTTGGGGATCCCAGGCCCGCGAGCTGGAGATCCTCTACCGGATCTCCCACGCGATGGCGCACCAGAGCGACGTCACCGCGCTGCTCAACGACGTGCTGGACGTGCTGGCTGCCGAGATGGGCTCGCGGCGGATCGCGCTGACCCTCCGCCGCCCCGACACGGACACCTTCGTCATCGAGGCCGCCCGCGGCCTGTCCGCCGCGGAGCGGCGCCGCGGGCAGTACTCGCTGGGCGAAGGCATCACGGGCCGCGTCGCGCAGACCGGCCGGTCGGCCCTGGTGCCCGACATCACCCGCGAGCCGGAGTTCCTCAACCGCACCGGCGCCCACAAATCAGCGCGCTCGGCCTTCCTGTGCGTGCCGATCGTCCACCAGCGGCAGGTCATCGGCACGATGAGCGTGGACTACCCGGTGGCGCCCGAACCGGAGCTGCACCGCACCCTGCGGTTCCTCGAGCTGCTGGCCAGCATCATCGCCGAGGCGGTGGCCGGGATTCGCGCCCAGCTCGAGGAGCGCGAGAGCCTGCGGGCCGAGAACGAGCGCCTGCGGCGCGAGATCGGCGCTCAGTACCGCCCCGGCAACATCGTGGGCAACTGCAGCAGCATGCGCCAGGTGTACGAGCAGATCGCGCAGGTGGCCGGCAGCAGCGCCACGG
>CAZPXM010000028.1:0-33989 GCA_964591015.1 uncultured Gemmatimonadaceae bacterium
AGCGCTGCCTGCAGTGCGGGCGGTGCGCGGCCGTGTGCCCGCAGGCAGTGCACGAGCTGCGCGCGGGCGTGCACGAGCTGCACCGCGAGCGCTGCCTGGCCTGCGGGCGGTGCGTCGCGGAGTGCTTCGCCGGGGCCCTGGAGCTGGCGGGCAGGAGGATGGTCGCTGCGGACGTGCTGGCGCAGATCGTCGCCGACGCGCCCTACTACCGGCACTCGGGCGGCGGGGCGACCTTCTCGGGCGGCGAACCGCTGCTGCAGCGGGAGTTCCTGACATGCCTGCTGGCCGGCTGCCGCGAGCGGGGGGTGCACACGGCGGTGGAGACGGCCGGCAACTATCCGTGGGAGTGGCTGGCGGGCGCGCTGCCGCTGATCGATCTGGTCATGTACGACATCAAGGTGCTGGATCCGGGTCTGCACGCGCGCCATGTGGGCAACGACGGGCGCCGGTCCCGGGCCAACTACCGGCGGCTGGCGGCCAGCGGCAAGCCCCTGATCGTGCGCACGCCGGTGGTCGGCGGGGTGAACGACACGCCCGAGCACATCGGCGCGATCGCCCGGTTCGTCGCCGCGCACGGCGAGGTGCTCTACTTCGAGCTTCTCCCCTACCATGCGTTGGGAGACGCCAAGCGGCAGAGCCTCGGCCGGCCGCCCGCGGCGGGCTTCGGTACCCCTTCGTCCGCGGCACTTGCCGCCCTGGCCGCCGCGGCCAGGGCGCACGTGTCGCGGGTGCGGCCCTGATCTTGTCGGCGCGAGCCGGCGGGGTCCGGCCGGGGAAGCTGCGGCCGGGGGGCGATGGCGCAGGCGTGCGGGCCCAGCCCCGGCAGCCCGCCGCCGGCGGGCGGAAGGAGCGAGCCATGCTGCACACAGCGCGCATCACGGCGGTGCGCCGGGTCCAGTTCTGCTGCGGCCACCGGGTTCTGGGGCATGAAGGCAGGTGTGCCCACCTGCACGGCCACAACTACGTGGCGTTCTTCCACGCGGAGGCCGAGAAGCTGGACAGCGTCGGGCGCGTGATCGACTTCGGGATCCTCAAGGAGAAGCTGGGCGGCTGGATCGGAGCGAACTGGGACCATGGGTTCGTCTTCTGCCGCGACGACGCCGAGGTGGCGGCGATCTTCGCGCAGCACGCGCCCGGGCACAGGCATTTCGTCCTGCCGTGCAATCCGACCGCGGAGGGCATGGCCCGGTACCTGCTCGAGGAAGTGGGACCGCGCCAGCTGGCCGGGACGGGCGTGCGGCTGGTGAAGGTCGTGCTGTGGGAGACGGAGAACTGCTTCGCGGAGGTGCGGCTGGAGGCGACGTGAGCAGCCTGCCGCGCCGAGGGCCGCGCCAGCGGCGCCCGCCGCCGGTTGCGGCCGCCGGCTGCGAGGTGGCGCGATTGTTTGACTCTCCCGGCCCGATTCCGGATACTTGGGCCTGCTTCGCAGTGCACCTGCGTGCGGCCGGCAGCGGCGAGCAGGCTGCGGCCGAGCCGACGCACGGGGCTCCCGACGGGTCGTGAACGAAAGGAAAGGAACCCGCAGCCATGCCTGCTCCGTTGGCCCTTCAGCTCTACTCCGTCCGGGAGGACTTGGCGCGCAACTTCAAGGCCACGATCACGCGGGTCGCCGAGATGGGCTACGTCGGCGTCGAGACGGCCGGTTTTCCGGGAATCGCGCCCGAGGAGGCGGGGAATCTCTTCGCGGAACTGGGGCTGGAGGTGTGCAGCATGCACACGCAACTGCCTCTCGGCAAGCAGAAGAACGAGGTGATCGAGCTGGCCGGCGAGCTGGAGGTGAAGCGCGTGATCGCCAGCACGCCGCGCGAGAGCTTCGCGAGTCTGGACAGCCTCAAGGCGCTGTGCGACCGGTGGAATCAGGCCCACGAGACGGCCACGGAGCACGGGTTGACGCTCGGCCTGCACAACCACTACTGGGAGTTCGCCCCGGTGGCGGGCAGGCCGGGCTTCGACTGGCTGGTGGAGCTGCTCCACCCGGGCATCTTCTTCCAGGTCGACACCTACTGGGTCAACACGGGCGGCGGCGATGCGGTGCGCGTGCTCGAATCGCTGGGCGATCGCGCGCCGCTGCTGCACATCAAGGACGGCCCTTGCGATCCGGCCCTGCCCATGACCGCGGTGGGCGAGGGGAAGATGGCGTTCCAGCCCATCGTCGAGGCGAGCCAGGGAACCGCGGAGTGGCTCATCGTGGAGATCGACCGCTGCGACGGCGACATGCTGGCGGCGGTGCGCCGGAGTTACCAGTACCTGACCGGCAACAACCTGGCGCGCGGCGCGCGCTGAACGCGGACCCGAAGAGGGCACCGGGAGAGAGGACGCGGACATGGCGAAGAAGGCGCTGATGGTGTGGGGAGGCTGGGACGGCCATGAGCCCAGGCAGTGCGTCGAGATCTTCGCGCCGTTGCTCGAGGCGGCGGGCTTCGAGGTCATCGTCTCGAACACGCTGGACTCGTACACGGACGCGGCGCTGATGTCGGAGCTGAGTCTGATCGTGCCCGTGTGGACCATGGGAACGATCTCCGGCGAGCAGGAGCGAGGCCTCCTCGCCGCCGTGAAGTCGGGCGTCGGCATCGCCGGCTGGCATGGGGGCATGGGCGATTCGTTCCGGAGCAACACCGAGTACCAGTTCATGGTCGGGGGGCAGTGGGTGGCGCATCCCGACGGCATCATCGCGTACCGGGTCGATATCGTCGACCATCAGGACCCCATCACGGCCGGCCTGGACGACTTCGACATGCGCTCGGAGCAGTACTACATGCACGTGGATCCGAGCAACCACGTGTTGGCGACCACCACGGTGCGGGGCATCCAGAGCGCGCCGTGGGTCAACGGCACGGTCATGCCCGTGGCGTGGAAACGCCTGTGGGGTGCGGGCAGGGTCTTCTATTCGTCGCTGGGGCACGTGGCCGCGGACTTCGGCGTGCCGGAGGCCAGGGAGATCCAGCGGCGGGGCATGCTCTGGGCGGCGCGGTGAGTCAGCGCATCCCGCCGCGCAGGCTGGCGGACAGGTCTGCGTACCCATGGCGGCATGGCGGGCCGCCGGCGTACCAGAACTCCGCCGTGGCCGGCGTGCCGGGCGCCAGGGCGACGAGCGTCGAGGAGACGGTGCCGCCTGCGTCACCGTGGCGGCACACGGCGGCGGGATCGGCGCCGCCGCCGGCGTGGTCCGCCATGGCGATGCGCAGGCAGTCCCGCCAGGGGCGCCAGCGCGGGGGCGGCAACGTGCCCAGCAGGTGCCGCAAGCGCCGCAGCCGCGGGTGATCCCGGTCGTCCACGTCGGTGTCGGCCAGCAGGTGCAGGCCCGGAGCGAGCGGTCGCTGGTCCACGGCAGTACCGTCGTAGTGGACGGCCAGGGCGTCGCTGCCGTCCGCGCACAGCAGGTTGCACGCGTTGTAGCGATGCGCGGCCAGATGCGCGGCCAGCCAGGCGGCAGCCGCCCGCGCCGAGCCGCAGGCCAGGGCGTCCAGGCACAGCAGCCCCCGGGATCGCCGGCGCGGCTCGGTGCGCTCGCTGCGGCGGTTCGTCAGCGCCACCAGCAGGCCGCTGCGATTCACTCCCAGCCAGGTGCCTCCCGCCGCCAGATCCTGACCCGCGAACACCGCCGGTGCGACGGGCAGCCACCGAGGTGCGGCGGTGGGTCGATCGTACCGCTCCTCGCGGTTGGCGGCCACGGCCAGGGGATAGCCCTCCGTGCACCGGTGCAGCAGCACGCACAGACACATGGCGCCAGGGTAGGCGGCGCGGGGCGAATCGTCAAGGCGCGTGCGGGAGCCAGTGCCTTGACACGCCCGAACGCCAGGGCTATCTAGGGCACCCTTGCCCGTCGCCGGCGGCCGGCCGCCGGCGCCCGCGTGGAGCCTGTCGGCACCGGGCGATGCCGGACAGGATGGCTGGCAGAGGCGAGCCCTCGTGCCGGCACCTGCCGGCAGCCGCTGGTGCCCGAGACCCGGGAAGAATTGCGATGAGACTCCTGCAGTTTGCCGACGCGGCCGACGGCCAGCATGTGGGCGTGGTGGAGGGCGACGAGGTCGTGGATCTGACCGACGGCGAGCTCAAACCCCGCAGCGTGCACGAGCTGTACTACGGCATGGGAGGCGACAGCGCCGGTCTGGTGGCGGCGACGAACAGGGCGCTGGCAGCGGCGAAGCGGGCGCGCCGGATCCCGCTGGCAGCGCTGCTGGCAGGCAGAGCCGGCGATGGCCTGGAGCTGCGCAAGCCGGTCAGCGGCCCGCCGCACGACGGCCGCCTCCTGCGGGTATGGCTGGCGGGGGTGACCCACGAGGTCAGCGCCAAGCTGCGCGACATCGAGGCCCAGCAGGCCACCGGCGGCACGCTGAGCGTGTACGATCAGAAGTACCACGAGTCCGCCCGCGGCGGACGGCCCGAGCTGTTCCCGAAGACCGATCCGGACGCAGTGGTGGGGCACCGCCAGCCGGTCACCCGGCCGGGGAGCACGGACCGCCTGGTGCCGGAGACCGAGCTGGTCTCCGTGTACGGCCTGCGCCGCAACGGCCAGATCGAGCGGATCGGCTTCACCGGGGGCAACGACGTGACGGACAACGGGATCGAGGCCGCCAACCCGCTCAACCTGCCGCAGGCCAAGAACTGGGCCGGCGGCTGCGCCAGTCTGGGGCCGCTGCTGGTCACGGCGGACGCGTTCGACGCGCGGGTGGTCCGGGTGTCCTGCGAGGTGCTCCGCGCCGGCCAGCGGCTGGCCTACAAGGAGGGCGAGACCGGCGACGCGCGCCTCAACATGCCCGACGGCCTGCTGCACATGGAGCGGATGCTCTTCGGTCGGCTGCCCCTGCGCCCGGGCGAGCTGCAGGTGCTGTTCTGGGGCACGCCGATCGTGTTCTCGCAGGACGACATCCGCGGCGGCCTGCAGTCCGGGGATGTCATGCGCCTTACCTTCGGCGGTGGCATCGGCGTGCTGGAGAACCCGGTCGAGGCGCTGGCGGTCCCGGATCAGCTCGCCGAGCTCCGCGACGTGGGCTGACGGAGCACCTCCCGGCGCGCGTCCAGCGCGCGCCCGCGCCGCGCCGGCGCGGACACGCGCCGCCGGACAGCGATGGCCGCACGGCCCGCGCAGCCCGAGCTGCGCGCCACCGCCCTCGCTCATCCCAGCAGGCCCTGCTCGCGCAGGTAGCGCACCGAGCGCTCGAACTGGTCCATCTCGTACGCGGCGCGGGCGCTGGCCGTGGCCTGGTGCTCGTGGGGCGTGCGCCAGTCCTCCTCGGCGGGACGGGCGGCCCGGTGCAGCGCGCGCACGGCGCCGATGGCCGCGGCCACGGGGCGCGGCGGGTAGGCTGACCAGTAGTCCGCCTCCAGGATGCGGATGTGGCGCGCCTGGGTGGCGCCCAGCTCGATGCAGCCGCGCGCTGCCGGCGCGCCGGCGTCCAGGCGCGCCAGCATGCTCGGCCAGTCGATCACGCCGTCGCCCAGGGCGCACCGCTTGAGCCGGTACCCGGAGGGCGTGGGGTGCACCGTGTAGTCCTTCAGGTGCACGTGTCGCAGGCGGGGCATCACCCGCTCGGCGAAGGCCTCGGGTGTCTCGCCCACGGCCAGGGCGTTGGCCACGTCCATGGTGATGCCGAGCAGGTCGCTGCCGACGCGGTCGCACAGCCACAGCAGCTCGCCGGCGCCGGCGTCCTGGTGGTTCTCGAGCCCTACCGGCAGGGCGTACCGCTCGGCGATCTCCATGGCCTGGCGCAGCGGGTCGACCAGCGCCGCCAGGTAGCGCTGCCAGCCTTCCAGACCGTAGCTGCGCCGGTCGCCCTCCAGCACGCTGCTGATCGTGGTACGCACCATGCGCGCGCCCAGCTCGCGGGCGCATTCCAGGGCGCCGGTCAGCGGCGAGACATCCGTGGCGTACGTGCCGCTGCCGGTGTCGATGATCAGCTCCAGGTTCTGGCGCTGGAGGAGATCCCGGAACGCGGTCCGCGCCGCCGCCGAACGGCCCCGGAACTGACCCGGCCCGCACTCGATGCTCGCCAGGCCTGCCTGCCCGGCCAGCCGCGCCAGGTCCTCGGGCTGGAAGGGGTCGAGGGTTCGTCCCGCTTCGCGGTGGCAGTCGGTGAAGCTCCACAGGCAGACGCCGATTCTCATCTCGCCCTCACAGGTGCTCCGCCGGCACATCCTGCTCGTTGCCGGTGGCCAGCTCCTTGACCCGCACGCGGCCCGCGGCCCACTCGTCCGGCGCGAGCATGACCACGCGCCGCGCGCCGGCTGCATCGGCATGCCGGTAGGCCCACTTCGCCTTCTTCGCTTCCAGCACCAGATCCACGCTGCGGCCCGCCGCGCGCAGGCGCTGCGCCACCCGGATGGCATGCGAGCGCAGCTCCGGAGTCAGCGCGAACACGACGTCGTCCACGCACGGACCCAGGACCGGCAGCAGCCCCCGCTCCTGCAGCAATTCCACGATCACCGCGTCGCCGAAACCGAAGCCGCACGCGGGCCGGTCCGCGCCCCCGAAGGTGGACAGCAGGCGGTCGTACCGGCCGCCGCCGCAGATGGCCCGCAGGGCGGTCTTGCGGTCGAACGCCTCGAACACCAGGCCGGTGTAGTAGGCCAGCCCGCGGACCAGCGAGGCGTCGAAGCGGAGCCAGTCCGCGTACCCGTACGCCGCGGCCAGCTGCCACAGCTCGCGCAGATCGCGGATGCCACCCTGGTCGTCGCCGAGCGCGGCGGCCAGCGCGTCCAGCTCGCGGTAGGCCGTGATCGCCACGAGCCGATCGATCTGGGCCGCGTTCAGCCCCAGGGAGGCCAGCTCGGCGGCGACGGTCTCGCGCGGCAGCTTCTCCAGCTTGTCCACCAGCACGCACACTGGCCCGAGCTGGGCCGCGGCGATGCCGAGGCGCTCCAGGATGGTCTGCAGGATCTTGCGGCTGGAGACCTTGATGACCACGTCGCCGGCGCCCAGTCCCACGCTCTCGAAGAAGGCGACCAGGGCCGCCAGCAGCTCGGCCTCGGCCGTGACCTCGGCCACGCCGACGATGTCCATGTTCCACTGGTAGTGCTCGCGCCGCCGGCCGCGCGTCATGCGCTCGTACCGCCAGCACTGGGGGATGCTGAACCACTTGAGCGGCAGCGCCACCGAGCTGCCCTTCTGGAGCACGAGCCGCGCCAGCGACGGCGTCATCTCCGCGCGCAGCGCCAGCCGCCGGCCGCTCTTGTCGGTCAGCGTGTAGAGCTGGTCGACGATCTCCTCGCCGGCCTTGCGGACGTACAGCTCCTCGGACTCGAGCACCGGAGCGTCGTACTCCTCGAAGCCGTAGCGGGTCGCGACCTGGCGGAAGCGCTCGAACAGCCAGGTGCGCAGGCGCATCTCCTCGGGGGGAAAGTCCCGCGTGCCGCGCGGGGGAGCCAGATCCATGGACGTCGCCTTCCTGTCGCCGCTACCAGTTGGTGAACGAGCCGTCCGCGCGCCGCAGCCGCGGCCCGTGCAGCCAGCGGAACTCGGCCCGTGCGGCCGCCTGCTCGTCGAATTCGATGCCCAGTCCCGGGCGGTCGGGCGGCAGCAGGCAGCCGTCCGCGAACGGCACCTGGACCGGGAAGATGTCCTGCATGACCGGCTGTCCGAGCAGCCCGCCCTCCTGGACGGCGAAGTTGTCCGTGGCCAGGTCGAGGTGGAGACAGGCGGCGGCGGAGACCGGACCGAGGGGGTTGTGCGGGACGATCTTGATGTAGTGGGTCTCGCACCAGTTGGCCACCTTGCGCGCCTCGGTGAGCCCGCCCACGATGCACAGATCGATCCGCGCGTAGTCCATCAGCTCCTCCTCGATCATCGGGCGGAACTCCCACTTGCTGGCGAACTGCTCGCCGACGGCCAGGGGGCTGCTGACGTGCTGGCGCACCAGCCGGTAGCTCTGCGGGTTCTCGCAGCGCAGCGGATCCTCGATGAAGAAGGGATCGTACGCCTCCAGCTCCCGGCCGAGGCGGATGGCGTCCGGAGGGTCCAGCCGGGTGTGCACGTCGATGCACAGCTCGGCGGCATCGCCCACCGCCTCTCTGGCCGCGGCGAAGTGGGCCACGGCGTCGCGCACCGCGGTCTTGGGCTCCAGCACGCCGTCCCGCTCCATGACCCCCAGGCGCAGGTACCGCCAGCCCGCGGCCAGCCGCTCCTGGGCAGCGCGGGCGGTGTCCGCCGGCGTGCGCCCGCCGATGCCCGTGTAGCAGGGGACGCGCTGGCGCAAGGACCCTCCCAGCAGCATGTGCACGGGCTGGCCGAGGGCCTTGCCCTTGATGTCCCACAGCGCCGTGTCGATGGCGCTGAGTGCCGCGGTGTTGATGCGCCCGCCGGGGAAGAAATCGCCCCGGAACAGCACCTGCCAGATCCACTCCGTGTTGAGCGGGTCGCCGCCGACGATCTGCCGCTGCATGTGCTCGATGGCGCCCACGCCCGCCTGTTCTTTCCAGGTGATCCCGAACTCGCCCATGCCGTACAGGCCCGCGTCGGTCTCGACCTTCACGAACAGGTAGTTGCGGCTGCCATGGAAGACCGGAAAGGTCTTGACTCGCGTGATCTTCATGACCCTCTCTCCTCGGCGCCGGCCGCCGGCCGCCGGCCACTCGGGGGACTGCCGCCTTCGGCTGGGCTGCCGGCATCCGCGGCGCAGAGCCCGGGCGCGCGCTCGTCCGCTTCCACGGTACGGCACAGACGCGAACTGCGCCAACGCCGCCGGCCGCTGCGGCCCGGCGCGGCGGCCTCAGCCCAGGGTCTCGGCCAGGACGACCGCCGCCAGGCCCACCGCCATGCCCGCCTTCAGCTCGCGCCCGAGCCGACCGCTCGCCAGCCGCTCCGGCCGGCGCCAGAGCTGGTGCACCACGTGGAGCACGAGCGCGGCCATCGGCACGATGGCCAGCGTGTACGCCGGCCCGTACAGACGGGTGAGCGCCGGCACCGCCGCGAACACGACCACCGCCACCAGGACACCGGTGGCCAGCCGGCGGGCCACGGCGAGCCCCCAGCACACGGCCGCGGTGCGGGCCCCGGCGGCCTGGTCGCCGGGCAGATCCTCCAGGTCCTTGACGATCTCGCGGCCCAGGTGGAACAGCAGCGCGAATCCCGCGGGGATCCAGCTGCGGCCCCAGGCGCCGGCGGCCGTCGCTCCGTAGGGGAACACCGCGGCGGCCGTCGTCGCCACCAGCATGTTGCCCCACAGCGGGGTGCGCTTGAGCGCCAGGCTGTAGAGCGCCAGCAGGGCGGCCACAACCAGGGCGACCAGGCCGTGCCCGGGGCTGGCCCGCGTCGCCGCCGCGATCCCCGCGGCGGCCAGCGCCGCGGCCGCGGCGAGCGCGGCCCCGGCGGGCAGCGCGCCGGCCGGCAGCGGCCGCGCCGGGCGGTTGACCCTGTCGATGTCGACGTCCGTCCAGTCATTGAAGGCATTCCCCGCGCCTGCGACCAGCGCCGTCGAGAGGGCGGCCCACAGCACGGCACCGGGCAGCGGCCGCACGGAGGTGGTCAGGGCGCCCACGATCGCCGCCGCGCCCGCCATGGCGCAGTTGGCCGGGCGGCACAGCCTGGCCGCGCCGAGCGCCGCGGTTGAGCCGGCCTGCAGGCGTGCGGCTGCGGCCGTGCGGCGGCCGGTCGCCGGCTGGCGGCCGGCGCCGGAGCGCGCTGCGGGGGGGACGGGGTCGGACATCGGTCGGGCGCCGGCCTTCGGTTGCGTTTCCCGAGAAAACGCTTGACAGTTTCCGTCACCAGGTGTACGCTTGCCGCGAAGCACTCCCGCACGCCTCAGGGCCCGCACACGGCGTAGCGCCCGCAACAATGGGAGGCACTACCTTGGCCACAGTGACGAAGAAGGGGCTGGCCCAGGCGGTCAGCCAGGCCACAGGCTGCAAGAAGGCTCAGGCTGCCCAGATGGTGGACAGCCTCTTCGCTGCCATGCGCGACTTCCTCATCCAGGGGTGTCGCATCGAGATTCGCGGCTTCGGCGTCTTCCTGGTCAAGGACATGCAGCCCAAGCCGGCTGCGCGCAACCCGCGCACCGGCGACGTGATCTACGTGCCCGCCCGGCGGAAGACGCACTTCAAGCCTGGGCGGCTGCTGCGCGAGGCCCTGCACCGGTCGGCGCCGGCGACGGAACCCGGCGAGCCAGGCGACGGCCCTGGCTGATCGCCTGCGGCGACCGCCGCCAGGCCGTGTTCGTGGCGCGCCGCCGCCCGCTGCGCGCCCGCGCCGCTGCCCCGCGGCGGATCGGGCGGCGTGGCGGGTTCATCCGGCTGGCGCCACCATGCGCACCATGTGCCCCAGCTCGGGCAGAATCAGCTTCTCGATGGCCAGCTGCACCGCGGCCGGCGAGCCAGGCATGGAGAAGACCAGCCGCCCGCGCAGCGTACCGGCAACGGCCCGCGAGAGCATCGCGCTGGGGCCGATCTGCTGGTAGCTGAGGAAGCGGAAGAGCTCGCCGAACCCGTCCAGTCGCCTCTCCAGCAAGCCGCTGATCGTCTCGTAGGTGTGGTCGCGCGGGGCGATGCCCGTGCCGCCGTTCAGCAGGATGGCCTGGCAGGAGCGGCGCTCGACCAGCATGGCCAGCTCGCCCTTGATCTGCGGGGGCGAGTCCTTGACGATCACGTAGTGCACGACCTGGTGGCCGGCGCGAGTGAGCAGCTCGCGGCTTAGCTGGCCGCTGCGGTCGGTGCGCTCGTCCCTGGTGTCGCTCACGGTGATGACGGCACACCCGACGCTCGTGGGCGCGTCCTGCTTGTGCAGATTGTGGGTCATCGGTCGGATCCTCTGGCGCATTCGGGCGGCGGCAGCCTCAGGGCGGCGGCGGCCTCAGGGCCGCGGCGCCGCGGGCTGCCCGCCCCCGCTCGCGGCTGACTGCTGGCCGACGCGCGCGTCGCGTGGCGGCTGGTCCCCCGCCAGCTCGATGGCATCGGGCAGGTTGGGAACCAGGCACAGGAAGACGAAGGGTTCGTCCCCTTCGTTGCGGTACCAGTGGACCACGCCTGCAGGGATGAACAGCACGTCGCCGCCGTGCACCGCGAAAACGCGGGCACCCAGGCCGACGCTGGCGCATCCGGACAGCACGTACTGCTCGTGCTCCACCTTGTTCGTGTGGGACGGCATCGATCCCCCGGGCCCGATGCGGAAGCGGCGCATGGCGAACCCGGACGCCTCCGCGGGGCCGATCAGCACCTGCATCCAGGTGTCCAGGCCGGCCGGCACCGGGGTCCATGCGAGTTCGTCGGCGCGCCGCGGCTGCATCGTCATCTCGGCCCCGTCTGTCTGCTGGCTGCGGAAACGCTGCGCCAGCCTCCCCTGTCGCCCGCCCACGGGATGTCAATGCAGCAACAACGCTCCGGTGGCGTCAAGCGGGCCGGCAGTTCGTTGACGCTGGGGGGGCGGGCGGCTATATTGACGCGCCCGTCAGCGTGAGCTGGCCAACACCGGATTCGCACGCGGCGACGCGGCCCAGGAGAGCGCAGGCATGCCGGAAGAGCGCGAGGATCTGCTGAAGAACCTCCAGGAGAAGGATCTGGACCTCAAGCTGTTCAAGGCGCGCAAGCTGTTCCTGTGGACCGAGGTCGACGACGAGAGCGCGCGGGCGCTCGTCATGCGCCTGCTGACTCTGGACGTGGAGGATCCGGGCAAGGAGATCACGCTGTACATCAACAGCCCGGGCGGCACCATCCACGACGGCCTGGCGATCTTCGACGCCATCGGCGCGATCCGGTCGCCGGTGTCGACCGTCTGCGTCGGCATGGCGGCCAGCATGGGCGCCGTGCTGCTGGCGTCGGGCGCCAAGGGCCGCCGCTTCGCCTGGCCGCACGCGCGCGTCATGATCCACCAGCCCGCGGTCATGGGCACGATCATCGGCAGCGCGACGGATCTGGACATCCGCGCCCGCGAGACGCTGCGCTACCGCGAGGAGCTGAACCGCATCCTGGCGGAGAAGACGGGGAAGAGCGCGGAGGTGATCGCCCAGGACACCGATCGCGACTTCTTCATGTCCGCGGCCGAGGCGCAGGCGTACGGCCTGATCGACGCCGTCATCGCCACCGCCGAGCCCACCGCCTGAGTCGGACGGTTCCTTGCCGCTGCCCGGCCTGCGCCTAGCGCTGGCAGCGCCGGCAGAAGTAGGAGCTCCTCCCGGCCAGCACCATGCTGTCGATCGGCCGATCGCACACCACGCAGGCATGGCCGGCGCGGCCGTACACGGCGAGCTGGCGCTGGAAGCGGCCGCCCTCTCCCTCTCCCGCGAAGCAGGTTATCGTGGTTCCGCCGGCCTGGATCGCGGCGCGCAGGACCGCCTTGATCGCGCCGACCAGCCGCGCCAGCCGCGCTTCGCTCAGCGTGCCCGCCGCCGTGTCCGGGCGGATGCCGGCGCGGAACAGCGCCTCGCTGGCGTAGATGTTGCCGATGCCGGCCACCAGGCTGCTGTCCATGATGAGGCTCTTGATCGGCCGGGCGCGCCCCTCGCAGCACCGGCGCAGGTACGCCGCATCGAAGCGGCGCGACAGGGGCTCCACGCCCAGGCCGCGCAGCGGTTCGCATCGGCTCTCGTCGCCGGCGCCCAGAACCCGCACCGAGCCGAAGCGGCGCGGATCGGTCAGGACCAGGGGCGGCCCGGCGTCGAGTTCGAACACGACATGGTCGTGCGGCTGGCCCGCGGGCCGGAAGAGCAGGTTGCCGCTCATGCCCAGATGGATCAGCACCACGCGGCCCACGTCGGTGTCGAGCAGGAGGAACTTGGCGCGCCGCCGCGCCGCCGCGAACGAGGCGCCGCGCAGGGCGGTCAGCGCGCCCTCCGGCACAGGCTCGCGGAGGCGGAGGCCGCTGGTGCGCACCCCCACGAGGGTCCGGCCCACCAGGTGCCGGGCCAGGCAGCGGCGGACCGTCTCCACCTCGGGCAGTTCGGGCATCGTCGCTGTCTGCGGCCAGAGCCGCAGCGGCAGGGAACGGCGGCGGCTGCGCCGGCGTGGCCGTCTGCCACTCGCCCCGGAGCGCCAGGCAGAGCCTACAGGCGCCGCCCGGAGTCGTCAACCGGCGCTGCGCCGCCGGCGGTTCAGCTGGGGCGCCAGTAGCCCCCCGTTCTGTGGCAGGGCACCTGCACGATGCGATCCTCTTCCAGCAGATAGGCGCTGAGTCGATGCCCGTACACGCAGCCCGTGTCGAGACCGACGAGGTAGGGACGGCCGCCGGGATGGCGACGGACCACCAGCCCGCCGGGCGCGTCGTGGCCGAAGACGAGCAGCGGCGCGGCCGGCACATAGTGCTCGTGCCAGCGCGGTCCGTGGATCCCCTTGGCGGGCGGCCACAGCCGGATGTTGAGGAACTGCTCCGGCGTGGTGCCCTGCAGTCCGCCAGTCGGGTGCACGCCGGCATGCACGAGCGTGAAGCTCGGTTCGCGGATGAACACCGGCAGGGCCGCGAGCCAGTCCGTGAGCTCGTCGGCCACGGGTGCCAAGGCCTCGTGAAGCCGCCGCTGGTGCTCGCTGTGCAGGCGAACGGGCACGCCGCGACGCCGCTCCCGCAAGCGCGCCAGCAGCGCGGCGTCGTGGTTGCCGAGCACCATGCGGGCGCCGCACCGCCTGATCGCTCGCCACACGCCCAGCGGGTCCGGACCGCGGGAGAACGCGTCTCCGGTGAGCAGCAGGCGGTCAGCGGGCGCCTGGTGCCCGGCTGCGGCGAGCAGTTCCTCCAGCTCCGCCGCGCAGCCGTGCACGTCGCCAACGAAGCAGGTGGACATCGGCAGCCGTGGGTGCTCGGGTGCGCCCGGCGCGTTGCGCCGGCCAGTCGGATCGTCTATCATACTCCGTCCGTTCGCGCGCGCCAGTCACCCGGCTGCTTCGCTCCCGCACAGGTGCCAGGCCGCGCCCCCTGTACGCTCTGTCCGGTACTCCCTCCTGCGGAGTGAGCATGGACGCAGAGCAGGCCACCGCCCGTTCGGCTGCCGGTGCTGGCCAGCGTGCTCCGCGGGCATGCCATGTGATGGCCAAGCCCAGCGGTTCGGTCTGCAACCTCGACTGCACCTACTGCTTCTACCTGGAGAAGGAGAAGCTGTACCCCGGCCGGGCCGCGGACTGGCGCATGTCCGTGGAGACGCTGGAGCTGTACGTCCGGCAGTACATCGAGTCCCAGGACGCGCCCACGGTGAACTTCGCCTGGCAGGGCGGCGAGCCGACCCTGATGGGCCTCGACTTCTTCCGGCGAGCCGTGGCCCTGCAGCGACGCCATGCGGGCGGCAAGGCGATCGCCAACGCCTTCCAGACCAACGGCATCCTCATCGATGACGAATGGGCCGAGTTCCTGGCCGCCAACCAGTTCCTCGTGGGCCTGTCCGTCGACGGTCCGCAGCCCTTGCACGACCGCTACCGGCGCGACAAGGCAGGGCGGCCCACGTTCGCCCGAGTGGCTGCCGCGATGCGGACGCTCCGGCGCCACGGCGTCGAGTTCAACACGCTGACGGCAGTGCAGGCCGACAACGCGGCGCAGCCGCTCGCGGTGTACGAGTTCCTCCGGGCCGAGGGCAGCGGCTTCATGCAGTTCATCCCGATCGTCGAGCGCGCGGCGGCGGGCGCCGGCGAACAGGAGCTTCGCCTGGTGGAGCCGGACCATGCCGGCAGCGCCCGCCTGACGCGCTGGTCGGTGTCGCCGGCGCAGTACGGCCGGTTCCTCGTGGAGGTCTTCGACCAGTGGGTCCGTCGGGACGTCGGCCAGGTGTTCGTCCAGATGTTCGAGGTGGCGTTGAGCGCCTGGCTGGGACAGGCGCCCTGCCTGTGCCTGTTCGCCCCGACGTGCGGCGACGCGCTCGTCCTCGAGCACAACGGCGACCTGTACGTCTGCGATCACTTCGTGTACCCGCGCTACCGGCTGGGCAACATCCACCAGCACGCCATCGGCGCGCTGCTGCAGGCGCCGGCGCTGGCCAGGTTCGGAGAGAACAAGCTCGCGGCGCTGACGCGGGTCTGCCGCGCCTGCGAGTATCGGTTCGCCTGCAACGGCGGCTGTCCCAAGCACCGGTTCAGCCGGACGCCAGCCGGCGAACGCGGGCACAACTACCTGTGCGGGGCCTACCGCTCCTTTTTCGCCCACGCGGATCCCTACCTGCGGGCGATGGCGGATCTGCTGCGGCAGGGCCTGCCCGCTGCTGGGGTGATGGAGCTGGCCCGCTGTCCGGCCGGGATCGCGCCAGCCTCTGGCGCTGGACGGCGCCGGCCCGGCCGCAACGATCCGTGCCCGTGCGGCAGCGGCAGGAAATACAAGGATTGCTGCGCGCGCCCGGCAGTGCGCGCGCGCGTGCCCTGATGCGGCTGGTCGTTCGCACCTGGCGCGCGAGCGCACGGCTGGCGGCGGCAGACATCGCTATGGCAGACACTTCACCAACGGAGGATGGGCGCAGATGATCGAGATCGAGCTTCGGCCCGCAGACAGCAAGGCAGTGATCATGGTCGACGGCCGGCTGTTCACCGAGTACCGCTACGGGCACCATGCCTGCCGGCCGTTCTTCTATCCGGTGTTGACGCCCAGCGGCCAGCGGCTCACGCGCGGCTTCCCCGTCGACGACATCGAGGGCGAGAACCAGGATCACCCCCACCATCGCAGCATCTACACTGCGCACGGCTCGGTCAACGGCTTCAACCTGTGGGACGAGGGCATCGGCCACGGAGCCATGCTGCAGCGCGGCGAACCCACGGTGGGCGTGGCCGACGAGCACGCGTCGATCGATGGGACGGTGGACTGGTTCGGGCCGGAGGGCGAGAAGCTGCTGGAGGAGTGGCGCTGGTACCAGATCGCCGCCGAGGGCGATCTGCGCATCATCGACCAGCGCAGCGAGTTCCGCGCCCGGTACGGCTCCGTGATCCTCGGGGACACCAAGGAAGGGGGTCTCTTCTCCATCCGCGTGCCGACCACCATGGACGCCAAGGGCAGCGGCCGGATCGAGAACTCCGAGGGCGACGTGTTCGACAGGGGCCAGGGCGCCGAGACCACGTGGGGCAAGCGGGCCGTGTGGGTCGACTACTCCGGGCCGCTGGCCAACGGCGAGGAGTGGGGCCACACGGTGGTCGACCACCAGGCGAACCCGCGGCATCCGACCTACTGGCACGTGCGCGGCTACGGCCTGTTCACGGCCAATCCCTTCGGCGTCCACGACTTCACGGGCGACAAGAACGCGGACGGGAGCATGACCATCCCGGCAGGGGATTCGGCGGTGTTCCGCTACCGCCTCATCATCCACCCGGGGCGCGGGGTGGATGCGGAGCCGCGCGTGCGCGAGCTCATCGAGGAGTTCCAGGAGTCCTGAGGGGCCGCCGCGGCGCGCGGCGGCCCGCGCAGCCGCCGGGACTGGCGCCCCCGCGCCCGCGCGCCGGTGCGACGCCTCCGTGGCCCGCGCGCCGCGGATTCGCCGCGCCGGGCGCGCCTCGCCGCTCAGTCCTCGGCGGGAGCGGCCTGCGGGACGAAACGGTCGAGACGCCAGCGTCCGGCCAGGGCCCGGCCGAGCAGCACGCGCAGGTGGACCTCGTTGTCCTGGAATCGGCGCGCCAGCAGCTGGCCGTGGGCCGCGATCAGCGCCAGCAGACGCCCCTCGTGCTGGGGGATCCTGAGGTCCAGGGTGACGCTGCTCGCGCGGGTGCAGGCGAGGATGCGCTGGCGGAGCGCATCGAGGCCCATTCCCGTGAGGGCCGACAGGCGCACGCCGTCCCGCAGTCCGGCCGGCGATGCGGCCGGCGCCCGACTGGGAGCCTCGACCCGATCGGCCTTGTTGTAGACCATGATGGTCTGGCGGTTCTGGAGCCCCAGGTCGGCCAGGACCTGCTCGACCGTCTGGATCTGCGTCTCGAAGTGAGGGTGGCTGAGATCCACCACGTGCAGCAGCAGATCCGCCTCCACCGCCTCCTCCAGCGTGGCCCGGAACGACGCGACGAGGTGAGGCGGCAGCCGCCGGATGAACCCCACCGTGTCCGTCAGCAAGACACGTTGGCCGGCCTCCAGCTCCACGCTCCGGGTGGTCGAGTCCAGCGTGGCGAAGAGCTGGTCCTGGACCAGCACGTCGGCGCCGGACAAGGCTCGCATCAAGGTCGACTTGCCGGCGTTGGTGTACCCCACGAGGGTGACCTTGAACGCGTCCTGCCGCGCGCGGCGGCTGACGGCCATCTGGGTGTCGATCCGCGCCAGCCGTTCCCGCAGGTCGCGGATGCGCTGGCGGATGATGCGGCGATCCAGTTCGAGCTGCGTCTCGCCCGGACCGCGCACGCCCACCGCACCCATGCCGCGGATCGCGCCGCCGCCGGCCTGGCGCGACAGGTGGGTCCATTGCCGGGTGAGCCGCGGCAGCAGGTAGTTGAGCTGCGCGAGCTCCACCTGGATCTGGGCGGTGCGGGTGCGGGCGTGGCGGGCGAAGATGTCCAGGATCAGGCCGCTGCGGTCGACTATCCGCCGCTCGATGATCCTCTCCAGATTGCGCATCTGGGCGGGGCTCAGGTCGTTGTCGAACACGACCAGATCGGCGTCGCGCGCCAGGGCCAGAGCGCGGATCTGGGCTGCCTTGCCGCGACCCACGTAGCAGGTGGGATCGACCCGATCGCGCTGCTGGAGAACGCTGCCGGCAACGGCGAGCGTGGCGGTATCGGCCAGGCGAGCCAGCTCGGCCAGCGACTCCTCTGCCTCCCACATCGGCACAGCCGGCAGACGCACGCCCACCAGGACCGCCCGCTGGGTCGGCATCGCCTGGGGAGCAGGCAGAGAGGATTCGGCCACCAGTCGTCCTCGTTCCGTGTCGCGGCATCGGCGAACGCACAGGCGGAGCCTCGCCGCCCGGCCGCGGCGAGCCGCGGCGGCGCCTGCGGGCAAGATCCCCACTAAGGTTGATCATGTCAAGCAAGCGCGAGCAGCCAGCGGGCGGCAGTCCGGCGGCGAACTGCAACCGGGCGCGCGGGGCTCGAGTCTCCCTCGCGCCGGGCAGGGACGAGCTGGGCGCCCGTGCCGCGTGGGCCCGGGTTGCGGCAACGGCCCGAAGCATTAGCTTCGTGGCCCCGTGATCCCGCCCGGACCCGCCTGGTCGCGGGGGCTGCCGCGCAGGCCCGGCGACCAGGGGGCGGTGCGGTGCCAGGGGGCGGCATGGGTCCGGCCGAGCGCGGTGACGCCGCGCTCGCATCCTGCCAGTGAGTTCCGCACTGCGGCCGCGCGCCCGTGACCGGTCCGTCTCGTACCCCAGCCAGGAGGAGCGATGGTCGAATACGCGGAGTACGTGGCCGCGGAGCCGGACGCCGTGTTCGTGCGGCGGACGCACGCGGCCAGTTTCGACGACCGAGGGCAGTTCTTCGAGGCGGGTTATCTGCTGGCCGCCGCGCTGCTGCGCGGCGACGGCAGGCCGGACGACCGGCTGTTCGTCCTCAAGCCCAACGTGGTGGCCGGCTCGGATCCCAGGATGCAGGCCAGGATGCAGGCGCGCGCCGCATCCGATGCCGGCATCGTCACCGATCCGGACTTCGTCGCGGGCATCGTCCGCAGGCTGCGCGAACTGGGCGCCGCGCGGATCGTGGTGGCCGAGGGCGGCGGGCCGATGCCCATGGCACCCACCTTCGCCGAGCGGGGCTACGAGCGCATGGCGGCCGAGTCCGGGGTGGGCTTGCTGGACCTCAACAAGGAGCCGCACGCGTACGCGGCCGGAGAGCTTGTCTGGACGCCGGTAGAGGAAGGCGTCGTCTTCAAGGACATTCCCTTCGTGCTGCCGGTGAACGGCCCCGATACGGTCTTCATCAACGTTCCCACGATGAAGACGCACAACCTTGCCATCGTCAGCCTGTGCTGCAAGGCGCTCCAGGGAACGATCGCCATGGGGTACCGGCATTTCTGCGGGGCGATCGAGGAGGCCCTGCAGCGGGTTCCCGGAGCAGCGGCCCACTACCACGAGGACGTGCTGGCTCGCATCGACCACCACTACGCCCGCCACGTGGCGGCTGGCTATCCCCTCTGGGACCGGGAGGGCACCCGGTACGAAGGCTATGCGCAGCGCACCTGCGACGCCGTGCGGGCGCACCGCGGCTTTCTATGCCTGGTCGAGGGAGTGATCGGGAGAGACGGGACGGCGTTCCACAGCGGCAAGGACGTGCTCGCCAACCTCACGATCGGGGGGACGAATCCCGTCAATGTCGACGCGGTGACCGCCTATCTGATGGGCCACGATCCGCGTCGCATCGGGTTCCTGCAGGTGGCGGCAGAGCGCGGTCTGGGCCGCATCGATCCGGACCGGATTCCCGTCTACGTCCTGACGGAGCGCGGACCGGTGCGCGCAGAGCGACTGGACGACATCGGCCGCGTGCCGCTGGGGGTGTACTTCCGCGGCGACACGTCTCGCTACGTGTTCTTCTAGGCGAACGTTGACACGAGCAGCGGGCTCGGTTACCTTCGCGCTCGGAGGCGTTTAGGCGCGGGCTCGGGCGCCTGGAAGCGGTGGGCGAGCCGGGAGCGCGCTCACATGGCCGAGGCAGATGGGGCATAGGGCGCGGCAGCGCTCGATGCTGCATGGGCCGGCGGGGTCTGGAGGTCCAGGACGCCGCCGGCCGTCGTTTCTGCCGGGTGGGTGCCCAGCGACTCGCCGGTATCGTCGGCCGGTCGGCGGGCGACGCCCGGTGCGGATCGCGCCATCCGGGTGCCGCTCCTGCAGCCCCGACTGCCGCCGCAGTGCACGCCGCAGCCGTCAAGGAGGTGTCGCGATGGTTGCCGCACAGCATGGGCCTGGTCGTGACGGCGAGCCTCTGGAGGCGTACTGGCGGGACATCGACAGCTACGAGTTGCTGGGGCACGAGGAGGAGATCGAGCTGGCGCGTCGAGCTCGCCAGGGCGACGCGCGGGCCCGCGAGAGGCTGGTCACCGCGAACCTGCGCTTCGTGGTGCGCGTCGCGCGCGAGTACACCGGCCGCGGGCTGACGCTGATGGAGCTGGTCTCGGAAGGGAACATGGGGCTGCTGTGGGCCGTGGACCGCTTCGACGAGACGCGCGGCTTCAAGTTCATCACCTATGCGGTCTGGTGGATCCGGCAGTCCATCCTGAAGGCGCTGGCGCAGGTGGGCCGGGCGCGCCGCGCCCCGATGAGCCGACTGAACGATCTGCGCCGGCTGGAGCGTACCGCGCGCCATCTGTGCCAGAAGCTCGGCCGGGTGCCCACCTTGGCGGAGGTCGGCGCGGCCTCGGCCCTGCGTCCGTCGCGCCTGCGGAACGCGCTGACAGAGGCGCGCACCGACGTGTCGCTGGAAGCTCCGTTCTGCGCCGACGAAGAGCGCGCCTGGGGCACGATCCTCGCCGACGGGGCTGCAGTCGCTGACCGTCAGCTCGAGGCGGCGGAGACGCGCCGGATCGTCGAGCAGTGCCTCGCGGTGCTGGACGAGCGCGAGCGCACGATCATCCGCGCCTACTACGGTCTGGACGGCAACGCGCCGCTGACGCTGGAGCAGATCGGCATCGGCGTGGGCGTCACGCGAGAGCGCGTCCGCCAGCTCCGCGACGGCGCCCTGGCCAAGATGCGGGACGCTCTCGGCGCCGAGCTGCCGGCGTTCTCGCGCAACTGAGTCCGCACGCCAGCGCCCGGGCCTCGGCCGCGCGGCAGCGCCAGCGCCAGCCCAGGGCGCCGCGTTCCGGGCTGGCCGGAGCCGGTCAGCGAGCTCATGCCTTGGCGCGCTGCCAGCGTCCGGTGCTGAAGTAGGCGAGCGTCGCCAGACCCTGCAGGAACGAGGCGAACGTCATCGCGATCCAGATCCCGGTCGGTCCCAGCCAGGGCAGGGTCTTGAGATACCAGGCCAGCGGCACCTGCACGCCCCACAGCGCGACCACGGTGATGACGAGGCCCGGCAGGGTGTCGCCGGCACCGTTCAGCGCCCGGTTGAGGCTGATGCCCATGCCGCTGAACAGCAGCGACAGCGCGTTGATCCGCAGCAGCACGCGGCCGGTGGCCACCCCCTCAGCGGACAGCGAGAACAGGCGCATCATCTGCGGCGCCCCCCCCGCGAACGCCAGCCCGAGCGAGCCCATCACGGCCATGGCGTAACCCATGGCCGTGAAGGCGCTGCGGCGCGCGCGGTCGGGCTGGCGCGCCCCCAGGTTCTGGCCGACCAGGGTGGCGGACGCCTCGGCGATGCCGAAGGTCGGCATGAAGGCGATCTGCTCGAGGCTCATGGCGACCGTGTAGGCCGCCATCATCGACTTGCCAAAGCCGGCGACGAAGCGGGTGAGCACGACGACCATGAGCGCGCGCAGGCTCATCTGGAGCGACGCAGGCACGCCGATGGCGACGATGCGCCGCAGCACGGAGCCGTCGAAGGCGAAGTCCCGCAGGCGCAGCCTGAGACGGAGGCGGCCGCTCGCCAGGATATACAGACCCGCGATCGAGGCGACGATCTGGGCGGTGACGCTGGCGGTCGCCGCGCCGCTCACGCCGAGGCGCGGCAGGCCGCCCAGGCCGAAGATCAGCAGGGGGTCGAAGACCACGTTGAGTCCCGCGGCCAGGGCGCTCAGCTTGAGCGGGGTCATGGCGTCGCCAGCGCCGCGCAGAATGCCGTTGGCGACGAACAGCGTGAACATCGAGACGATGCCCAGGAAGTTCACGCGCAGGTACCCGAGGGCCAGCGGATAGACCGAGGGCGGCGTGGCCATGCCGGCGAGCAGCCGAGGCGCCGCCAGGTAGCCGGCCACGGCCAGGGCGGCGGACACCAGCACCGACAGGACGAGGGCCTGGCCGGCCACATGGTCGGCTCTGTCGGTATCGCTGGCGCCGACGGCGCGCGCCACCATCGCGGTGGCGGCGGCGCTCACTCCCATGAACAGGGCGCTCAACAGGAAGATGATGGGGCGGCTGACCCCGACCGCCGCGATCGAGGCCTCGCCGAGCATGCTGACGAACTTCTGGTCGGTGAGGTTGATGACCACCGCCACCGCGTTCGCCAACATCGTCGGCACCGCCAGCGTCCAGATCGCGCGCGAGATGGAGCCGCTCGTCAGGTCGCGGCCAGACGACAGAGACGCGCGAACCGCTGGCGCGCCGCCGGCAGATGCCTCAGGATTGCCAGCCGTGTCAGCCATGTGCAGTCTTTGCCGGAGCAACTCGGTTGCGGGCGCGCGTTCTGCCGGTGGAGCCGCGGGCGAGGAGAGCGCAGAGGCGAGCCGATGGGAGTCGAAGGCTCGCCCCAATGAGCGCCCAGATGGAGCTGGCCGCAAGGGGATGGCCGTGGAAAGGGAGCGCAACTACGGTTTCAGGGCGCGTCTCGACGTCGTGCATCAGCCCGGCCGCCGCGCCGCGCACGCGGGGCCCGAACCGGGCGAGACGGTCCTGCAGACAGGCTGGCAGATCCGCGTGCCCGAGTCGGCCTCGCCGTACCTGATCGAGGTCGCCAAGGACCTGCAGGACTACCTGTTCACCAGCATGGGGGTCTCGGTCCTGCTGCTCCAGGGCCGGCAGGTGCCGGAGGCGGATCCCAGGGCAGCGCCGGCGATCGTGCTGGGCACCGCCGCGCAGTTGCCGGCTGCCGGGCGCGGGCTGACCGTGCCGCGCAGCTACCGCGTGGGCGTCGAGGCCGCGCGGGTGGTGGTGTGCGGGCGCGACGAGCGGGGCGTGGCCCAGGGCTGCTACTGGCTCGAGGACGTGATGAACCTGCGCGAAGCCCCGTTCCTGTCCCGGGGCGAGGTCACGCGCGAGCCGATCTTCTCGCCCCGCATGGTGCACTCGGGCTGGGGGCTGGATCAGTTCCCCGACGCGCACCTGCGCGCCGTCGCCCACGCGGGCTTCGACGCGATCCTGGTCTTCGCCAAGGGCCCCAACCACGCCGCGTTGGGCTTCCTCGACTTCGACGACCTGGTGCGACGCGCGGCGAGCCACGGGCTCGACGTGTACCTCTACAGCTATCTGGTCAGCCGCAGACACCCGGACGATCCGGACGCCGAGGCCTACTACGAGGCCACGTACGGCGCGCTGGTGCGCGCCCACCCGGGAATCAGGGGGATCGTGCTCGTGGGCGAATCGTGCGAGTTTCCCAGCAAGGATCCGCGCACGACCGGCCGTCTGCACGCCGAGCGGCTGCCAGAGGATCGGCGGCCGAGCCCCGGGTGGTGGCCCTGCGTCGACTTCCCGCAGTGGCTGGCGCTGGTCAAGCGGGTTCTGCGCCGCCACAACCCCGATCTGGACGTGGTGTTCTGGACCTACAACTGGGGCTGGGCGCCAGCGGCGGACCGGCTCGCCCTGATCCGCTCGCTGCCCGACGACATCTCCCTGCAGGCGACCTTCGAGATGTTCGAGGACGTCGAGCGCCGCGGCGTGCCGACCCGCTGCGTGGACTACACCGTCTCCTTCGCCGGCCCGGGCCGCTATTTCGCCAGCGAGGCGGCAGCCGCCCATGCACGCGGCCTGCGGCTGTACGCGATGAGCAACACCGCAGGCATGACCTGGGACATCGGCGTCATTCCCTACGAGCCAGTGCCGTGGCAGTGGGCGCGCCGCCACCGGGCGCTGCTGGCCGCGGCCCGCGACTGGGGCCTGTGCGGCCTCATGGAGTCGCACCACATGGGCTGGTGGCCGTCGGTGGTGGCGGAGCTGGCCAAATGGGCGTTCTGGCGCCCGTGCACCCCTGCCGAGGAGCTGCTCCCCAGGCTGGCCCGGCGCGACTTCGGCGCCGCCGGCGCGGCGGCGGCGCTGCAAGCATGGGCGGACTGGAGCGCCGCGATCCTGGACTACGTGCCGACGAACGAAGACCAGTACGGACCGTTCCGCGTCAGACCTGCCTACCCGCTGCTGTTCGCCCAGGAGGAGATCGAGTTCCCGGCCGCGGCCCATGCTCACTTCGGCAGCCGGATACTGCAGACGCGGTACACGCCGCACGACCCGGCGGTGCTGGGAGGCGAGATCCGGTGCCTGGAGTCGATGGCGGCACGGTGGGAGCGGGGCGTGCAGTCGATGCGCCTGGCCGCCAGCCAGGCGCCGCCGTCCAGACAGGCAGAGGCGCACCGCGCGCAGGCGCTGGGCGAGTTCATCCTGTGCTGCATCCGCACCACCGTCCACGTCAAGCAGTGGTGGCAGCTGCGGCAGGCACTGCGGTCGGTCTCGGGGGACGGCGCGGCGAGCAGCGTGCTCGACCAGATGCGGGCGCTGGCCGCGGTGGAGATCGACAACGCGAGGGCGGCGATCCCGCTGGTGGACTGCGACTCTCGCCTCGGCTGGGAGCCCAGCATGGAGTACATGGCCGACCGTGTCCACCTGGAATGGAAGATAGCCCAGGTCCGCCACGTGCTGGACAGCGAGATCCCGGCCTACCAGGCCCGGCAGCCGCACGATGGCGCATGACGGCCGCGCCGTGGCCGGCCAGCACCGGCCACGCGCCCGTTGTTGTCGCGCGGCTAGCGCGCGCCATGCGCGCCGGGATCGTGCCGCGGAGCGGGCGCCACGAAGGACATCACCTCGCTCCACCAGGCATCCGCGGCCGGCGGCGCCCAGTCGTTGTGACCGGCGCCAGGCATGACCCAGACTCGGCTGGGGCCCGACAGGCTGGCGCCCAGCCGCCGGGCGTGCGCCGGCGGGATCGTCCGGTCGCGCTCGGCGATGACCACTGCCACCGGGATGCCAACGCCGGCCAGGTTGGCCAGGCTGTCGAAGCGATCGCGCAGCAGCCAGCGCACGGGCAGCAGGGGGTAGAGCCGCTGGGCCAGGGCGACCAGGCTGTCCCACGGAGTCGCCAGGACCAGGCCGGCGATCGGCGCGGCAGGCGCGGCTGCGGCCGCTGCCACCACGCCGCAGCCGAGGGACTCGCCCCACAGGACGATCGGGTCGCCGAATTCGGCGTGCGCCTGGCGCACGGTCTGCCCGGCATCGGCGACCAGCGCGGCCTCGCTCGGCGCGCCGGCGCGGCCGCCGTAGCCGGGGTACTCGGCGAGCATGACCCGGTAGCCGAGGGGCTCCAGAGCGCGAACATAGTGGACGCGGTGCCAGGCGGCCCCGGCGTTGCCGTGGAAGACGATCACCGTGCCGCGAGCAGGACTCGGCGAGTGCACCCCGACGAAGGCCCGGTACCCGGCGCCGGCGGCTGGCCACGGTCGCAGGCCGCGGCGCGCGCACTCTGCCGGATCGGGTGCGGCCCGGTGGGGCAGGTAGAGCAGCCGGCGCTGCAGCAGGAAGACCAGCAGCACGATGGTCGCGTACCCGGCTGCCAGGCCGATCAGCAGGCGAAGCGCGGTGTTCACCCCTGACAACCTCCGCTGGCGGCGGCGCGGCGCGGACGCCGGCGGTGCCGTGCCCCGAACCGCCGCCTTGTCGGGCCTCCTGTCCCCACCCCCCGGGGTCAGCCGTTCCCGCCGCAGGCCGGCGCCATCGCCGGCTGCCAGATCTGTTCGGGCGGCAGCCGCAGCCGCTCGACGAAGGCCCAGGCCGCGCGGATATCGGCCAGGCGCGAGAGGGTGTGCGCGTCGGACCCGACGCTGAAGGCCGCTCCTTCGGCAGCCAGGGCAGCCATGTAGTCGAGGTACTCGTCGACGTAGCCGGGCGGGTTGGCGGGGTTGGTCAGGTTCGCACCGGCGTTGATCTCGATGGCCGTGCCCGTGTCGCGGGCCGCCTGGCCCAGCTCGCGGATGAAGGTCAGGGGCACGACCCTCGGCGAGGCGAACCACGGCCACTTGTTCCGTTCGAACTCGCCCTTGCTGAACCAGTACGGGTGCACGAGCACCTGGACCAGCGGGTCGGCGCAGGTCGCCAGATGATGGCGGTGCTGGATCTCGACGATCTTCCGCAGGTCGTACTCCTGGACGTAGGCGGAGTGGATGCCGCCGATCGCGAACTGGAACTGATACCGGTCGACGATCTCCCGGCCATAGGCGAAGCCCTGGTCGCAGCCAGTGAAGTTCAGCTCGACGCCGAAGTAGATGTGGACCGGGGTGACCACCTCGGCGAGGTCGGCGCGGATGAGCAGGTGGAGATCGGCCTGGTCGAGCGTGTTCAGATGGTCGGTGATGGCGCAGCAGGTGACGCCCAGCCGCTCGCACTCGCGCGCGATGGCGCTGAGTTCCATGGTCTGGTCGGCGCACTTGAGGTGCTTGGTGTGGATGTGAAAGTCGTGGTGCGGACAGCTCATGTCCGGACTCCTCTGGGACAGGCGGTACGCCGCGAGTGGCGCGCGGCGGGCGGCGCCCCGTGGACGACGGCCCGCGCCGCCCGCCACCGCGGCGCAGCCACGGGCGCCGGACGGCGCGCGCACGGGCAATGTGCGCGCGGGTCGTGCTGGCCGCAAGGCAGTCGCTAGGCGTCCACCTCCAGCACCTGCGCGCCCAGCGCGCCGCCGCGGCGGATCTCCATGAGCGCGGTGTTGGCTGCTGCCAGCGGGTACAGCGTCACCCGGGGCCTGAGAGCGGCCGCCGCGGCCGCGGCCAGGCACTCGGACACGTCGCGGCGGGTGACGTTGGCGACGCTGCAGATCCGGCGCTCGAGCCACAGGTCGGCCGCGTAGTCCAGGCCCAGCAGCGCCTCCTTGTCGGCGTCGATCTTGCGGATGGCATTGATGACCAGGCGCCCGCCGGGCTCCAGGTGGCGCAGGGCCCTGGCGACCGGCGTCCATGCGGGCGTGGTGTCGATGATCGCGTGGAGCCTGGCGGGCGGCGCGTCCGCGGTCGCACCTGCCCACGCCGCGCCCAGCTCCAGCGCCAGACGCCGCTGGCCTGGGTCGCGCGCGAACACGTACACCGCCGTGGCCGGCAGGGCGTGGCGGACCAGGGGCAGCAGCAGAGACGCCGACGCGCCGAAGCCGGTCAGCCCCAGGCGCTGGCCGTCCTGGATGCCCGTCAGCCGCAGCGACCGCCAGCCGATGGCGCCCGCGCACAGCAGCGGCGCGGCCTCCGCGTCGGCGAAGGCCGGCGGGATCGGGCAGGCGAAGTCCTCGCGGGCCGCCATGTACTCGGCGTACCCGCCGTCCGCGTCGCGCCCGGTGGCCACGAACTCCGGGCACAGGTTCTCCTGGCCGTTCGCGCAGAACGCGCAGCGGCCGCAGGCCCCGCCTATCCACCCCACGCCCACGCGGTCGCCGAGACGGAAGCGCCGGCTGCCCGGCCCGGTGGCTGCCACGCGGCCGACGACCTGGTGGCCGAGGATGGCGGGCAGCCGGGGTGGGGGAGTCCGGCCCTCGATCTCGTCCAGTTCCGTGTGACAGACGCCGCAGGTCGACACGCGCAGGAGGACCTCGCCGGGGCCGGGAACCGGGCGGGGCACCTCGGCCGCCACCAGCGGAGTGGGGTTCTCCTGCAGATCCGCCAGCGCCCTCAGGACCATCGCCTTCATCGTGCACCATCCTTGGCGCCGCCCGCGCGGGGCGGAACGACCCCGCTGCGGGGCATGGCGCCATGGCGAATGTGTCGCCGCGCGGAGCGCGCCTCAAGGGGGTGGCGTGCACGCCAGCCAGCCGTGGAGCGACGACGCGCGGCTGGCCGGCCGCTGGCGCTCTGCCGCGGCCGCGCCCGCCCCCACGCCGGCTGTTGCCAGGCGTCAGCCCGATACCCAACGTATGCGGCGCGGCCGCGGGCCGCAGAGCGCGGGGCGCTGGCCCCGACGCAGTCCGGCCGCGGCCGCGACTGGCCACCCTTGGCCGAGGATGAGCGGCCAGCGCCGGCCTGGTGTTGTCTCGAAGCAGAGGAGGTCCCCTTGTCGTTCTTCTGGGATACCGCACAGCCGCCGGTCTCGTTGGCGGTGGACGGCGTGTCGACGGGCGGGCAGATGAGCGGGTGGGTGCTCGCGGACCGCCCGGCCGTGCCGGCGGCGCCTGCCGCCGCCCCCGAGCGGGCCGCCGCCCCGGGGCTCGCCGCGGTCGCCGCACCCGCGCGCGAGCACTGCTACCGCCATCCGGCCAGCAATCTGTGCCTTCGCGCCCTGGTGCGGCACTACACCGACTTCCCGGCATGGGAGTGGGTGCTGGAGTTGACCAACGAAGGCGAGAGGGACTCGCCCGTGATCAGCGATCTGCACGCGCTCGAGTGGGTCGCGCCGAGCGGCGGCGGCGACCCGGTCCTGCACCATGCCAAGGGCAGCTCCTGCCAGATCGACGACTTCGTGCCGCGCGCGCAGCGGCTGGGCGATCACGCGGTGCTCGAACTCAAGCCGGTGGGCGGGCGCTCCTCCAACGGAGTGCTTCCCTTCATGAACCTGCAGACCAGCGGCGGCGGGTACGCGCTGGCGATCGGCTGGTCGGGGCAGTGGCTGGCCCGGTTCGCGCGCGTCGCGGACGGGGTGCAGATCTCGGTGGGCATGGAGCACCTGGCCACGTATCTGCGCCCGGGAGAGGCGATCCGTTCGCCGCGCATCCTGCTGATCCCATGGAGCGGCGACGAGCCCGATGTCGGCACGAATCTGCTCCGGCAGGTGCTGCTGGCCCACTACAGCCCGCGCGCCAAGGACGGCTCGCTGGCCATGCCGCCCACGGCGCATCTGCGCCAGCTCGTCTACTACTTCACCGGACACGTCTCCGAGGAGGACCACCTGGCGGCCATCGAGCGCGCCAGGGAGATCGGGCTGGAGGCGTTCTGGGTGGATGCGCTGTGGTACGGTCAGGGCGAGAACTGGTGGGAGGAGGTGGGCAACTGGACGGTCAACCAGCGGCGGTTCCCCCATGGACTCAAGCCCATCGCCGACAAGGCACACGCCAGCGGCATGTCCTTCGTGCTCTGGTTCGAGCCCGAACGGGTCCGGCCGACGACGCCGCTGGCGCGGAAGCATCCGGAGTTCCTGCTGCGCCACCCCGGGCGCGCCGACAACCTGCTGTTCGATCTGGGCAATCCGGCGGCGCGGCGCTGGATGACCGACACCGTCTCGCGCGTGCTCGGCGAAGTGGGCGTGGACATCTACCGGCACGACTTCAACTGCGACCCCCTGGAGTACTGGCTGGCGGCCGACGAACCCGACCGCCGCGGCATGGCCGAGATGCGGCACGTCGAGGGCCTGTATGCCATGTGGGACGAACTGCGCCGGCGCCACCCAGGGCTGCTCATCGACAACTGCGCCTCGGGTGGACGGCGGCTCGACCTGGAGACCACGGCGCGTTCGTTCCCGCTATGGCGCAGCGACTACACGGATGCCGGCGCGGCGCAGGAAGGCCTGCGCTGCGAGATCGGCGCCCAGTGCCAGACTGCCGGCCTGTCGCGCTGGCTGCCGCTGCACACGGCTTCCGTGTGGCGGCTCGAGCCGTACTCGGTGCGCAGCGCGGTCTCCACGGGTCTGGTGTTCTACCCCGACATCCGGCCGGCGGACTACCCGATCGAGGCCGCGCGCCGGGCCCTGGCGGAGATGGCGCGACTGCGGCCATTCTTCCTCGGCGACCATCACTCGTTGGCGCCGCTGACGGCCGCGGAGCACGACTGGTGCGCCCACCAGTATCACCGCCCCGATCTGCAGGCAGGCTGCGCGCTGTTCTTCCGGCGTCATCACAGTCCCTTTCCGAGCCTGGAGTGCGCGCTGAGGCAGATCGAGCCGGATGCGGCCTACGAGCTGACCACGGCCGTCGGCTGGGACCGGGGCGCGCCGCGGCGGGTGCGGGGCGCAGAGCTGCTGCGGCTGGTCGTGACGCTGCCCGACCGCCCTGCCAGTCAGCTCCTCGAGTACCGGCGGGCGGCTTCGTAGCGGGACGAGCCGATCGGGGTCGGGATGTCGGTCGCGCGATCGGCGGGCGGCGCGCCCCGTTTGGCCCGATGTGCCGGAAATGCAAGGCCCCCGGGCGCATGTCGCGCCCAGGGGCCTCCACATGGCGGGACCGACGAGACTCGAACTCGCGACCTCCGGCGTGACAGGCCGGCGTTCTAACCAGCTGAACTACGATCCCGCAATCCGCTGGAAACCGGCGGCTGCGCAGGACGATCTGCGCGGCGACAGCGCCCGTCCTCCGTCGCTGTCCTTCCCCAGCCGCCGCAAAGGCGCCTGGAAGATAGACGCTGGCCTGGGCATTGTCAATCAGCGGCGGTCGCGGGCACGGCCCGCCGGGCGGCCATCGCGAGGCGCCCGCGCACCGGCCGCGCGAAGCGCACGCCGCCATCGTCGTGGCGGGCACCGTGGGCCGCGCGCCCTCGCGCGCTGGCGGGCCGCCCGCCGCCACCGGCGCTCCACGGATGACAGGCGGCTGGGCCGGCGATCACGCTCCATGCTGGCGGTCCCACGCCTCGCCCTCCTTCCTGAGACGCTTCAGGCTGCCGCGCATGAGCTGGCGCTTCAGCGGGGTCAGCAGGTCGATGAAGAGCCTCCCATCGAGATGGTCGATCTCGTGCTGCAGAGCCCGGGACAGGAACCCGCTCGCCGAGACCTCCAGCGGCGCACCGCGCGGGTCCAGCGCCCGGACGCGGACGTGTTCGGCCCGTCTCACCTGGCCGTACAGGTCCGGGAAGCTGAGGCATCCCTCGTCACCCACCTGGGTGCCCGAAGAGGCCAGGATCTCGGGGTTGACCAGCGCCAGGGGCGAGCTGTTCGGGTCCTGCTTGGAGACATCCACGACGATGGCGCGCACGGGCTCGCCGATCTGCGGGGCCGCCAGCCCCACGCTTGCTGCGGCGTACATGGCGCTGAACAGCTCGTCGATCAACTCCCTGATCTTGCCGTCGATCTGCAGCACGGGTGCGCACCGCTGCCGCAGCACGCGCGCACCGAACTTGGCGATCTCTCTTGCCATGCCTCTACGTCACCCGTGGTGCCAGGTCGACCGCCACGCAGCGCAGACCAGCGTCTCGGGCGCGCTCGAGGAGCGCTTCGCGGCGGCCGCGCTCGGCCAGGCGCGCCGCCGCGCCCGCCGGCAGGCGGACGAGGAGCATCCGGGCGCGCGTCTCGCAGGCCGCCTCCTCGCCCACCAGGGCCGCGCATGCCGCTGCCACCGCCTCGTGCCGGGCCCCGGCCGCGTCGGCGGGCGCACCGGCAGCGGCAGCGGCGAGATCGTTCAGGCTGCCGGTCCGGTAGCCGCACAGGTCCACGGCGACGCGCGCGTAGCCGGCCGCGCGCGCCACCGCCAGCAGGTCGGCCTGGCGCCGCGCGTCGGCCAACAGCGCCTCCAGCTCTGCCGCCGGCAGCTCGATGCGCGTCAGCTCGCCGTGGTGCCGCGCGCGCACTTGCGCATACCCGCAGACCTCCCGCAGATGGCGCTCGACCCGATCGACCATGGCCAGGACTGCCGGGGTGATGGGCGTGCCGTACGGAACGCGCGACGCCAGGCACGCCGCCGAGGGGCGGTTCCACACCGGGATCTGCCAGGCGCGCGCCAGCGCGCGGATCTCGGCCTTGGTGAAGCCGAGCTCGGCCAGAGGGGCCCGGACGCCACGCTCGCGGGCGGCGCGCACCCCGGGGCGGATGTCGCGGCTGTCGTCCGCGTTCTGGCCGTGGATGACGTGGCGCAGGCCCAGGCGCCGGGCCACGCCTGTGACCGCGTCGAGGATTTCGAGCTTGCAGAAGTAGCAGCGGTCCGGCGGATTGCTGGCGTACGCAGGCTTCTCCACCTCCCCGGTGTGGATCACCTCGTGACGGATGCCGAAGCGACGGCAGACGCTGGCCGCGATCGCCAGGTCCCCCGCTGGCATGCTGGCGGAGACGGTGGTCACCGCCACGGCGCGGTGGCCCAGGGCGCGGTGGGCCGCCAGGGCCAGCAGCGCGCTGTCGACCCCTCCCGAGTAGCACACCGCCACGCTGCCGAGAGAGCGCAGCAACGCCTCCAGCCGGGCAGCCTTCGCGCCCGGCTCGGCAGAAGCCCGGCCGTCGGCCTGCGCCGCTGCGGGCGCGTCGTCCCTGACCTGTGCCGTTCGCATCGGTTCCTCGCCCATTCGCCCCGCTCGAGCGCTTCGGGTGGTCTCGTGTCAGCGGCGGGCCTGACCGCGCCTGACCGCGCCGCCCGCTGTCCCGAGGTCGCTCCGGTGCTGATATACGGACACTGGCCGGGCAGACAAGTCCCGGCGCGCTGGCACGCCCTCGGCCCGGCGCTGGCCCCAGGTGCCAGGCGTGCCTACGGCGGCGGCGATGGCCCACAGATCGGGGGCTGGGTCGCGCGGGCAGAGCAGGGAGCCAGCACCGCGTCGGCCATGCCGTGCAGCACCTTCTTGTCGGGCGGACAGACCACGGCCTGCACGCCGGCCAGCCGAACCGCGTCGCCGTGAAGGTAGTAGTAGGGACGCACCAGCGCCCGGCCATGCATGGTCTCGATGCGGTCGGCGGCGAAGTCGTAGTAGCGCACCGCGACGCGGCTCGCGGAGCGGTATTCCTGCAGGACGTACGGCTGCCGATCGAACTGCTCCTGCGCCTCCTGCAGTCTGGCTGCCCATTCCTCCTCGGGCAGGTCGTGGCCCACGCTGACACCGCGGCTCTCGTACGCCAGATCGCTGAACCCCGAGGGCTTGAGCACGAACTCCCGCTGGCGCTTGCCCGCCGCCGCGAGCGCGTCCCAGGAGCCGATCGGGTGGCCGTCCACCTGCAGGTCGGGGATCAGCGCGTGCGGCGGCACCGGCCTCGGGTCCACGATCCACGTGCGGGGGATGAGCGCCCGCAGCAGCGCCTGCGCCGCCTCGCCCAGCTCGCGCCGCCAGTAATCCTGCAGCATCGGGTGCCAGAAGAGCGCCAGCCACATCTTCTCCTCGAGCTGGGCCTTCAGCGGCGGCGTGACGCGCACCGCGTTTCTCTTCGCGAAGTAGACGATGAGCTCGGCCTTGGGGATGTTCTTGAGGTCGAACAGCTCGAAGAAGCGATACACGACATCGATGCGGAGCGGCTCGCCGGCTTCCTCGGGGTGCACGGACAGACCCCGCTCGTCGAAATGCAGGTCGCGCGGGTGCAGGCAGAACACCGGCCGGCCGGCGGCTCGCAGCGACCGTGCCAGCCAGTCCATCTCGGCGCGATAGGCCGCGGACTCGTCCGAGACGACGATGGCCGCCACCGGCTGCGGCGCACCTGCCGTGGCGGCGATGGCCGCGTACAGGTCGTCCACCAGGCCGCGCGCGCCGCCGATCAGATCGAAGCCCAGCTCGGCGTAGCGCTCGCAGACCTGCGCGGTGAAACCCATGCCCCCGGGGACCGAGTCCAGCTCGACCAGGCGGAAGCCTTCGCCTGTGAGCACCAGGTCGGGCCGCATCACCAGGGGGAGATGGGAGCGGAAGCGGTTCATCCGGCCCAGCTCGACGATCTCCGGCGGCTTGCCCTGGTCCAGGTAGCCGTGGATCCACGCCGGCGCGAGACCCCGCACACTCCGCTGGTACAGGAGGTTGGAGGCCCGGTAGAAGCCGTGGATCGCCGGACCGAGAGCGTCCAGGAAAGCAGTCTGAGCCGCCGACAGGCCGAATGGCTCCGGCGAGATGCGCCAGGGCAGATTGCTGTCGGGGTGCACGCGCGGCCGATCGCCCTCGAACAGGCCGCCGCGCGGCGAACGTTCGTTGATCTGCAGGCAGGCAGCACGCGGATCGGCTGCCGCCAGGCTGCTTGGCATGGGTCGATTCCCGCCTCGGAGCCCGTCCCGACGCGTCCGCACGACAACCGGCGCCCCAGCCGGACGCGGGCCTCGGAGCGGGCGATTCGGCCCCGTTCCGGTCGGTCCGGGGCGCGTTGAATGTAGGGGGGCTGCTGGGTACATTCAACCGCCGTCCGCGGGCTCTCCGGGGTCGTTGGCGTCGGCCCGCGCGCGGCGAGGGCTCGAGCGGCAGCCGGCGCGCACTCCTGCCGCGCTGCTGTGAGGGCCGCCGGTGGCGCACTCCTGCCGCGCTCGGGTGATGGCCGCGGGTGGCGCGCACCCGCTGGCGGCGCGGGCGCGCAGGCGGCGGGCAGGGAAGGGTCGCCATGGAGCTGGACGGCAGAAAGGCGCTGGTCACCGGCGGGGGGCGAGGGATCGGTCGGGCCATCGCCCTGGCGCTGGGTCGCGCGGGAGCAGAGGTGGCCGTGATCGGGCGCACGCCCGAGTGTCTGTGTCAACCTATCGGCAGCACGGCCAACGGCCAGGCTCACTTCCTGCAGGCGTCGAGGCACCTTGACCGCCCAGCCGCGGTCGCGGAAGTAGCGCCTGATCTCGCCGACGATGGTGGGGGT
>CAZPXM010000029.1:0-18566 GCA_964591015.1 uncultured Gemmatimonadaceae bacterium
AGTCCGCGCGCCACGCCGGCCGTTCGTTGTCCGTCCTGCCAGCCGCACGCGACAGCGCCTCTGTCCAGTGCAGAATCGCCCGTCGCCGCGCGGACTGGCCGACCCGGGGAAGATAGGCGCCTCGGCCGCTGGCGCGCCACCCGCCTGCGCGCCGCCCGGGGCAACGCCGTGCGGAGGGAAGGCATCCATGCGCCTCACCGAGCGACAGCGCGCGCAGATCGAGCACACATTCCTCGACTACCAGTCGACGAGCGAATTCCTCGGCAATCCGCTGATCGTCAGCAAGGCCGAGGGCCTGTACTACTGGGATACCGAAGGCAGGCGCTACTTCGACGCCATCGGCGGCATCTTCGTGGCCACGCTGGGCCACCGCCATCCGCGCCTGGTCGAGGCGCTCCAGCGCCAGCTCGGGCGGCTGACGTTCGCGCCGCCCATGCATGGGATCGCCGACGTGACCCTGGATTTCGTCGAGCGCCTGGGGGCCGTGGCGCCGGACGGGCTGTCGTTCGTCAAGCCGTTCAGCGGCGGTTCCGAGTCCATCGAGGCAGCGCTGAAGTTCGCGCGCCAGTACTTCCGGCAGAGCGGCAGGCCGGCAAAGCACAAGTTCATCAGCCGCTATCACGGCTACCACGGCTCGACCTTCGGGGCCATGTCGGCCAGCGGCACCGGCAAGCGCCGCAGCCCGTTCGAGCCGCTCATGGCCGGCTTCCTCAAGGTGTTCCCGCCGAACCACTACCGCGACCGCTTCTCGTCGTGGGAGGAGTGCAACCGCTTCGCCGCGCAGTCGTTCGAGGACGTCATCGTCCACGAAGATCCCGAGACCGTCGCCGGTATCGTGGTCGAGCCCATCGGCAACACCGGGGGAATCATCACGCCGACCGACGAGTACTACCAGATCCTGCGGCGCATCTGCGACCGGCACGACGTGCTGCTGATCTTCGACGAGATCATCACGGGCTATGGCCGCACGGGAGCGATGTTCGCGGCCCAGAGCTTCGGCGTCACCCCCGACATCATCTGCGGCGGCAAGGGGCTCGCCAGCGGCATGCTGCCCCTCGGCGCCATGATCGCCCGCCAGGACATGGCCGCCGCGTTCAGCGGCCAGCCGGAGGAGGAGCGGCACTTCGCGCACGGGCACACCTTCGCCGGCAATCCGCTGGCCTGTGCCGTGGGCCTGGCCGTGCTGGCGGAGATCGCCGAGCAGGGCCTGGCCGAACGGGCGGCGCGCCTCGGGGCCTATCTGGCCGCCCGGCTCGAGGCCCTCAAGCGGTACGGCGTGGTGCGCGAGGTCCGCGGGCGCGGCCTGCTGCGCGGCGTCGAACTGGTGCGCGACACGCGCAGCATGCAGCCCTTTCCCGAGCTGGGCCGCCTGCTCAAGCGCACCGCGCTCGCCAACGGGCTGGTCATGCGCATCGACCCCTCGTGGTTCGCCGTGGCGCCGGCCCTGATCGCCACCGAGGCCGACATCGACGAGATGTGCGACCTCATCGAGCGCAGCCTGGCCGCGGCCCTGCAGCTGGCCGGTTGACGCCGGCCGGTTCGCGCGGCCGCGCGCGGCGCGCGCCGAGGTTGACTGCGTCTGCCAGCCGCCGGTGGTTTGGCGCCCGGCGCGAGCGGCACCACAGACACGGGCGAGGAGATCGTGCGGGTAGGCATCCCGGAGGACTTCAGGCAGTACCTGTCGCTGCGCGGCGCGTCGGTCACCGGCGAGCGCCAGGAGGCGGAGCACCGCCCCTTGACGCTGCGGGCGCTGGGCGTGGGCACGTTTCTGGCCTTGTTCCTGGCGGTCGGCTCCAACTACGCCGACATCGTCATCAAGGGCAGCTACATGACCCTCGACTTCAGCGCGCCCGGAGCCATCTTCCTCTTCCTGCTGCTGGTCGGCGGGCTCAACGCGGTGCTGAAACTGGCCGCTCGCATCCCCTGGCTGGCCACCGCCGCCGCCGCCGTTGCCGCCCTCGTCTTCCTCGTCCACTACTACCCCTATAGCGGTCTCCGCCTGTACGAGCCCGCCGTGCTCGTCGGGGGATTCCTGGTGGTGGCCCTGGGAGCCAACGCGGTGCTGGCCTGGACCGGCCGGAGTCTGGCGCTGAACCGCTCCGAGCTGATCGTGGTGTACATCATGCTGCTCGTCGTGGCGTCGCTGGCCACGATGGGCCTGTGCGAGACCCTGCTGCCCGCCATCACCGGCGTGTTCTACTACGCCAGCCCGGAGAACGAGTGGCAGGAGCTGCTGATTCCCCACCTGCCGCAGCCCCTGATGCTGGACGACGGCAACGCGAACACGGACTTCTACGAGGGGGTGGGCACCGCCTCGTTCCCCATCCCATACGCGATCTGGCTGCGGCCGCTGGCGATCTGGGGGGTGTTCCTGGTGGCCCTGTACATGGCCATGGTGTGCGCCGCCGTGATCCTGCGGCGCCAGTGGATGGATCGCGAGCGGTTGGCCTACCCGCTGGTCCAGGCGGCGCAGGCGATCATCCGCGTGGAGGCCGAGGACCGTGCGCTGAACCCCTTCTTCCGCCAGCGGGGGATGTGGGCCGGCGCCGCGATCCCCATCGTCGTGGGCCTGTTCACCGGGCTCGGCCGGTACATCAACGGCTTCCCCAGCTTCCCCACGGCCTGGAGCTTCCCAATATTCGGCGGCCAGTCCATCAACATGACGTTGAGCTTCGCGGTGCTGGGCTTCTCCTATCTGATCAGCCCGGATATCGCCGCCGGCGTCTGGGGGTTCGCGCTGCTGGCCAAGCTCGAGCGCGCCCTCTTCGTCACGCAGGGCGTGGTCAAGCGCCAGGATGTGTGGGCGGTGTCCGGTTCCGAGCTGCTCAACTACCAGGGTCTGGGCGCGCTGCTGGCCTTCGTCCTGCTGGGGCTGTGGGTCGGACGAGAGCACCTGCTGGAGGTGGGACGGAGATTCCTGGGGCGCGACTCCCGGCTCAGCGACGACGACGAGATCATGCCGTACCGCGCCGCGGTGGTTGGGCTGCTGGCGGGCCTCGCCGTGATGATCGCCTGGTTCGCCTGGCTCGGGGTGCCGTGGTGGGCGGGCGCCCTGTTCGTCGGCGTGGCGATGCTCATCTTCACCGGCATCACCCGCATCGTCGCCGAGTCGGGCATCCCGGCGCTGATCTCGCCGATGGTGGCGCCCGACTTCATGATCTTCGGACTGGGCTCCAACCTGCTGGGCACGCGCGCCATCACCACCTTCACGATGAGCTACGTGTTCGCCACCGACATCCGCGTCTTCCTGATGGGCATGGTGGGCAACGGACTCAAGCTCATCGAGGGGATGGGCACCCGGAGCCGCAGGTACGTGTTCTGGGCGATCGCCGTGGCCGTGGTCTGCGGCATCGGCGGCTCGCTGTGGACTGCCATGCAGCTGGCGTACAAGGACGGCGGCATCAACTCCAGTCCCTGGTTCTTCAAGGACATGCCCCAGTACATGTACCGGACGGCTGTCCAGACCCTGGAGCCCGCGGGCGTGTACTGGCCGGGCATGGCGTTTCTCGGCGGGGGAGCCGCCTGCATGCTCGTCCTGACCTGGCTCAGGCAGCGGTTCCTGTGGTGGCCGCTGCACCCGATCGGCTTTCCCATCATGGCCAGCTGGCTGGTCGACTGGATGTGGTTCAGCGTCTTCTTCGCGTGGCTGATCAAGATCATCATCCTCAAGTACGGCGGGGCCACCCTGTTTTCGCGCAGCCGCGGCTTCTTCCTGGGCATCATCGTCGGCCGCATGCTGATCTCGGGAGGCTGGCTCGTGGTGGACTACCTCACCGGCAAGGTCGGGAACGCGATCTTCTGGATATGAGCACACCCGGCACCGATGGCGGCGCCATGGAGGCGCGCTGGCCCGCAGCGGGCTCGCCGCAGTGCGGGCGTCCCGCACACCCGTGCCTCGCCCCGCGCGCCGGCTGGCGGCTCCGGCCGCTGGCCTGCGGCGTCGCGCTCGCGGTGGGGCTGCTGGCGCTGCACCTGCCCGCTGCCCGGGCAGCCGACAAGGAGCGGCTCGCGCACACCATCCAGGCGCTGAGCACGCAGGGCTCGCGCCTGGCCGGGTACCCGGGCGACAGCCTGGCAGCGGACTTCCTCGAGGCAGCCCTGCGCGGCGCCGGCGTCTCGGCGGTCACCCGCGAGCAGTTCGAGGTGGTGGTCCCCATGGACGAGGGGGCCACGCTCGAGCTGCTGGATCAGGGCGTGAGCGTGCCGCTGGCGAGTCTGTGGCCCAACCTGGTGCGCACCTCGAGCACGGGGCCGGACGGCATCGTGGGGCCGCTGTCCTATGCGGGCCGGGGCGAGTACTGGGAGCTGGATGGCAAGCCGGTGCAGGACGCCATCCTGCTGCTCGAATTCGACTCGTGGGACAACTGGCTGCGCGCGGCCGCGCTGGGAGCCCGGGCCATCATCTTCATCGAGCCGGAGCACACGACCGTCTTCGAGGCCCGGCAGAAGTGGAGCTGGACGCCGCACGACGTGCCCCGTTTCTGGGTGGAGCGCCGCCAGGGGCTGCGCCTCCGCGAGCTGCTGGCCGACGGCAGCAGCGACGCCCGGGTCACCGCCCGCATGGCCTGGCAGCGACGCCCGGCCTGGAACATCTGGGGCATGATTCCGGGGCAGGATCCGGCGCTGCGCGACGAGCTCTGGGTCGTCCAGACCTACTACGACGGCCTCTCGGTGGTGCCGGCGCTGACTCCGGCGGCGGAGAGCGCCGGCAGCGCCGCCGCGCTGATCGAGCTGGCCCACTACCTGCGCGACCATCCGCCCGGGCGGTCGGTCGCGCTGGTGGCCACGGGCGCCCACTTCCTCGGACAGGCAGGGCTCGAGCACTTCTTCGACCAGCACGCGCGCAAGCGGGTCGAGTTCCGGCGGCGCATGCCCCAGCGCTTCGTCGCCGACTCCCTGCGCGTGGACCGGCTGCTGAGCAGCTGCGCCAAGCGCGGCCTGCCACTGGACTCGCTGGGCATCCGCCTGACCGCCGACCCCGTGACCGGCGAGCCGACCTTCGCCGGGGTGGACATGGACCGGCTCGTGGCCCAGCTCAAGCTCATGCAGCTGCTCAACGCGCCCGATTCGCTCGGGATCTACCTGGAGCCGGACAGCCTGGCGATCGACCTGTTCATCTGCCTCGATCTGGCCAGCCACAGCGATCAGATCGGCATCTGGCACAACACGAACAGGCCCGAGTACCGGCGTTTCTACGTACCGCTGGCCCGCAGCTTCGTCCGCCACGCGCGCGAGGTGGCGGCCGCGCTCGGGCGGCCGCCGGAGCGGGCCCTGGTGAACGGGATCAGCCCGATCAAGGGCTATGCGTGGGAGAGCTACGTGAACCCGGACGTGGTGATCCCCGACGGCGTGGTGGCGCAGAACGCCGGACAGATGGCCGTCAGCCTGATGACCACGCACGACGCCCGGCTGGCCACGGACACCCCGCTGGATCGCGCCGACCGGGTGGACTGCGAGTCGCTCCACGCCCAGGTGCAGCTGCTCGAGCGCCTCCTGCACGCTGCCCTGGGCGACACGGGGGTATTCGGGCCGGAACGGCGCGAGCTGCGCAAGAAGCACGACGAGAACATCAAGGACCAGCTCCTCGACGTGTACGGGTCGCTGCGCCTGCTGCCGCGCCGCAGCACGACGCCCACGACGGCCATCCCGGGCGCCGTCGTGGCGGTGCAGCCGATGTTCCCGGCCAGGCCCTGGCGTCCGGAGATCCTGATGGCGGACCTGGACGGCGAGTACGAGGCGCGCAGTCTGACGCCGGGCCAGGTGGGGATCCAGGCCTTTCTCCTGGACCCGGTCAACGGCAGCATCCGGTACGCCACGGACATGGGCGAGCGGGCGCAGTCCTTCGGCCGGGCCGTGCGCACGCTGAGCAAGGCGCAGACGCTGTGGACCACCATCATGTTTCCCGCGCTGCCGCTGGAGGTGTTCGAGCGCGTCGACAGCCAGTTTCTGTTCAGCCTCGGACAGGACGCCGCCGGCATCCAGGTGCTGGACAAGCGCGGGACCAAGCCGGCCCAGTACGGCCTCGTCCTGGGGGACTGGAAGTCGACCAGTCTGGTGCTGTTCGGCACCGAGCGGGACTCCCTGCGCCTGCTGGAGCGATCGCTGGTACTGCTGAACAACGCCGGGGCCACCGACGAGGAGAGCGCCCAGGGAGTCGGGTACCGGCTGGGCAAGCAGCGCCTGATTCCGTTCGCCACGCTCGAGTCCGCGCGCAACCTGTGGCGGCTGAACGAGGTGCGCAACGAGCGGCTGCGCCGGTACGCGATCGAGAATCCCCGCGTCGAGGAGCGGCACGCCTATGCCGAGCGCCTGATCCGGCTGGCCGAGACGGCGATCGGGGAGCGCTCGTGGAGCCGCTACGCGCGGGCGGCCCGCGAGGCGCTCGGGATCGAGTACCAGGCCTACCACGACGTGCGCGGCACGCAGGACGACGTCATCGCCGGTCTGGTCTTCTTCGTCGCGTTGATCATCCCGGCCGCCTTCTTCGCCGAGCGGCTGCTGTTCGCCGTCCCGGACATCCGCAAGCAGCTGCTGGTGTTCGCGGCCATCCTCCTGGTCATCTGGCTGATCCTGGCACAGGTGCATCCGGCGTTCCAGCTCGCCCACCCGATCATCATCCTGCTGGCGCTGCTGATCGCCGTGATGGCCTTGTTCGTCGTGGCGCTGATCGTGTCCCGCTTCAACGCCTTCATGGCCGACCTCCAGCGACGCGCGGCCGGCACGCAGAGCGCCGACATCAGCCGCTCGGGCACCTCGTACGTGGCGTTCATGCTCGGCATCTCCAACATGCGCCGGCGCCCGCTGCGGACCACGCTGACGCTGACGACCATCACCCTGCTGACCTTCTCGGTGCTGTCGTTCACCTCGTTCCGCCCGAAGATCAGCTACGTGGGCTTCAAGAAGGACTGGGAGGCGCCCTACCATGGGGCGCTCCTGCACGATCTGCAGTGGTGGCCCTGGGAGTTCTCCGTCCTCGACTACGTGCAGTCGCACTTCGGCGAGGTGGCCGTGGTGTCGCCGCGCACCTGGCTGTCGCGCGGCCAGCGGCAGGAAGGGGAGATACCCATCCTGCGCGGCGGGCAGCAGGTGGACGCGCTGACGCTGCTGGGCCTGACGCCGCAGGAGCCGTTGGTGACCGGCATCGACCGCGCCCTGGTCGCCGGTTCCTGGTTCGCGGACGAGAACGAGCGCAGCCTGCTGCTGCCGCTGCCCATGGCGGCGCGGCTGGACATCGGCCCGGCGGACGTTGGCAGGGCCACCGTCCGGGTCTTCGGCCGCGAGTGGACCGTGCGCGGGCTCTTCGATCCGGATACCCTCGCGGCGGTGCGCGACCTCAACGACGAACCGCTGACGCCGGCCAAGCAGAAGACGGCGCAGGGGCTGATGCCGGGCATGCAGCAGCTGATGGCCAGCACGGCGCGCAGCGCCAAGTCCGACGTGAACCTGGGCTTCGAGCACCAGGAGGCCGGCCGCATCGCCATCGCCCCCTACCGGGCTCTGGAGAGCATGGACGCGCCGCTGTACTCGGTGGCGCTGCGCTTCGCCGACGGCGTGGACGGCGAGAAGCTGGTGCAGCGCTTCCTCAGCCGCACCGGATTCCGCTTCTTCGTCGGCCTGCCCGACGCCAGCGGCCGCCTGCGCGCCCTGGCCTACACCTCGCTGGGGGTCACCAGCATGGAGGGACTGGGCGCGCTGGCCATCCCCATGGCGATCGCGGCGCTCATCGTGCTGAACACGATGATGGGCGCCGTGTACGAGCGCTTCCGCGAGATCGGCGTCTACTCGTCGGTGGGGCTGGCGCCCGTGCACATCGCCTTCCTGTTCATCGCCGAATCGTGCGTGTACGGCGTCCTCGGCGTGACCATGGGCTACCTCATCGGCCAGGCCATGGCGCGGCTGCTGATCGCCCTCGACCTGCTGGGCGGCATCTCGCTGAACTACTCCTCCACGGCGGCCGTCTCGTCGGCGCTGCTGGTCATGCTGGTCGTCTTGCTCTCCAGCCTGTACCCGGCGCGCATGGCCTCCCGGCAGGCCGTGCCCGATGTGGTCCGGCGCTGGCAGCTCCCCGAGCCCGACGGCGATGTGTGGCGCTTCTTCTTTCCGTTCACCGTCAACCGCAACGCCATCGAGAGCCTGTGCGGCTATCTCTACAGCTATTTCTCGGCCTACAGCCACGAGTCCGTCGGGCAGCTGTACACCGAGCGCACGCGCATCGTCGTCGACGCGCGCGGCGGGGAACAGCCTCGCTACGCCGTGCAGCTGCTGGTCTGGCTGGCCCCGTTCGACATGGGCGTGAGCGAGTACCTCCAGTTGACCATCGCGCCCACCGAGGTGCCGGGCATCTCGGGCATCGAGCTGTACCTGGAGCGGATCAGCGGCCCGGTGGCCTTCTGGCGCCGCCTGAACCTGGGCTTCATGCTGGCCCTGCGCCAGCAGTTCCTCGTCTGGCAGACCCTGAAGGACCAGCTGCATCGCGACCACGCGCAGACGACCCGGCGCGTGGCCATCGACGCCGCGCCGCTTGACTGAGACAACGGACCGACGACAGGCGATGACCGACCAGCGCCGCGAGAACAGCCGGCGACAGCGCCAGTGGGGCGAGATCAACGAGTACCGCGACCTGCTCCAGCCGCCGCCGGCCTACGAGGAGGGGTTCACGCGCAGCACGATCATCGGCGTGCTGTTCATCGCCCTGATCATGACGCCCGGCCAGATGTATCTCAGCCTGGTCACCGGCCTGGGAATCGGCGACGCCGCGCAGTGGGTGACGGTCGTCCTCTTTCTCGAAATCGCCAAGCGTTCGTTCACCACGCTGCGCCGGCAGGAGATCTACCTGCTGACCTACGTCGCCGTGGCGCTGATCAGCCGGGCCGAGACCGGCACGTTCCTGAACCTGATCCAGCGTCAGTACTACGTGGGTTCCCAGCAGATGCAGGAGTTTGGTCTCACCGAACGGCTGGTCAATCTGAAGTTCATGGGGTACTCGTGGTTCTCGCCCGCGCCCGACTCGCCCGCGATCATCGAGCGCACGTTCCTGCACAAGGACTGGCTGCTGCCCATCGCGCTGATGGTCATCGGCATCGTCGTCGGCCGCGTGACCTGGTTCACCTCCGGCTACGTGCTGTTCCGCCTGGTATCCGACCGCGAGCGCCTGCCGTTCCCGACCGCGCCGATGTCGGCCCTCAGCTCCATGGCGCTGGCCGAGGAGAGTGGCTCGGAAGGCGGCACCTGGAAGTGGCCCTGCTTCGCCACCGGCGGCACGATCGGCCTCGTCTTCGGCTTCATCTATGTCGGTGTCCCTGCCTTCACGGAGGTCTTCGCCGGCGTCAAGGTCACCATCATCCCGATCCCGTTCGTGGATCTGACGCCGGCGCTGGGGCAGTACATCATGGGCACGCCGCTGGCGATCAGCTTCAGCCTCGGTCCCGTGTTCGCCGGCCTGCTCCTGCCCTTCTGGAGCGTCATGGGTTCCTTCACGGGCGTGCTGCTGTTCGTGATCAGCTCGCCGATCCTGCAGCACTACGGCCTCATCCCGCGCTGGAAGCCCGGGGTCGACGCGATCCAGACGCAGATCGCCGGCAGCGTGGACTTCTGGCAGGCCTTCGCCATGGGCGTCACCGTGGCGGTGTTCGTGATCAGCCTGATCCAGCTGATCCAGGCCAGCCGCCAGCTGCGCGCCGAGCGGGAAGCGGACGGGCAGAGCGCCGGCAACGCTGCGCCCGCTCCCGGCGGCACCTGCCGCCACCCTGGCTGCGAGCAGCCGGCGCAGGTCCGCGGCTACTGCCTGCGGCACCTCGGCCGCGGCGACTTCAGCATGTGGCTGTGCCTGACGCTCTTCTTCCTGTTCGCCGCCTATCCGATCCTGCTGGCGAAGACCCTCTTCCCGGTGCTGGTCAGCACCGGACTGCTGATCTTCTTCCTGGTGATGGCGTTCGTGTACGCGCCCCTCATGTCCTTCGTGTCGGCCCGCCTCGACGGGCTCATCGGCCAGGACATCCGCATTCCGTACCTGCATCAGGCGGTGGTGTTCCTCACCGGCTACCGGGGTGTGGAGATCTGGTTCGTGCCGTTCCCCGGCGAGGACTTCGGCGGCAACGCGGCGCAGTTCCGCATCGTCGAGTTGACCGGCATGCGCTTCACCAGCCTGCTGAAGGCGGAGCTGTTCATGGTGCCCATCGTGCTGGGCGCCAGCCTGATGTACTGGAGCTTCCTGTGGAAGATGGCGCCCATCCCCTCCGACGCCTATCCGTACGCGCAGAAGTTCTGGCCGCTGAACGCGTTCAACCAGGCGGTGGCGTGGTCGAGCACCTCCTACAGCACCACGTGGCGCGGCGGCGAGAAGGTGGACGGCAGGCTGCTGGGGCGGCACGAGGCCGTGTGGAGCCCCAGCAACCTGCAGGATGACCGGATCCACTACTGGCGCGTCCGCCTCACCGACGAGGTGCAGGTCCTCAATCCAGCGAAGCGCCGCTACGGCCCGTGGTCGCGGGTGGGCTACTTCTACACCGACTTCGGCCGCGATGGGGTCGAGCGCACGCCGCCGCGGGCCGCCCGCTCGCAGCTGGAGCCGGCCGAGGCCCGGCGGCTGGCGGTGAGCCTGCCGGTGGTGGAGCCTGCCGGGCTCGACTCGGGCCAGATCGTGCACGACCCGAATCCGCTGCTGCCGGCCCGCATCGTCGGCGACTGGCCCGACTCGCTGGACTTCGTCTTCCAGATCGACACCCGTCCGGAATTCGACAGCGACTTCGTGCAGACCTCCACCGAGATCCCCATGTTCTTCAAGACCCTGTGGCGGGATCTGGACTACACGGGCAACGGGCGCGACGACGATCTGGACGGGCGCGTCGACGAGGAGTACCACAACCACCGGGACGACGACGGCGACGGGCTGATCGACGAGGACTGCCACCATCCGCTGCAGGGCCGCAAGTGGCCGATCGCCCTCTGCGGGGCGCTGTTCGCGCTGGGCTTCTACGCCGTGCTCAGCTTCGTGGGCATGCCGATGTTCTTCATCTGGGGCTACATTCGTTCGGTGGCCTCCAGCGGCACGGCGACCTTCTTCGCCATGGTGACCGAGGTGATCGGCGCCTTCGTCGCGCGCTACTACTTCTGGCCGCGCTACGGCAAGCAGCAGTGGCGCCAGTACGCCATGGTCACCGCGGTCGGCTTCGGGGTGGGCATGTCGCTGGTCGGCATGTCGTGCGCGGCGCTGCAGATGATCGACAAGGCCGTCTCCGTGTCCACCTTCTAGACCGGCCGGCCATGCGGCGGCCGCGGCGGCCGGCGAGGTTCCGGCTCGCCCGTGGCTGGCGGCGACTCAGGCAGGCGAGGGGGTGCGCACGCGCGCCAGCAGCACGCCGCCGCCAGCGAAGAGCAGCAGGATCGACAGGATCCCCCAGCGGGGGTTGCCGGCCAGCATCCCGATCCAGGCCATCAGCGTGGGCCCGACGATGGCCGCCGACTTGCCGAGCATGTTGTACAGCCCGAAGAACTGGGCCGCCTGGTCCGGAGGGATCAGCCGGGCGTACAGCGAGCGGCTCAGCGATTGCACGCCCCCCTGGACGAGCCCGACCACCGCGGCCAGAGCGTAGAACTCCGCCACCGTGTCCATCGTGCTCCCCCAGGCGGTCAGCGCCGCATAGGCCACGATGCCGGCCAGCAGCGCCCGCCGGGCGCCGAATCGCTGCCCCAACCTGCCGTACGCGATGGCGGCGGGGAAGCCCACCACCTGGGTGATGCCCAGGGCGAGCAGCAGGTCGATCGCGCCGAAGCCCAGCGCATGCCCGTAGTCCACCGCCATGCGGATGACGGTGTCCACGCCGTCGATGTACAGCCAGTAGGCGATCAGGAAGAGCCGGAGGTCGCGCAGGCGGAGGAGGCGCCGCAGCGTCGCGCGCAACTCCCGCAGACCGTCACGCACCGCGCCGCCGGCCCCACCCGCGGGGCGTGCCGCGGGCTCGCGCACCCAGAGCAGCAGCGGCAGGCTGAACAGCGCCCACCAGACCGCCACGCTCAGGAAGGCCCAGCGAACCGCCGCGCTGGAATCCGCCAGTCCGAAGGCGGCGGGACGCAGGACCATGGCCGCGTTCAGGGCGAACAGCAGGCCACCGCCGAGGTAGCCGCAGGCATACCCCAGCGCCGACACCAGGTCCATATCCCGCGGGTGGGCCACCGCCAGCAGGAGCGCATCGTAGAACGTGAGGCTGCCGGCGAAGCCCACGGATGCCAGCACGTACAGGCACAGGGCCAGCAGCCACTGGCCGGCGGCAACCAGCCACAGCCCGCCGGTCATGACCACGCCCAGCGCGGCGAAGAGCAGGAGAAGGCGCTTCCGCGCCATGGCGCGGTCGGCGATGGCGCCCAGCACGGGGGCGAGCACGGCCGCCAGCAGACTGGCCAGGGAGTTGGCCGCGCCGAGCCGGAAGCTGGTCTGCTCCGCGCGCAGCCCGATGCACCAGTATTCCGCGAAGAACAGCGGGAAGAAGGCCGCCATCACGGTGGTGGCGAAGGCGGAGTTGCCCCAGTCGTACAGCGCCCAGGCAACGGCGGCACGATCGAGACGCTGGCGCGGCGCTGCGGGCGGCATCGGCTGGTCTGGCCGCCGGGGAAGCGGCCGCAAGGGCGCATGGCTGGCGCAGCCACAGGGCTGGGCGGCGGGCGAAAGCTGAACCGGCCAGCCCCGGCTGTCAACCCCTCCGGGGGCGCGCCGCTGCGGCTGCTTGACCGGCAGACCGGTGGGGCTAGATTGCGCGGGACCGCGCCGCCTTCGGCGGTGGCTGGAGACGCGACCCCTGGCGATCCGCTGACCGACGCAGCGATGGAGAGGGAACGATGATGCGACGGCTCTTGCCCGCCCTGGTGCTGGCGCTCGCCAGCCTGCTGACCTGCTCGCCGACGGGAGCGGCGGCGCAGACGATCGCCGTGATTCCCAAGGGCACCACCCACGAGTTCTGGAAATCGATCCACGCCGGGGCCAACCGCGCCGCTGCCGAACTCGGGGTCGAGGTGATCTGGCGCGGCCCGCTGAAGGAAGACGACCGCGAGGCCCAGATCGCCGAGGTGGAGAGCTTCGTCAGCCGCGGCGTCTCCGGCATCGTCCTCGCCCCGCTGGACGACATGGCCCTGCGCGTGCCGGTCATGGGCGCGGCGCGCAGCGGCATCCCGGTGGTCATCATCGATTCCGACCTGCAGTGCGATGCGTACGTGAGCTTCGTCGCCACCGACAACTACGCGGGCGGACGCATGGCCGGGGAGCATCTGGCAGCGCTGCTGGACAGCGCGGGCGTGGTCGTCATGCTGCGGTACCAGGAGGGCTCCGCCAGCACGAGCAACCGCGAGCAAGGCTTTCTGGATGCCATCGCGGCGCACCCGCGCCTCCGCGTCGCCAGCGCCAACCAGTACGGCGGCGCCACCACCGAGAGCGCGTACAAGGCCAGCGAGCACCTGCTGGCGCCGTTCCGCACCGCGGGCGGCCGTCTGAGCGTGGACGGCATCTTCTGCCCCAACGAGTCGACCACCTTCGGCATGCTGCGCGCCCTCCAGGACAGCGAGCTGGCGGGTACCGTGCGCTTCGTGGGCTTCGACAGCTCGCCGAAGCTCGTCCAGGCCCTGCGCGCTGGCGAACTGGACGCCCTCGTCCTGCAGGATCCGGTGCGGATGGGGTATCTCGGGGTGCGCACGCTCGTCCAGCACCTGCGCGGCGAGGCCGTGCCGCGCCGGATCGACACGGGTGTGCACCTGATCACCGCCGCGAACATGGACGAGCCGGGGCCGGCCCAGTTGCTGCAGCCCGATCTGGAGCGATGGCTGAACCCGTGAGGGCGGCGACGACGGCGCGGCTCCGGCTCCAGGGCCTGCGCCGGCGCTTCGGCGGCACCTGGGCGCTGGCTGGCGTCGATCTCGAGCTACGCGCGGGCGAGGTGCATGCGCTGCTGGGCGAGAACGGCGCCGGCAAGAGCACGCTCGTGAAGATCGTCGCCGGCGCGGAGCGGCCGGACAGCGGGCAGATGTGGCTGGATGGGCGCCCCTATCGTCCCGGCGGGCCGCTGGCGGCGCGGCGACTCGGGGTGGCGATGATCTACCAGGAGCTCTCCCTGGCGCCGCACCTGTCCGTTGCCGAGAACATCACGCTCGGCTGCGAGCCGCGGCGCCGGGGCTGGCTGGACCGCGATGCCGCGGCGCGCCAGGCCCGCGCGGCCCTGGCCGAGCTGGGCCACGAGGAGATCCAGCCCGATCAGCGGGTGGACGGGCTGGCCCCGGCTGCCCAGCAGGTCGTCGAGATCGCGCGCAGCCTCGTCGTGGATGGCCGCGTGCTGTTGCTCGACGAGCCCACCAGCAGCCTGGGACAGGCGGATGTCCAGCGGCTGTTCGCGCTCATCGGCCGCCTGCGGCGGCGCGGTCTGGCCATCGTCTTCATCTCGCACTTCCTCGACGAGGCCCTGGCGGTGGCCGACCGATTCACGGTGCTGCGCGACGGGCGCGTGGTGGGCGCGGGCAGCACCGGCGCGGTCTCGGTCTCCCAGTTGCTCCCGCTGATGGCCGGCCGTTCCGCCGCGGAGCGCTCGCGGCAGCCGCCGCGGTCCGCGGGCCGTCCGGTGCTGGAAGCGCGTGCCGTGGCCGGCCGCCGGCGGCCGGTCGAGGCCTCTTTCATCCTGCACGAGGGCGAGGTGCTGGGCGTGGCCGGCCTGATGGGCTCCGGCCGCACCGAGCTGCTGCGCGTCCTCTTCGGTCTGGACCCCCTGGCGGGCGGCCAGGTCCTGCTGCGCGGGCGGCCGCAGGCGAGTTCGCCGGCGCGCTGCTGGCGGGCCGGCATGGGGCTGCTGAGCGAGTCCCGCCAGGCCGAGGGACTGGCGCTGAACCTCGCCGTGGACGAGAACATCGTCCTCTCCCGTCTGGAGGGGCTGGGACCGCCGGGGATGGTTCTGCCAGCGCGCCGGGCCCAGGCGGCCAGGCGATGGATCGAGCGCCTGGGCATACGCTGCCAGGGGCCGGAACAGCCGGTCGGCAGACTCTCGGGCGGCAACCAGCAGCGCGTGGCGCTGGCCCGGCTGCTGCACCACGACGCGAGCGTCTTGCTGCTGGACGAGCCCACGCGCGGCATCGATGTGGGCAGCAAGGAGCAGATCTACGCGCTGATCGACGCGCTGGCGCGGCAGGGCAAGGCGATCCTCATGACCAGCTCGCACGTGCCGGAGTTGCTGCGCGTGGCGGACCGCATCGGCGTCATGTGGCGCGGGCGGCTGCTGGCGCCGCGTCCCGCCGTCGAGCTGGACGAACACCGGCTGCTGGCGGCGGCGACGACGGGAGAGGAGCTGCGATGAGCCGGAGAGTACTGCCGGGTGGCGTGGCCGGACCGCTGCTCGGTCTGGCGGCGGTCTTCGTCCTGTTCGTCCTGATCGGGCCGGGCAGTTTCCGCAGCTGGCGCACCGCCGAGACGATCGCCCGCCAGACCACGATCGTCGGCACTGCGGCGCTCGGCATGACTCTGGTCATCATCGCCGGAGGCATCGACCTGTCGGCTGGCTCCGTCGTCGCCTTGAGCACGGTGGTGGTGGCCGGGTTGCTGGTGGCGGGCTGTCCGGCGTTGGCGGCTGCCCTCGCCGGCATTCTCTCGGGATGCATCTGCGGCCTGGCGAACGGCCTGCTGATCACGCGGCTGCGCGTGGTGCCCTTCATCGTCACGCTGGGCACCCTGCTGCTGGTGCGGGGCGTGGCCAAGGGCCTCGCGCACGAGCAGAAGATCGACGCCCCGCTCACCTGGCTGGTGGAGCTGCTGGCGGCACTGCGGCCAGGAACGCGCTGGGTGCTGGTCCCGCCGGGGGTCTGGCTGCTGGCCATCCTGGCGGTGGCGGTGGGCGCCCTGCTGCGGTACACGCGGCTGGGCCGTCACATCGTGGCGGTGGGCTCCAGCGAACGCACCGCGCGGCTGTGCGGCGTGCCAGTGGAGCGCATCCAGTGCACCGTCTATGCTCTTTCGGGAGCGGCGGCTGGCCTGGCCGGAGTCATGCAGTTCTCGCGTCTGACGGTGGGCGACCCCACTGTGGCGGTCGGGCTCGAGCTGGATGTGATCGCGGCCGTGGTGATCGGCGGCGGCAGCCTGGCGGGCGGCGAAGGTTCGGTGATCGGCACGCTCATCGGCGCCCTGATCATGACCGTCATCCGCTCGGGGTGTGCCCAGATGGGTCTGCCGAACTGGGTTCAGGAGATGGTGACCGGCGGCGTGATCGTCGTGGCCGTAGCCATGGACCGCTGGCGGCACGCCAGCAGCTGACTGGAGGAGAGCCATGTCGGCGCCGATCGCGGTGCTCGCCCTGCTCTGGGTCTGGATGGCGTCGGCCACTGGCGCTGGCGCTCAGGTGCTGCCGCCGCTCGCCGCGGCCAGCCCGGCGCAGGCGGAAGCGGCGGTGGCCGCGGTGCCGCTGCCCGCGCCTGTCGACTCGCTGTGGTGGGCGAAGCTGGTGGCCGGCGACGTGGTCGCCGACGGGCGCCGCCTGCAGGCGCAGGTCGTCGCGCGCTGGCCCGACGGCCGACCGCGGCGGGCGCTGCTGCGGTGGACCGGGATGCCACTGGAGGAACGGGTGGCGCCGACAGCAGACATTGACCCGGCCCCGCGACACACGGCAGGCTGGGAATACGCCTACCGGCTGGTCGCCGCCAGCGCCGACAGCGTGCCCTGGAAGACGGCGCTGCGCCGCCTGCCGCTGGCGGAGACTCAGTACGAGATGTACCAGCTCGATCTTCGCCACGGCGAGCGGCAGCTGGGCGTGCGCCTGGGGCTGCGCCGTGCGGGCCAGGTCTACTGGTGGCAGTTCGTGCGCGCGGACTTCGTCGCGCGGGGTCCGGTCTTCGACCTGCTCCGGGCCGGGGGGCCCATCTACAACGAGATCTCCACGGTGCAGGCCGACCTCTTCCTGGTTCTCTACAGCAACGGCGTGGTGGAGGCCTATGCCCATTTCTGCAACCACCAGCGCGAGGGCGCCGGCACGGACACCTACGGTGTTCCGGTGCTGGGATTCGCCGCCCCCGACCTCGCCGATACCACCCTCGTCCTGGATGGCTCCAGCGACCGGCTGGCGCTGGGGCAGGCCGTCCTGGGGCTCGGTCCGGCCCGCGAGTACGCGAGCCCGGCCTATCCCGGCAGCCTGCAGATCGGCGCCGGCCTCGCCGTGTGGCAGCCCTGGGCCGACCAGCAGGTCTGGGGCGAGCTGCTGGTGGAAGACGAGGGCATCCCGGAGCACCGCATCGAGCGGGGCATCGGCGCCGGCGAGCATCTGCTCAGCGCGCAGCGCCGCGCCGCCGACCACTTCTGGGTGGCCAGGGCCGGAGAGGAGTACCTCCCCGCTGGCCTGGCGCGCACCGTGCGGTTCTTCCTGAGCCTGGGACCCGCGCCCCCCGGTGTGGCCCGGTACGAGGCTCCTGCGTGGTGGCACGCCCTGGCCGGCGCCCTGCCCACCGGCGGCTTCCTGCCGACCTTCTGGTGGGCGACGCCGCATGCCCTGGAGCTGGCCGCGGCGCAGTACGGCGAGCCGCACCCACAGGGAGGATACCCCTTCGAAGTGGGGCGCAGCGCCCGCGACAACGACGGGACCCTGGGCGCGGCCCTGCTGCTGCTGGGGCACGCGGCCGACCGGCCCGGCCTGTGCGCGCAGGCGCTCGCGCCCGCCTACTGGTGGGCCGACATCGCCATCGACCATGTGAGCTTCACCGTCCACGAGGTCCCGAAATACAGCTGGCAGTGGATCGTGCAGCCCTACCATCGCTGGCTCGAGCTCGTGCACGCCTACTGGGAGACCGGAGACCCGTACCTGCTGGAGACCGCGCGTTTCACCGCGGACGCCTACTACCGCTTCTTCTGGACGAACCGGCCCCACCGCTCCGTGGGGCGCGATGCGCTGCCGGTCTTCGACCTGCTGGCGCTGTGGGAGGCCACCGGCGAGACCGTGTACTGGCAGCGGGCCCGGGAGATCCTCGCGGAGGTCCGCCGGAGCTATGCGCAGACCCGCGACTACTGGCCCGGGCACCAGTCCGGCGCCGGCCCCAATGGAGTGGCGCGCCAGCCCGACTGGGAGTACATACCCATGCTGCTGGCGCGCCTGCACGCGCACCTGCTGCGGGCCGGCGAGGGGGGTCTGCCGCAGGCGGAGCGCGAGGAAGCGGGCGCCTTCTTGCGCCAGGCGTCCGAACTGGCGGCCACCCGCGGCGGCACCGGCTGGGTGCTGCACGGCACCGCCCTCTCCTACGGCGTTCTGCCCGTGCTCGCCGAGCTCTATCCGGACGAGGCGGAGCGCTGGCTGGCCGAACTGAACGAGCGCAACCGGCGCCACGGTATGCCTGGCACCCACGACGGCGGCCAGCCGTTCACGTGGGCCAGCGGGGCGCTGTGGCTGGACTGCTGGGCCTGGGGCGCGCGCTGGGAGCAAGGCGAGCTGCGGACCCGGCCGCAGCGGGCGTTGCTGCGCGCCGACGGAGCTCCGCGCCGGGCGACGGTCGCGACCCCGGAGGGGCTCGTACTGCTGGAGTTCGACGGCAGCGCCGGCGAAGATGCCCTTGTGCCCCTTGTGGGTTTT
>CAZPXM010000029.1:18576-33175 GCA_964591015.1 uncultured Gemmatimonadaceae bacterium
GCGCCGTGCGCCAGCTGCCGCTGGCCCCCTGAGGCTGCAGGCGCCGCCGCCCGCCGGGCGCGCGGCCGGGCCGGGCACGGCGGCGGCACCGCTCCCGCTTGTTGGCAGGTCTGACCGGGCCTATTATCGAGCGGCGTGCGCGGCCGGCGCCCGCGGTCGGGGCGCTCCGTGGCAGGCGCCACGCGCCTCGCCGGAGGCTGCGCGCGGACCGCCCGCCCCGCTGGGGGGGACGGTGCGGGCAGTGCGGGCGGCCAATGCGGCTGCGACGGCGGCCACAACGGCTCTCCAGCGAGGCAACGAAGGGCCGGAGACCCGATGAGGATCCTGTTGACGGGGGGCGGGACCGGTGGGCACGTGTACCCGGCTCTGGCGATCGCGGACGAGATCCGCCGCCGCCATCCCGACGCCCAGCTGCTCTACGTGGGCATGCGCGGCAAGCTGGAGTCCTGGGTGGTTCCGGAGCACGGGTACGCGCTCCGCTTCGTCCACGCGCGGCCGTTGCCCCGGCCGGCGTCGGCGCTCGCGCTCGTGGTGTTCGCCGGATGGGTCGCCATCGGGGTGGCCGAAGGCGTGGCGCTGCTCGCGCGCTACCGTCCCGATCTGATCGTCGGCACGGGCGGGTACGGCAGCGCGCCCGTCTTCTTCGCCCATGCGCTCCTGTCCAGGCTCGGCCTGAGTCGCGCCCGCGCCTTCGTGTACGAGCCGAATGCGCACCCGGGCCTGCTCAATCAGGTGGTGGGGCGGACCGCCGATCGCGTCGGCGTCGCCTTCGAGCGGGCGGCGCGCTGGTTCGACATGCGGCGGGTCGCAGTGGTCGGGTATCCCGTGCGCCGGCAGGTGGCCGAGGGCACCCGCGCCGAGGGCCGGCGGCGCCTCGACATCGCGCCCGACCGAGAGGTGCTGCTGGTCTTCGGCGGTTCGGCTGGCTCCCGGGCCATCAACCGGGCGCTGGTCGCGGCCCTGCCGCGCCTGCGGCAGCGGCCGCAGCTGCTCGTCCTGCACATCACGGGTCGACCGACCCCCGCCGGCTACGACGCCGTCGCCGATACCGAGGCCCGGCTGGCGGCGGCCGGCATCGCCGGCGATACGAGCGACTGGTATCGCCGGTACGAGTACATGCACGACATCCACCATGCGTACCACGCCGCGGACCTGGTGGTGTGCCGGGGCGGAGCCGGCACGCTCACCGAGGTGGCGCGCTGCGGACTGCCGGCCGTGATCGTGCCGCTGTCGACGGCGGCCGACGACCACCAGGCGATGAACGCCCGCGAACTGGAGCGGCTGGGTGCGGCGCGCGTGCTGTACGAACGCGCCGCGTGGGCCGACGGCGACGTGGTCTCCGTGGTCGACCCTGGCGAGCTGGCTGCCACCGTCCTCGAGCTTCTCGACGACCCGCCGCAGCGGCAGCGGATGGCGGCCGCGGCCCGCGCCAGACCCATCGACAGCAGCCTGCGGCTCCTGCTCGACGAGGTGGAGCGGCTGCTCTCCGGGCAGCGCCCGCCGCCTCTGTCGCTCGAGTTCCCCACGGAGACCGGCGGACTGCCCGCCGACCCCAACCAGCTGCTCCGCCATGTCCGCGCCCGGCTGGCGGCGGTGAACGGTCCGGACGGCCTGGAGCGCGCCGAGCTGGCCTATCTGCGCTACCAGGCCGACCGCCTGCTGGTGTCGCCGGCCTGGTACGAGATTCCGCTGGGCCGGCGCAACGTGGGCGTCAAGCTGGTGGGCTGTCTGCGCTACGAGGAGCAGCTGCCCCTGCTGCTGGCCATGCTGGCCGACCGGCAGCCCGTCTCGTGGCTGCGCCGGCTCTGCGGCGGCGACTACCGGCACGGAGGCCTGCTGCGCCGCAATATCATCGAGCTCGGGCTGGTGCCGCTCGGGATCGACACCCCCCAGGTGCGCGACGCGCTGCTGGCGATTCTGCGCGCGGATCCGTACTTCGAGGCCCGGGCCGCCGCCGCCTCGGCTCTGGGCGTTCTGGGCGCGCCCGACGCCGAGGCCGAAGCCGCCCTGGTAGAGGCGCTGGACGATCCGAGCGCGGCAGTCGTCGTCGAGGCGCTGAAGGCCCTGGGCGCCGTGGGCGTCAGCCGGACCCTGCTGCCGCGGCTGCACCGCTTCTACCTGGCTGGCCACTGGCCCTACCGGCTGAAGCTGGTGGAGGCTCTCATCCGGCTGCTCCAGCGAGGCGTGGTGGCGCGCGAGGACCTGGCCGGTCAGCTCGACCAGATCCTGGCCACTTCGTCCTTCTTCGTTCCCGAGTTCCCGCTCAACGAGCGGTTGCGGCAGTTGGCCGAGCTGCTCGGCCCCGCAGCGCCGTCCGAGGCCCGATGATCTACTACCTGGGCACCTATCTCCAGCAGCGCGTGGCGCTGCTCTCGTTCCTGCGCCTGGTGGACTTCATCAGCTTCCGGGCGATCGCCGGCGCGATCACCGCGTTGCTGTTCACCATCCTCGTCGGCGACCGCGTCATCCTGTTCCTGTATCGCTGCGGCCAGCGCGACATGCCTCGGGATTTCGTCCACCTGCCCGTCACCAGCGGCCAGGCCAAGATCTACGGCGGACCGCTCATCGTCTCGAGCATCGTCCTCAGCGCGCTGCTGTGGTGCCGGCTGCACATCCGTTTCGCCATCATCTGCGTGGCGGCGGTGGGCTGGTTCGCCCTGGTCGGCGCGCTGGACGACTGGCTCAAGGTGCGCCACCGCAACAGCGGCCGCGGTCTGTCGGAGAGCGGCAAGCTGGCCCTCCAGATCGCCTACGCCACCGTGTTCGCGGTCGTCTGCGTTGTGGACCGTCTGTCGCCGCTGCCGGACGGGCTGGCGACCCGGCTGTTCGTGCCCTTCGTGAAGACGCCGCTCGCCGACCTGGGGTGGGCGTACGCGGCCTTCATCGTGTTCACCGTGGTGGCCATCGCCAACGCCGTGAATCTGGCCGACGGCATCGACGGCCTGGCGATCGTGCCCGTGTCCTTCGCCGTCGCGGTGTATGGCGTCTTCGCCTACGTGTCGAGCCACGCCGGCATCGCCGGGTTCCTGATCTTCCCGTTCGTCCACGGCATCGGCGAGGTGGCGGTCGTCTGCGCCATCGTCTTCGGCGCGTGCCTGGGCTTTCTCTGGTTCAACTGCTATCCCGCCAACGTCATCATGGGCGATACCGGCTCGATGGCGCTCGGCGGGCTGCTGGGCACGGTCGCCGTGCTGGTCAAGCAGGAGGTCCTGTTCCTCATCGTCGGCGGGGTGTTCGTGGCGGAGGCGTTCTCGTCGCTGCTCCAGGACCACCTGGGCGTGCGCTGGCTGGGGCGCCGGTTCCTCGCCCGAGCGCCCCTGCACGATCATTTCCGGGTGCGGGGACTGGCGGACACCAAGATCGTCGTGCGGATCTGGATCGTCGCCGGCATCCTGGCGCTGTGCGGCCTGGCGACGCTGAAGATCCGCTAGCGGCACCGGCGGCGCCTGCCCACTCCGGGCGTCGGCCGCAGGGACCAACGGCGGGCGCGCTGCCCGCTGTGGCGCCGCGGCGAACCCCGCCGGCCGCCGGCCGTCAGCCCAGGTACAGCCCGAGGCAGCACAACCCGGCGAAGAGCAGCACCAGCGCGCTGGCGAGCCAGGGCGGCCAGCACGAACCCGGCGACCACCCGCGGTCCTGTCGGGCCGCCACGTGGGCCGTGTAGCGCGCGTATTCCCGGGTCAGCAGCCAGTGCATGCTGGCAGCGGCAGCGATGACCGCGGCGAGCTGCAGGAGCGCATCCAGCCGGCCGGTGTGGAACAGGCGCGCCATGAACGCGCCGTACGACAGGACGTGCAGGCACAGGCCGTAGGCGGGGCGGCGCAGACCGTAGACGACCAGGCCCAGGCTCACCGAGCCGAGCACGAGCGCGGCCGCTCGATGGATCGCGGTCCGGTCGCCGAACGCCCACCACAGTGCGAGGCCCGCGACGGCGTGCACCCACATGGCCAGGTACGCCGCGTGGAAGGGGGGCCGGGGCCCGGGGCTGCTGCCGAGCAGGTAGCGCGGGAAGGATGGCCTGCCGTACATGTGCCTCGCTCCGGCGCGTGACGCGGCTGGCAGGACCGCGCTCGCGCCACGCCCACACGATAGCCGCGCCGCGCGACCGCGTCAAAGGGGGAGCGCAGCCGCGCCACGGCCTGTCGAGGTGACGCTGGTCCGACGCGCTCGGCGCCCGCAACAGGGCGCGGGCGCCGGGGACGCGAGCGGCGCGAGCGCAGGCGTGCGACAGCCGGCACCGAGTTGCGCCGGCGCGGGTCAGGCGGGTTCTTCGCTACCCGCCGGCCCGGTCCGCCGGACCCTGGGGGCGGCCGGACGGCGCCGTCGGTGCGGTGTACGGCAGCGCGCCCCCGGGAGGTCGCGGATGGATTCGGCCGACAAGGATACGCTCTTCTTCGACTGCAACTGCCGCATCGGGCCGCGGCCGGACAAGCACCCGCACGCCCGCTGGTCGGTGGCCCATCTGCTGGAAGACATGAACCTGGCCGAGATCGCCGGAGCGCTGGTGACGCACACGCTGGCGCACACCTACGATCCGCTCTACGGCAACGCGCGCCTGGAGCAGGAGCTCCGGACGGCGGCCGGCAGGCTGTTCGCCGCCTGGTGCATCCTGCCGGCCGGCACGCCCGGCTTCTATCCCACGCCGGCCGCACTGCTGCGAGCGCTGGAGGATCACGGGGTGCGCGCGGTGCGCGCGGTGCCCGGCAGCTACTCGCTGCACGCCGACATGATGGGGCCCACGCTGGCCGCCCTGCAGGAAGCGCGGGTGCTGTTGCTGCTGGACGCGGGCTGGGCGCCCAGGGACCTGTTCGCGTTCCTGCACGAACTGCTGGCTGCGTATCCGCGCCTGCCGGTGCTGCTGGTCGACCACACCTGGTCGCAGCAACGGCACGTGCACCGTCTGATGCAGCTTCACGAGAACCTGCACATCGAGTTCTCGGCGTACCAGATCAATCGCGGTCCGGAGGTGTACGTGGCGGAATTCGGCGACGAGCGCCTGCTGTTCGGCACCGGCGGCACGGACAAGTCGCCCGGCGCGGCGCGCGCTTACCTCGACTACGCGCAGATCGACCGCACGGCACGCGAACGGATCGCCGGCGGCAATCTGCGGCGCCTGCTGCGCCAGACCGGGCCCGCAGCCCCCGCGCCACGGCATCGCGACGACGATCCCTTGGTGGCCGCTGGCCGGGCCGGCAGGCCGCAGCCAGCATTCGTGTTCGACGCCCACGCGCACGTGCTGCACGAGGGAGGCCAGGCAGCCGGCGTCGACTACGTCATGTACCGCGGCGACGCCGACGGCATGCTGGAGGTCTGTGACTGGTGCGGCATCGACCGGGTGGCGATGGCCAGCTGGGTCGGTCCGGTGTGCGTGGACGCGGTGGCCGGCAACGAGATCGTGCACCGGGCCATGGCCCGGCACCCCGAACGCGTCGTCGGCGCGGCTACGATCGATCCCAGCCATCTGAGCGCCGCGCAGGTGGAGGCCGAGATCCACCTTCGCCATGGCCGCCAGGGGTTCATCGGCATGAAGCCCTACCCGCGGCAGGGGCTGCGCTACGACGATCCGCGCTTCGCGCCCTGGTGGGAGTTCGGCAACGAGCACCGCCTGTACGCGCTGCTGCATACGGCCCCGGCTACCGGCGGCGTCGCGGCCGTGGGCCGCCTGGCGGAGCGCTACCCCGAGATCAGCTGGCTCATCGCCCACTCCGGGGGCAGCTACGCCTTCGCCGACGAGGTGGCCGCCTGCATTCGCGAGCACCCGAACGTGTTCGCCGAGTTGACGCTCACGCCGGTGACCAACCGCGTCGTCGAATACCTGGTCGCAGCCACGGACGACGAGCATGTGCTCTTCGGCACGGACGCGCCCATGCGCGATCCCCGTCCGCAGCTTGGCTGGGTGGTCTGGTGCGACCTGCCGCCGGCGAGCAAGGAACGCATCCTGGGCGGCAACTTCGCCCGCATCGTCGCCCGCGCCAGGCTCGGCAGCGGGCGGCTGAGCCGCGCGGGCCGGTAGCCACGGCGCCGCCAGCCGCGACGGCCCGCGCGGTCCGGCCTGGCCTAGCGGCCCCGTCTAGACGGGCGGAGGGTGCGGCAGGCGGTGAGCCTGGCTGTCTGCCGGGCGCTCGCCGGCCTGGCAGCGGCGCCAGTACTCGACCAGCCTCGGCAGGTAGGACGCGACGGGGGGACAGCGGATGCCCGTGCCCTCCAGATGCCGCCGGGCCCAGGTCGTGTCGAAGAGGGCGCGGTAGTCGAAGTAAGCCAGCGCCGCGGGCGGCATGCCGACCAGGCGGTGGACGGCGGGTGGACGCAGCAGCAGCCGGACCAGGGCGACAGGGACGCGCACGGGCAGCAGCCGGCGGCCGAGCAAGTCCATCAGTGCCCTCTCCAGCTCGATGGCCGCGAGCGGACAGGGGTCCGCCAGGTGGTAGGTTCGCCCGACACTGTCCGGCAGGCCGGCCAGCGCGATCATCGCCCGCGCCACGAAGTCCACCGGCACCAGATTCACCGGCTGTCTCCCTGTGCCGATGCGAGGGAACACGCAGCGTCGCGGCAGCCGCGCCATGGTTCGCATGACGAAGTAGGGTCCGTCGAACTTGGTCGTGTGGCCGGTCTGGCTGTGGCCGACGATGATGGCGGGACGGTATACGGTGATCGGGACGCGGGAGGAGTAGGCGCGCACGAGCTGTTCCGCAGCGAACTTCGTGCGGTCGTAGTGGTTGAGGAAGCGCTGGCCCACGTCCAGCTGGTCCTCGCGGAAGACGCCCGCGTGCGTCCCGGCCACGTAGCAGGTGCTGGTGTAGTGAACGCGGACTGGCTGCCGGCAGCGCGCCGCGAGCGCGAGCACGTTCCGCGTGCCTTCCACGTTGGCCCGCCTGGCCGGCTCCAGGGAAGTGCCAAGGTCGTACACGGCCGCGAGGTGGAAGATCGCGGCGAGCCGATCGGCCACCTCGCCGGCTGCCGGCAGGCCCAGCTCCGGCTGCTCGACGTTGCCGGCCACCAGTTCGAGTCGCGCCGCCGGCTCGCCGGCGGCCAGCGTCGCGGCCAGGGCGCGGGCGCGCTCCAGGGAGGCGGGTCGAACCAGAGCCAGAACGCGCGCGCCCGGGCAGGCGCGCAGCAGTTCGGCCGTCACGTACTGCCCCAGAAAGCCGCTGAAGCCGGTCACCAGGATCACGCGCTCGCCGCTCTGCGTCCCTCCATCCACGGGTCAGCCTCGGCTGCTGGCCGCCGGCGCCGCACCGGTCGCAACGCCGGTGCGGGTCGATCGGTTTGTCACGGCTGCGGGCAATGTATACCTTCTTGCGGCCATTCCCAAACACGACAGGCACACTCGCAGGCCATCTCCGGCACGGTCCAGCACGGGCGCGCGCGGCCAGGATACGCCGGGACGGTGGCGCGCTGGCCCCTGGCCTCCAAGCCACTGGCCTGGAAGCAGGGCCCCCGCGAAGGAGTTCGACCATGGCAGACACGCAGGATACCCAGGGCCACGACGACAGCGGGGCGCTCCAGAGCTGCGCACCGTCTGTGCCCGACGCCGCAGCGCAGCCCAGCGCGGCAGCAGACGCCTCTCGGACGCCGGAGGGTGCGGCTGGCCACGCCGAGGCCGCCGCCGCGCCGCCCGAGGAGTCCTTCGGCGAGCTGCTGGCCAAGTCGGCTGCGCCGGGGCGGGACGTCAGCGTGGGGGACAAGGTCAGCGGGGTGCTGGTCAAGATCGAGGGCGAAGATGCCTTCGTGGACTTCGGCGGCCGCAGCGAGGGAGTCATCCGGGTGGCGGAGCTGCGCAACGCCGAGGGCGAGCTGGAGTACAGCGTGGGCGATCCGCTGGAGGCGTTCGTGGCCGCGGCCCAGGACGAGGTCAGGCTCACGCGCCGGATCGGCGCGCACGACAGCCAGACGGACGCGTTGCTGCACGCGTTCAGGGCGCGCATTCCCGTCGAGGGCCGCGTCGATGCGGTCAACAAGTGGGGCCTGGGCGTCACCATCCAGGGCGGCGCCCGCGCCTTCTGCCCGATCTCGCAGGCCGACAGCAGCTTCGTCCAGAACGCCGAGGAGTTCCGCGGCAAGACGCTGACGTTCCTGATCACCGAGTTCCGCGACCAGGGACGCAACATCGTCCTGTCCCGCCGCGCGCTCCTGGAGGCGGAACAGGCCAAGGTGGTCAACGAGGTGCGCGACCGGATCGCTCCAGGCGCGGAGCTGGAGGGCACCGTGAAGAAGCTGGAGAGCTTCGGTGCCTTCGTCGATCTGGGCGGCGGCGTGGAAGGCCTGGTCCATGTATCCGAGATCAGCCACAAGAGAGTAGAGCGCCCGGAGGATGTGCTGCAGGTGGGCCAGCGCGTGCGCGTCGTGGTGCTGCGGACCAGGAACCTGGGCAGCAGGCGCAACGAGCGCATCTCGCTGTCCATGCGCGCGCTGGAGAGGGACCCCTGGGACGAGATCCGGGAGCGCTACCCCGAAGGCACGGTGGTCGCGGGGAAGATCGAGTCGCTCGAGAGCTTCGGCGCCTTCGTCGAGATCGCTCCCGGCGTGCGCGGCTTGCTGCACGTCTCCGAGATCGCCGATCGCCGCCTGGCCCATCCACGCGAGGAGCTGGCGATCGGGCAGGAAGTCCGCGTCGTGGTGCTCGAGGTCGATGCCAGGCGGCGCCGGCTGCGCCTGTCCATGAAGCAGGTGGAGTCGCTGGAGTCCGCCGCCAACGTGCGCGACTTCCAGGCGCGCCGCAAACAGGAGGCCGAGGCGCAGCCGGCGAGCTCGGCCATGGTCGACGCGCTGCGCCGCGCCAATCTGATCGACTGACATGCTGCGCGAGCTGTTCTCGTTCGAGCGCCCGGGCTACTACGGCGCCTTCGGGGGTGCCTTCGTTCCGGAGATCCTGCGGACGACCCTGGACGAGCTGGGCCTGGCCTTCGACGCCGCCCGCCAGGACCCCTCGTTCTGGGATGAGTACGTGCAGACCATGCGCACGTACTCCTGCCGGCCGACGCCGATCACGCTGCTGCGCAACCTGTCGGACGAGCTCGGGGGCGCCCGCATCTACCTCAAGCGGGAGGATCTCAACCACACCGGCGCGCACAAGGCGAACAACGTGATGGGCCAGGGCCTGCTGGTGCGGCGCATGGGCAAGACGCGCGTGATCGCCGAGACCGGCGCGGGACAGCACGGGGTCGCCACCGCGACCATGGCGGCGCGCTTCGGCCTGCGGTGCCGCGTGTACATGGGCGCCGTCGACGTGGAGCGCCAGCGACCCAACGTCTTCTGGATGGAGCAGCTCGGCGCCGAGGTGGTGTCGGTCGACGCGGGGCAGGGAACGCTGAAGGACGCGATGAACGAGTGCCTGCGGGACTGGGCCGAGACGATGGCCGACACCCACTACGTGATCGGGACGGTCTGCGGCCCTCATCCATACCCGCATCTGGTGGCCTATTTCCAGCGCATCATCGGCATCGAGAGCCGCGCGCAGATGCTCGAGCAGACTGGCGCCCTGCCCCAGCGCGTCTACGCCTGCGTGGGCGGCGGCTCGAACGCCACCGGCATCTTCCTGGGATTCCTGGATGACCCCGGCGTGGAGCTGATCGGCGTCGAGGCGGGCGGGCGCAGCCTCGCTCCCGGCCAGCATGCGGCCCGGATCGCCGGCGGCGGCGGGGCGCTGGGCGTCGCGCAGGGATACCTGACCTACTTCCTCCAGGACGGCGAGGGACAGATGCTGCCGACCCACTCGGTGGCCGCCGGGCTCGACTACATCGGCATCAGCCCGATCCTCGCGCACCTGCACGAGATCGGTCGCGTGCGCTTCGAGTCCGCCGGCGACGCCGAGGTGATCGAGGCCCTGCGGCGCCTCATGCGTCGCGAGGGCATCATCGGCGCGCTGGAGAGCGCCCACGCGGTGGCGGCCGCGCTGCGCGACGCGCCGGGCATGGACCCGCAGACGGCCATCCTGGTCAACCTCTCGGGGCGGGGCGACAAGGACATCTTCACGATCGCGGACGCCCTGGGAGACGCGCGCTGGGTGCAGTTCCTGCGGCGCCGGGCGGGCTGCTGATGGATCTGGCCGCCTACATCCGCGCGCGTCTGGAGCGGCGCCGCATCCTGCTGATGACGCATCTGATCGTCGGCCATCCCTCCCTGGACGCCAATCGGCGCATGCTGGCGGCCATGGCCGAGGCCGACGTCGATCTGGTCGAGCTGCAGATGCCTTTCAGCGAGCCCATCGCGGATGGACCGGCCTTCGCGCGGGCCTGCCAGGAGGCGCTCGCGCGCGGTCTGACCCTGGCGCAGTACTTCGCGCTGCTGGGCGAGTCGAGCGCGCGGCACCCCTTCCCGCACCTCATGATGGGCTACTACAACGTGATCATGCGCGCCGGCCCCGGCGCGTTCTGCGCGCGCCTGGCGGCTGCCGGCGGCGCCGGCTGTATCGTCCCCGATCTGCCGGTGGAGGAGTGCAAGGCGCTGGCAGCGGCCTGCCAAAGCCGCGGCCTGCACCTCGTCCAGCTGATGGCGCCCACCAACACCGACCAGCGCCTGGCGCAGATCGCCGCGCACGCCTCGGGCTTCGTGTACGCCGTGGCCCGGCGCGGCGTCACCGGACGCTCGAGCGAGATCACGGAGGAGGTCCGCGCCTTCCTGGCCCGCTGTCGCCGGCATACGGCCCTCCCCCTGGGAGTGGGCTTCGGGCTGAACAGCGCCGCGCACCTGCGGCAGCTGGCTGGCCAGGCGCAGATCGGCATCGTCGGCTCGGCGCTGCTGGGCGCCTGGGAAAGCGGGGGAGAGGCAGGGTACCGGGCCTTCCTCGAGGCGCTGGCTGCCGGGCGCCAGTGACAGGCGCTGCCGGTGGCCCCGGCCCGCGGCCGGCCGCGCTCAGTTGACCACGTGCTGGGGCCGACCCGCGAGGAACGCCCGCACATTGGCGGCGGTCATCCGCATGAGGCGGCGGCGCGCCGCCTGGGTGGCCCAGGCCATGTGCGGCGTCAGCAGCAGGTTGGGCGCCCGCAGGAGCGGGCTGTCGTCGGGCAGCGGCTCGACGGGCACCACATCGAGGGCTGCCCCTGCGAGGCGGCCGGCGGTCAGCGCCGCGACCAGACTCGACTCGTCGACCAGGCCGCCGCGGGCGGTGTTGATCAGCAGCGCCGTGGGCTTCATGCATCCCAGCAGCCGGCTGTCGACGAAGCCAGCGTTGGCCGGCGTCAGCGGGCAGTGCAGGGTGACGACGTCGGCGGCGGCGAACAGCGCCTCCAGCTCGCTCCAGGCGAATGGGCGGTAGGACGGCGGGGCGCCCGGGGCGACATCGTGGGCGAGCACGCTCATGCCCAGCCCGTGCCCGATCTCGCCGACGCGGCGGCCGATGCGGCCGAAACCCACGATGCCCAGCGTCAGGCCTGCCAGTTCCACCAGCGGGCTCTCCCAGAAACAGAAGTCGCCGACCGCTCCCCAGCGACCGGCGCGAACGGCCGCGTCGTGCCGCGACACCTGGTGGCAGTGAGTCAGCAGCAGGGCGAAGACGAACTGGGCCACCGAGTCGGTGCCGTATTCGGGGACGTTGCTCACGGGGATGCCGCGCCGGCGCGCGCAGGCCACGTCGACGACGTCGTAGCCCGTGGCCAGGACCGCGACGAACCGCAACCGCGGCAGCGCCTCGATGACTGCCGCCGGCAGCGGCGTCTTGTTGGTGAGCACCACCTCGGCCTCGCGCGCGCGGCTCACGACCAGCTCGGGCGGCGTGCGATCGTACACGGCCAGCTCGCCCAGCGCCGCGATCTCGTCCCACGGGTTGTCTCCCGGGTTGAGCGTGTACCCGTCCAGCACCACTATCCGCATGCGGCATTCTCTGCGCCACGAGGTGTCGGCAGGCCTGGGGCCCGTTCGCGCCGCGGTCCGTCGGCCGCTCCGCTGCCCCCGCCCCCGCCGTGCGCCCGGCCCGGCCCGATGACCGCGGCCGGCGGCCAGCCGCGGCCGGCGCAAGGATAGGCCGGCGGCGGCGGCCTGGCAATCGGGGGCTGCGCCCGGGGGGTCGGGGCCGGTCAGCCGCGCCCTGGCTGCGCGCGTGCTGGCCGCTTGTCGCGCGAGGTGCCGCCGAGCATATTCACGCTCGTTCCGCCGGCGAGAGACGTTTTCGCAGGCGCGGCGGCGGTACGCAGCGACCCGCAGGCAAGCGCGACGGGGCGGCCATGTGGAGCACCTCGGGGATGGAGAACGTGCTCGGCGTCATCCTGGGAGGCGGGCAGGGGGCCCGGCTGTTCCCGTTGACCCTGTACCGCTCGAAGCCCGCCGTGCCCATCGGCGACAAGTACCGGCTGATCGACATCCCCATCAGCAACTGCCTCCATTCGAGGGTGAACAAGATCTTCGTCCTGACCCAGTACAACTCCGCGTCGCTCCACCGGCACATCAGCACCACCTACCGGTTCGACGTGTTCACGGACGGTTATGTCGAGATCCTGGCCGCCGAGCAGACGATCGAGAGCGAGAAATGGTACCAGGGCACGGCCGATGCGGTGCGCCAGCAACTCCGCCGGATCCTCTCGCGCCGGTGCAGCCAGTGCCTGATCCTGTCGGGCGACCATCTCTACCACATGGACTACCGGCCGTTCGTCGCCATGCACCGCCAGCGGAGCGCCGACGTGACCATCGCCGTCAAGCCCGTGCGGCGCTCCCAGGCCACGAGCCTCGGAATCCTGAAGGTCGACGCGGACGGTCGCGTGGTCGACTTCCGCGAGAAGCCGCAGACCGACGCGGAGCTGGACGAGCTCGAACTGCCGGCGGCGGCGCGCGGCGGTTCGCAGGAGGAGAGGTACCTCGCCTCGATGGGCGTCTACCTCTTCGAGCCAGAGATCCTGGTGAGCCTGCTGATGGACAGCGACCGCGACGACTTCGGGCGGCACGTGATCCCCGAGGCGATCCGCAAGGTCCGGGTGTTCGCCCATCCGTTCGCCGGCTACTGGGAGGACATCGGCACCATCCGCGCGTACTACCGGGCCGTCCTGGCCCTGACGGAGCCGGACCCGCCGTTCGACTTCTACGACCACTCCTTGCCGGTGTACACGCACCCCAACTTCCTCGCCGGCGCGCGCATGATCCAGTGCCGCGTCGAGCGCGCCATCATCGGCGAAGGCTGCTCGATCGAGGCGGCCGAGATCGTGCATTCGGTGGTGGGCATCCGCAGCATCGTGGGCGCCGGCGCCTGCATCCGCGACACCGTCATCATGGGCGCGGACTACTACGAGACCGACGCGGATCGAGCCCGCAACCGCGCGCAGGGCCTCCCGGACATCGGGCTCGGGCGCGGCGTCTTCGTCGAGGGGGCCGTCATCGACAAGAATGCGCGCATCGGCGACCGCGCGCGCATCTGCAACGGCGCGCGGGTGACCGAGGGCGAGGGGCCTGGCTTCTACATCCGTGACGGGATCGTGGTGGTCCCCAAGAACGCATCGATCGCCGCTGGCGCCGTGCTCTGAGCCGCGACCCCGCGGTGCGCGCCTGCGCAGTTCCCGCCGCTGGTGGCGGCGGCGGGCGGGAAGCGGCGACGGCCGGGCGCGACGCGAGCGTCGGTGCATCGTCAGGTGAGCGTGAAGCCCGCATGATCCGCGCGTCGTGGCGCTCCGGTGCGGCGTGGCTGGGTGTCCTCTGGCTGCCCGTGGCCCTCGGCTGCGGGGGCGACGGCGGCGCGACCTCCAGCGCACGCACCGGGGCGTTGGAGATCGACGTGGCGATCCCCGGCGAGACCGCCGCGGCCAAGCCGGCCAGGGAGACGGCGATCGAGGGAGTCGTGGCGGTCAGTTCGTCGGCCTTGCCGGCCGACGTGGTTCGGCGCGTGCCCGTGGCGGGGGGACGGGTGACGGCGACGGTGGCGGAGCTGCCGGCGGGGCGCGCGGACGTGTCGGTCGACGTGCTGGCGAGCGACGCCACCGTGCTGTGGCGCGGCGTCGCACCGGCATTCGTCGCGGCCGGAACCACGGTGCGGGCGAGCGTGGCCCTGCAGCCGGTCGACGACCTGCCGCCGACCGTCGCGCTCGAGTGCGAGCCGCCCGCGGGTTCTTCCCAGACCGTCTTCGCTCTGCGCGCGCACGCCAGCGACCGTCACGAGGCCGACGAGGTCCTGCAGGTCCGCTGGGACTTCGATGGCGACGGCGCCTTCGACACGGGCTGGACCTCGACCAAGACCGCCACGCACCGCTTCGCCGCACCGGGGCGCTATCGGGCTGCGGTGCAGGTCCGCGACAGCTCCGGGCACCTCGGAGCGGCGACGGCCGAAGTCTTCGTGGCCAACGCGGCGCCTCGAGCGGCCGCGCAGGTGACGATCGTGCGGGACGACCCCGCCGTGGTGCTGCTCGACGGCCGTGGCAGCAGCGATCCCGACGGGGACGCGCTGCAGTACTCCTGGACGCAGACCGGCGGGGGAGCGGTGCGGCTGGAGAATGCCGACCAGGCCGTCTGCCGCTTCGCGGTCGTCGAGCCCGGGGTGCTGGCCTTCGCGCTGGTGGTGGCGGACGGCGAGCTGGCCAGCGAGCCGCTGCCGATCGTGGTGGTGATCCCGCAGGAGGAACCCGCCCCCGGCGCGAACCGCACACCGATCGCCGTGGTGGCAGGCGTGGATGCCGTGCGGCTGGGC
>CAZPXM010000030.1:0-5371 GCA_964591015.1 uncultured Gemmatimonadaceae bacterium
GGAAGTGAGCGATCAGGTCCTCGGGCAGATCGATGCCGATGCCGGGCGCCTGCGGCCACGCCACGGCCCCGTCCACCACCGGCGGTGCCAGCTCCTGCAGCGCCTTGCGCAGCGGCGAGGCGTACACCTCCGCAGGCGCCATCTCGTACACGGGCGTGATGGGCGAGTACGCGGCCAGGTGCAGCGTGGCCGTGCCCAGCACGGCGGTCGACCAGTTGCCCGGGCACACCAGCGCCCCGCGCTGCTGGGCCAGGGTGACGATGCGCCGGGCCTCGGTGAGGCCGCCGCAGGTGGTCATGTAGGGCTGGACCACGCCGATCCCGCCCTGGTCCATGAGCTGCTGGAACTCGAAGCGCGTCACCGTGTGTTCGCCGACCGCGATGGGCACGGACGTGCGCGCGGTCAGCCGGGCGTACGCCTCCAGCGCGTCTACCGGGAAAGGCGTCTCGAAGAACAGTAGGTCGTACTGCGCCGCTGCCTCGATGGTGCGCTGCGCCTCGCCGACGTCGTTCCACAGATAGCCCACGTCCACCGCCAGCAGGGCCTCGTCGCCGGCTGCCGCGCGCGCCCGCCGCGCCAGCTCGACGATGGTCTGCCGCGTCTGCCGCACGGGCTCCACCTTGAAGGCGCGGTACCCCAGCTCGCGCAGCCTGGCCACGCGTTCCACCTGCTGGCGCAGCACGCTGTCGCGGTCCCAGGCGTCTGAGACGATCGTGGCGTAAGGCACCGCCTGCTGGCATTGCCCGGGATCGACCACCTGGTGCGGGGCGCGCGTCGCCCCGCCGAGCAGTTGCCAGACCGGCCGGCCGGCAGCTTTGCCGTACATGTCCCACAGGGCCACGTCGGCGGCGCCCAGGCAGATGATGGCCCACCCGCGGCGGTTGCCGTGCAGCATGCTGTTGTAGAGCTTGGTCCACAGCCGATCGGGATGGATGGGATCCTCGCCGATCAGCAGGCGCCCGAACAGGGAATCGGGCCCATCCAGCGCGGCCTGGGCCACGCCGGGCGGGACGGCGAAGATCTCCGATAGGCCGGTGATGCCGGCGTCGGTGTGGAGGCGGACGAAGGCGAGGCCGTCGATGCGGGAGTCGTCGAGCGCCTCCGGCGGTTCGCGGTCGCCCAGGACGAATACCTCGCTGCGCACGATCTTCACGGCGATGTGGTCTCCACGAGAGAACAGAGGCAGGTGGACCGCCGGCGGCCACGCTACCACGCTACTGCGCCGCGGCGCCGCGCCAGCGCGCTACCGCGCCACCGCGCTGCCGCGCCGGACGCCGGGTGCCGGCGCTGCCGCCAATGCCGGCGCTGCGGGCCGATCATGGGCTCGGGCGCCGGCCGGGTCAAGCCCGCCGACCGGGCCTGGCCGGAGTCCGGCGCTCCGGCCCCAAGACCTGGACGCGCCCGTGCGCGCGTGCGTGCGTGCGGGCCGCCTGCCGTTGTCTCGACGCAGGTTGGCGAAACCAGCACCCGCGGCCACCTGCGGCGCCCCGCTAGTCCAGCCGCACGGTGATCACCAGGGGCAGCAGCGCGTCGCCGGACCCCATCCGGGTGGCGGTCACCGTGAGCCGCGGTCCTTCGGGAGCGGGGGCGACGGCGACGCAGGGAGCCGCCGGCGTCGCGGGCTGGCGCGGGGCGGCCCACAGCGCCAGCAGCGCGTCCCGCTGGGCGGCCAGCGGGTCTGGCAGCCTGGCCTCGCGCAGCGCAGCCACGATGCGGGAGACGCGGATGCCCTCGTTGGCCGCCCAGGCCAGCGCCTCCGGCTCGCACGCGGCGCGGCGGGCGGACAGCGGCCGGTTGCGGCGGTCGACGAGCTGCCCGCGGGCGTTCACCTTGGGGATGGCCTTGTGGTGGAGCGCGACCACTTCCCAGTGGTTGTTGAAGACCGGCGAGCCCGAACTGCCCGGCTCCGTGTCGCTGGAATACCAGCAGTACCGATCCAGCTCGCCGCCGTCGCACAGGAACATCAGGCGGCTGTCGTGCACGACGATGGACTTGTGGCGTCCGCCCGGATGCTGGATGAGGTTGACCGGCCGGCCGATCACGATCTTCCCCTGATCGGCGATCAGCGGATGGTAGCCGAACTCGGCCAGGGGCCGGCCCTGCTCCGAGCGTTCCTCCAGCGCCACCAGCGCGAAGTCGCACGCGGCGTCCGCATGGAAGAAGCGCTCCGGCGCGAACCGGTACTGCTCCACGGGCTTGGGAGCGCCGATGCGATTCGTCTCGTAGTCCAGAGCGAAGACGCTGGCGCGCGCCGCGTCGGGATCGGGCAGCACGTGCTGGTTGGTCAGCAGCAGGCCGTTGCCGACCAGGAAGCCGGTGCCGAAGCCGCAGTCGGCCACGGTGATCAGGCCCACGGGGCGGGCGGCCAGCAGGCCTTCCTCCAGGAACTCGATGGACAGCAGGTCGTCGCCGCCGAACACGCGTTCCAGGCGGCCCGCCGGGCTGCGGCGGCGCGGCGGCCGCCCCACCGGGCGGCGGTCGCCGCCCCGCTCTGACGGGCCGTCGCCGCGGGGCCGGCCGCCGGCCAGGCGGTCCGCCGCAGCGCGCCCGTGTGCCCGTTCCCGGGCCAGAAAGCGGCGGACGCGCTCGGGCGGTTCGACGCTGGCGAACCGCCCCTGCCGCGCCCGTTCGAAGGCGGCGACGATCTGCCGCCGGTGTCCCAGGAAGCGCTCGATGCTGGCGCGGAGCACGGCATCGCTCAGCTCGCGAACGGTCATCGGACCTTCTCCAGGGGGGCGGGGCGCGGACGGCAGCCTGCAGGCCCCACGCGGCATCGCCGCCGGCCGCTTGTCGCCCTGCCCGCCGTGGCCAATATTGCGGCTATCGCGGCGCGATCGCCGCACCCGCCGCGCGATCCCCCGGCGCAATTTCGGGCGGCACGCCACGCCGAGGCAAGCACGCTGGCCGGCCGCAGCGGCCCCGCAGGGGCGGCGGGCCGCCGCGGAGCCCACCATGGACAGGATCAGCTACGAGCAGTACCTGCGGCTGGCCAGAGATCCGGATGTTCCGGACGACACGCTGGTCCGGTACTCCGTGGTCGTGCGCGGCCCCACGCCGTTCTCGCCCGAGCTCCGCCCCAATCCACGGCGTGTCCTGCTGACGCCGGACGAGCGAGAGCTGGAGAACGCGCTGAAGCTGGGCAACAACCTGGCGCGGTTCCGGCGCCAGCAGCGGTTCCGGCGGCGGCTGGCGGCGGGCGAGCGACTGCCGGTCCTCGTGGCGGAGGGCGATAGCTGGTTCCAGTTCCCGCTGCTGATCAGCGAGGTCGTCGACCACCTGGGCGACGAGTACCTGATCTGGTGCGTCAGCGCCGCCGGCGACACGCTGGCCAACATGCTGCGGGCGCCCGCGGGCGCCGGCGGCCCCGAGTACCTGCAGGCACTGCGGCAGCAGCGGCAGCGCGTGCGCGCCTTCCTGTTCTCGGCGGCCGGCAACGACGTTCTCGGGGAGGATCGGCATACCGGCCGGCCCGTGATCGAGCAGTTGGTGCGGCCCTTCGCCGGCGCCGGCAGCAGCGCTGCCGACCACATCGACCGGGCAGCCCTGGACGCCAGGCTCGCCTTCATCCGCGCCGGCTACGCCGAGGTGATCCGGACCGTCCGCGCCGAACCCGGTCTGGCCCGGCTGCCCATTCTCATCCACGGCTATGACCATGCTTTCCCGTATCCCTGGCAGCCGGTGGATCGCCGGCGGCCCCTGTGGGCCGACAAGGACGAATGGCTGGGCAAGCCGCTGGACAGACGCGGCATCGCCGCACCCGAGCTGCGGCGCGGCATCGTTCGCATCCTGGTCGACGAGCTGTACCGCGCCCTGGAGCAGGTGGCCGGCGATCCGGCGGCGACGGGCGTGTATCTGGTGGACTGCCGCGGGGCGCTGCCGCGTCTGTCCGACTGGGCCGAGGAGATCCACGGCACCTCGCGCGGCTTCGCCAAGGTCGCCGCCCGCTTCCGCGCGGTGCTGCGGCAGGTGGCGCTCATGCACCCCTGACGGGTGCCGCGCGGTTACCGGGTGGGTGCCGCGCCAATTGTCCCCTGGAGGAATGCGATGACCGGACTGATCGACAACCGCCTGCCGCCGCCTGCGGCGCGGCGCCTGGAGGGCAAGGTGGCCATCGTCACCGGCGCCGGCGGCAACGTGGGCAGCGGCATCACGCGCGTGCTGTGCCGCGAGGGCGCCGCGGTGGTGCTGGCCAACCGCAGCGAGCCGGCCGCGCGCCGGACCATGCGCGCCGTGCGCGCGGAGACGCGCGGCGCGCGGCTCAGCTTCGTGCCGACCGATCTGCTCAGGCCCGCGACCATCCGCCGTCTGGTGCGGCAGACACTGGTCCAGTATGGCCGCCTGGACATCCTGGTCAACAACAGCGGCATCGGATTCGGCAAGCCGCTAGAGGCGGCCACCGAGGAGTACTACGATCTGGTCATGGACACCGACCTGAAGGGGCTGTGGCTGGCCTGCAAGTACGCCGTGCCGCACCTCAAGCAGGCGGCTGCCGAGACCGGTGACGCGGCGATCGTCAACATCTCTTCCGTGCACGGCCACCAGGGCTGGGGCAACGACAGCGGGTACGCTGCCGCCAAGGCGGGCATCATCGGCCTTACCCGCTCGCTGGCCGCCGAGCTGGCGCCCTGCCGCGTGCGCGTGAACTGCGTCTCGCCCGGGTTCATCCCGGAAGCGGGGTGGGCCGACCAGCGCGTGGCCAGCCTGCCGGCGCGCCTGCGGCGGGAGTTCGTCGCCCGTTTCGGCGACACCCTGCGCACCTGGTACCACGCGTCGCAGCCGCTGCCGCGCCAGGGCCTGGCCCTGGACGTGGGCGAGGCCGTGGCCTTCTTCGCCTCCAGCGCCGCGCTGTTCGTCACGGGCCAGGATCTGCTGGTGGACGGCGGTCTGACGCTGCGCCCTGGCACCCCGGGCTACGTGCCGGTGTGGCGGACGGAGAAGGGTCAGGAGATGCAGGCGTGGATCGAGGCGCACACGCGCCCGGCCAGGGGTTGAACGCGGGCGGCGGCCGGCTGCTGTCCGTGGGAAGGCCGACGGGCGTGCGCGCTGCCTGACGAGCAGGCCGCGCTGTGGCTCAGCGGCGCGGGTGTCGCTCGCTGCCCGGAGGGAGGACTCGCATGCGGATGCGGTCGGTACCCTGGTGTCTGGCCATGGCGGTCGGGGCGCGGGCGCCGCGCGCCGCGGGGTCGCTCGTGCTGCTGGCGATGGCGGTGGCGACGGGCGCGACCGTTGCGGCCGCGGCGGCGGCGCCACCGGCGCCCCTGCCGGACTTCGAGGCCTTCGCGAGCCGTTTTCCGGAGGCGCAGCAGGAGGCGGCACGAGCCCTGTGGGCACCAGCCGGCCAGAGCGCCCCGCCGGCCGCGCCGGCCGCGCC
>CAZPXM010000030.1:5471-31710 GCA_964591015.1 uncultured Gemmatimonadaceae bacterium
GCGGCAGAGGAGGACGCGGTGGCGGCCGCGCGCCAGCGCGTCCGCGCGCTGCGCGTGAACGGCGCCCTGCGCGAGCTGGCGCGGCACTTCAGCCGCGCGGACTGGCTGGTCATCGCCGCCTATCTGGCGTTCACCACGGTGCTCGGCGCGCTGCTGGCCGGCAAGCAGGCGTCGATGCGGGACTTCTTCCTCGGCGGGCGGAAGCTGTCCTGGCCGGCGGTCTGCGGTTCGATCATCGCCACCGAGCTGTCCGCGGCCACGTTCCTGATCGCCCCGGCCATCGCCTTCGCCAAGGGCGGCGACCTGACCTACCTGCAGCTCGGCATCGGCACGATCCTCGCCCGGTTCGTGATCGGGTACTTCTTCGTGCCGGCCTTCTACGAGCGCGAGATCTACTCCCCGTACGAGTACATGGGCGATCGCCTGGGCCCGCGCGTGCACACCGTCACCTCGGCGCTGTTCATGGTCGGCGGCATCCTCGCCCAGGGCGCGCGCGTGTACATCGCCGCCAAGGCCCTCCAGGTGATCACCGGCACCGACATCGCCACCTCGATCCTGATCATCGGCGGTGTCTCCGTGATCTGGACCGTGATGGGCGGCATCACCACCGTGATCTGGACCGACGCCATCCAGTTCGTGCTGTTCGGCGCGGGGGCGCTCTTGGCGCTGGTCTTCGTGCACAGTTCGGTGGAGGGCGGGCTGGCGGCGGTGCTGGCGGCGGCGGCGCGCGCGGGCAAGCTGAACGTGCTCAACCTGAACCTGAACGCGCGCGAGGCGTACACGCTGTGGTGCGGTCTGTTCGCCACCGGATTCCTGACCCTGGCCTCGCACGGCACCGACCAGTTGATGGCGCAGCGCATGTTCACCTGCCGCAGCGCCCGCGACGCGCGCCGGGCGGTGGTCTGGTCGAGCGTGTCGCAGGTACTGACGGTGGCGCTGATGCTGGTCGGGGTCGGCCTGTTCGTCTACTACCGGCACCACCCCTTCAGCGCGGCCGGCCAGGTGGTGGTGGAAGACGATGCGATGAAGGTGTTCGCCGTGTACATCGTCACCGTCATGCCGCCGCTGCTGTCCGGGCTGCTCATGGCGGCGCTGTTCGCCACGGCCATCTCCACCCTGGACTCGACCCTGGCGGCGCTGGCGCAGACCACCGTCGCCGTGCTCTACCGGCCCCTCCTCCGGCCGCAGGCCAGCGCTGCCCACTACGTGCGCGCGTCGCGTGTCATCGTGGTGCTGTGGGGGATGCTGCTGACCGCCTTCGCCCTGTACTGCGACACGATCGCCCAGCGCTTCGGCGACCTGATCCAGTTCGCCCTGGCCATGGCCGCCTACACGTACGGCGCGCTGCTGGGCACCTTCCTGCTGGCGTTCCTGCCGACCCGGCGGGACGATCTGGGGCTGATGTGGGGGGTGCCGCTGTCCGTGCTCACGGTCTTCGCCCTGAACTGGCACCAGCCGGCCAGCCAGTGGCTGGTAACGCTGGCTTGCACGGTGCTGGTCGTGCAGGCGTTCCGGCACCTGCGCCGCCAGCCGCAGAAGGTGCTGTACGTGGCGGCGGCCGCGGGACTGGTGCTGGTCCTCAGCATGGCGGTGGTGGGGCGCGGCGAAGACGGTGCCCCCGTGCACATCGCGCTGGCGTTCCCCTGGCACTTCCCCATCGGCACCGCCATGACGTTCGGGCTGGGGTACCTGGTGGGCAACCGGCGGCCGGCCTGAACGCTGCCGCGGCCACGGGTGCGGGCGCCGCGCCGACGGGCGACGATCCGGCTCCTCGCAAGCACCGGCTTGGGCGCACGGTCACGCGCCGCCAGGGCGCAGGCGGCGATGGATGCGGCGCCGCCTGGTCCGGGCTAGAACGAGCGGCTCAGGCGCACGGCGGCGCGCTGCCGGCCGGGGTCGCCCACCAGCGCCAGGCGGGTCCCGCGCAGGTCGACGGCGGCGACGCCCAGCTCGGGATCCGGCAGCGCCTCCGGGCCGGGCGTGCGCCACAGGTACACGCCGGTCGCCACCGCGCCCCCCGCCAGCCCCAGCATCGCCTGGGTTCGCTTGTCGGCGCGGCGGCGCTCGGTCTTCCAGCTCTGCAGTTGAGCGGGCGTGCCCCCGCCGGCGATGCGGTCGCGCATGCGGTCGGCGCGGTCATGCGCCTGCCACGACTCGCCGATGCACCAGCCGCCGGACGCCAGCGACAGGTACGCCCAGTGGCGGCGGGAAGGCAGAGGCAGGGCGGTGCTGGCCGGCACCGTCCCGAGGAACAGCAGCGCGCCGGCGGCGATGGCGGTCGCCCACCGGCGCGGGCGTCCGCCGGCACCGCCGCGGCATCGGCTCAGTCTGGGGGCCCGATCGTCCTTGCACATGGTCACACGCCTCGGTGGTCATTCGGCCCGGGTGGTCGTCGCGCCTGGCTGGAGGGGGCCGCCTATGGCCTGCTCGAGCTGCGCGAGCTGGATGTGGTACCCGTAGATCGCCTGCACGAGGCTGTTGCGCGCCGCAAACAGGCTGCTGCGCGCCTGCAGCCGTTCGAGGAACGTGCCGGTGCCGAGGCTGTAGCGCTCCTCGGCCAGCCGGGCGCTCTCCTCGGCCGCCTGCACCGCCGCCTCGTTGGCGGCGATGCTGCGCTGGTACTGCTGCACGTTGAGCACCGCCTGCCGCACCTCCAGCTCGAGCTGGCGCTTGGCCTGATCGAACGCCGCCAGGCTGCGCCGGTAGTTCAGCGTCTGGGTCCGGACGGCGTACTCGGTGCTCATGCGGTTGAAGATGGGCAGGCTCACCCCGACGCGGAAACTGGCCCCGTAGTTCTTCAGCAGCAGGTCCTCGACGCCGCCGAACTGCTCCTGGTCGCTCAGCGACCAGCTATAGCCGGTGCCGATGCTGACGCTGGGATGGCGCACGCCGGCGCGCGTGCCGGCCAGTTGCGCCTTGGCCTGCAGCAGGGTCTCGCGCTGCGCGCGCAGCTCGGGATGGCTGTTCAGCGCGCGCCTCACCGCCTCCTCGAGGGTCAGTCCGAGCGGCTCGACCGCAAAGGAGGTGTCCGCCGGCACGATGTGCGCGTCCGGCGGCAGGCCCGCGACGAACGCCAGGTTGGCCCGGGCGATGGCTGCCTGGTTCTCGCGGTCGATGAGCGAGGCGCGGGCGCTCTCCAGGCTGGCGCGCGCGGTGAGCACGTCGGAGATCGGCACGGCGCGGAGCTCGTACCGCGTCTGGGCGCGCCGCAGGTCCTCCTCGACCGCCCGGATCTGCTCCTCCTGGACCTGCCGCAGCCGCTCTGCCTGCAACAGGCTCAGGTAGGCCTGGCGCGTCTGGAAGACGACCTGCTGCTCGGTCACCTCCTCGTCCAGCACCGCGGCCGCCAGCGCATGCCGGCTGGCCTCGATGCTGGCCAGGCTGCGGCGGTCGTACACGGTCATGCTCAGGCTGGTGCCCAGCGACTGCGAGCCGCTGGTATGGCTCTTGCCCAGCCGGGTGACCAGCAAGCCGGTGGCCTCGTCCACGTAGGAGCCTTCGCGCGGTCCGCTGAGCTGCCGGGACAGCCCGTAACTGGCGCTGACGCTGGGCAGGAACGCGCTGCGCGCGTCCGCCAGCGACACGGCGGCGGCCTGCCGCTGGTAGCGTTGCTGGATGACCTGGATGTTGTGCGCCAGCGCCTGCTCGATGCACTGGGCCAGCGTGAGATGCAGGACGGTCCGCTCGGCGGCCGCCGGCGCCGCTGCCGTCCCGCTGCCCCGCTCCGCGGCGCCGGCACCGGCGAGCGTCGCCAGCAGCACCAGCGCGGCTGCGCCTGGCGCGCGGCCCCAGGGTCGGCCGCGGTCTGCTTCGCTGTGGGTGTGCGTAGCCAATTCAGCCTCCTTCAGGCCAGGAACCGCTCGCGGTTGTCCAGTTGCCGCAGCCCCAGGCCCGCGGTGATCGCGGCGAGCGCGAGCACGCCCAGGCGGTTCAGCACGATGGTCTGCCGCCAGGTGCCCAGGTCGCCGTCCAGCGGCGCGACGAACGGATTGAGGAACAGGTAGTAGGGCGAATGCTTGAGGGTGCCGGCGGCCAGGAACAGACCGACCAGCAGCGCCATGGACACCATCCCCGCGGTGTTGCTGCTGCGCGTCAGGGTGCTCACCAGCAGCGTCAGCCCCACCATGAACACGGCGGGCACCAGGGCGTTGGCGGCGCCGCGCACGAACGGAAACTCGGCGAACAGGAAGTAGGCCGCCGTGCTCATGGCCAGCAGAACGGCTGCCAGCGTCACGACGAGGACCAGCAGGCGCACCCCCCAGATCGTGTAGTGCGAGGTGGCCGTGGTGAAGAGGGTCTCCAGCGTGTTGCGGTCCCGCTCGCCCGCGATCAGGTCCATGCTCAGGTAGATGGCCAGCACCGCGCCGGGCACCTCCACCAGGACGAAGAGCGCCTGCTCGACGCCGAAGCCTTCGCCCGGCCGGAGCACCGCGAACAGATAGAGGATCGCGTAGGCGGCGACGATGCCCAGGACCATGAAGACGACCTTGCGGTGCAGCGCGACCCGCGCGCTGAGCCAGCACAGCCGCCAGAACGTCGCCGCCACTTGCCGCCAGGTCAGCATGCCGCCTCCCTCCGGTCGTCCAGCAGATGGATGTACGCGTCCTCCAAGGTGGGCTCCACCGGCCGCGCCGCCACGGCGGCCGGCGGCGCGGCGGCCAAGAAGCGCGTGAAGACGCCGTCGGCGGTGCGCCGGTAGGTGACCAGGCGCAGCCCGGCCGACAGCGCGGCGAAGCGCTCGGGCGGCAGCACGGCTTCCCACACCTGGCCCGCGGCCAGGGCCCGCATCTTCTCCGGCGTCCCGGCGTACACCACCTTGCCGCGGTTCAGCACGGCCAGGCGGTTGCAGCTGCCCGCGATGTCCTCCACGATGTGCGTGGAGAACAGGACGATGCGGTCCTGGCTGATGCGGGCCAGCAGGTTGCGGAAGCGGATGCGCTCCACCGGATCCAGCCCGGCGGTGGGTTCGTCGACGATGACGATGCGGGGCAGATGGAGCAGGGTCTGGGCGATCCCCACGCGCTGGCGCATGCCGCCCGAATACGAGCCGATGCGGTCGTCCTTGCGCTCCAGCAGATGCACCTGTTCGAGGCAGGCCAGCACGCGCTGCCGGCGCTCGGTCGGCTCGCGGAAGCCTTCCAGCAGCGCGCGGTACTCGAGGTACTCGGCAGCGGTCAGATGATCGTACAGCCCGAAGTGCTGCGGCAGATAGCCGATCGATCCCTGCGCGCTGCGGCTGCGGCTCACGTTGACGCCGTCGATCAGCACCGATCCCGAGGTGGGCGACAGCACCTGGCTGACCAGCCGCAGCAGCGTCGTCTTGCCCGCGCCGTTGGGCCCCAGCAGGCCGAACATGCCGCGCCCGATCTCCAGATCCACGCCGTCCAGGGCCAGGAATGGCGGCGGTCTCAGACCGAGCACCGGTGTGCGCACCGCGCCGGCATACAGGCCCCGCCGGAGCCAGGCCAGTCGCCCGGCGATGGCCTGCGGCTGCACCTTGCCGCTGCGCACTCTGGCCACCAGCACCTGCAGGCCGACGCCCGCCAGCCACACCGCCGCCGCCGCCACGGACACCGACAGCAGCTTCAGGCGCAGATGGACATAGGCGAGGAAGGCGGCGCCCAGGACGACGCGCCGCACGGTCAGCACGCGCGCCGGCGGCGCGGCATCCGGGGCGCGCTGGCCCCGCCACAGCAGCGCCGCACACCCTGCCAGATGGCCCGTCAGGCGCCAGGTCGCCACCGCCAGCAGGAACAGCCAGAGCGGATCCTCGAAATAGGTGTGCAGGTACCCGCACAGGCCCAACAGCGGCACCTTCCACCACAGGCTGTCGCGGACGCCGCTGAGCTGCACGGGGTCCAGTCCCGCCAGCCGCAGACGGCGCGCCCGCCGCTCCCAGCGAGCCCACTCCTGCCGGAGCTTGCCGGGGGCGCCGTACGCCTTGGTCAGGGTCCGCAGCTGCACGCTGTGCGCCGGGCCGGGGGCCTGGCGGCGGGCGGCGCGGGCGCGACGCACCAGCAGCCCGAGCCATGCCAGCGCCAGCAGGGCCCCCCAGACCGGCACGACGGCGAACGCGGTCCAGAACAGGCTGGCGTAGGCCGCGTGGATCGCGTAGGCCGCGGCGACCGTGCCCGCGGTGGCGCCGGCCACGGCAGCACTGCCCAGGCGACGCAGCCAGGCCCGCACCTGTTCGAGGCCCATGTAGGCCACCGGCAGCACGATGAGCGTGGCCAGCATGGAGACCGACAGGCCGCCGAGCACGGTGATGGCGAACGGCGGCCAGATCTCGTAGTCGCCCCCGTACTCCAGCGCCAGCGGCAGCACGCCCAGCAGCGTCGTCGCCGAGGTCATGAGGATGGGGCGCACGCGCGACAGGCCGCCGGCCAGCACGGCCCGCTGCTGCCGGTAGCCGTGCCGCGACCGCAGGGTGTTGACCGCGTCGACGAGGATGATGCCGTTGTTCACGGCGATGCCGAGCAGCACGATGAAGCCCAGCAGCGCCATGGGGCCGGCGGTGGACGTGAGGCCGGTGTGCGACAGCAGCAGCGCCCAGCAGGAGCCGATCACCGCGGTGGGCAGCGTGCAGAAGATGATCAGCGGCGAGGCCATTGACTCGAACAGCGCGGCCAGGACCATGTACACCAGCACCGCCGCGATGCCCATCATCCAGTAGTACACGGTGTCGGTGGTCACCTCGACCAGCTCGACGCTGTAGCCCTCGGGCAGCGCCAGCCCGTGCACGGTGGCGCGGACCAGCTCGCGGGCCCGCTCGAGTTGCGGCTGCGACTCGAGGATGTCGCTGGTGAAGCGGTAGGAGACGACCGCGCGCCGCACCTGGCCGCTGCGCTGGATGGCGGCGCGGCCCTCGTCGGTGCGCACGCGCGCCAGCTCGGTCAGCGGCGCGAAGCCGCGGCTGCCCGCTGCCACCGGCAACTGGCGCAGCGTCTTCAGCCCGGTGGTCTGCTCCTCCGGGTTCTCGGTGGGGCGGATCTCGATCGCCACTTCGCTGCCGTCGGGTTCCAGCAGGCCGGTGCGCGCCTGGGAGCCCTGCGGGGCGGCCGCCGCGATGGCGCTCAGCACGTCGCGCACCGCCAGGCCGCGGTCGAACAGCGGCAGCTTGGCGGGGATCACCTGCACCTCCGGACTGCTCCGCTGCGCGTCCGAACGCGCGCTGTTGGTCTCGATCTCCTCGAGTTGCGACAACTGGTAGGCCAGGTTCTCGGCGATCGTCTGCAGGACCGTGAAGTCGTACCCGCGGATGACGATCCGCTCGCCGGCCGTGCCGGTCTGCAGGTTGAAGCCGCCGGACTGCCGCCGCGCCCCGCCGCTGCCGCGCGCGCCGCTGCCGCCGGCCCGCGCCGGCGCGTCGTACCCCACGGTCGCCCCCGAGATGCCGGCCAGCGTCGTGGCCAGCCGCCGGCGGAGCTCCACCACCGAGATCCGCTCGGGGCGCGCCGCGCGCGGCTGCAGGAGCACGGTCACGCTGCCGGTGCCCTCCTGCACGCTGCTGGTGAACCGCTCGACGCCCGGCAGGTCGCGCACGGCCGCTTCGAGCTGGCGGACGATCTCGTCGGTGGCCTCCAGGGTCGCCCCTTCGGCCAGCGTGGCGTACACCGTGAACTGGCTCTCCTCGCGCACGGCCTCCTGCTGCAGCATCAGGAAGTAGGCGGCCAGCAGGGTGGCGGCCAGCACCACCGCCAGACCGATGGCGACCCGGGCGCGGTGCCGCAGGCAGGCCTTCAGGATCACCGTGTAGGCTTCGGTCAGGCGGCCGGTGCGCAGCGCCGCCGGCGCGCCGTGCCGCAGGGCCCGCGCCGCCAGCGCCGGCACCAGGGTCAGCGCCACCAGCAGCGACGCCAGCAGCGGGAACGCGATGGACAGGGCCAGTTGCCGCAGGATGTCCTGGTAGTCGCTGTGGACGTAGACCACCGGCAGGAAGACCAGCACCGTGGTCGCCGTCGAGGCGATGACCGCGCGGCTGACCGCCTCGGCGCCCTCGCGCGCGGCGACGCGCGCCGGCCTGCCGGCTTCGTAGCGCTTGAAGACGCTCTCCATGACCACGATGCTGTTGTCGGTGAGCATCCCCATGGCCAGGGCCAGCCCGCACAGCGACAGCACGTTCAGGCTCAGGCCCCAGGCGTACATCAGGTTGAACGTGATCAGCAGCGAGGCGGGCACCGCCACCAGCAGCACGGCCACGAAGCGCAGATTACGCAGGAACACGAACAGCACCGCCAGACCGAGGGCCAGTCCCGCCAGCGCGGCCTGCTGGAGCCGCCGCAGGGCCTCCTGCATGATCCGGGCCTGGTTCGTGGTGACCAGCAGCTCGACGCCCTCGGAGGCGTACCGGCGGTTCAGGCGGGCGATGGTCGCCTCGACCTGCTCGGCCACGGCGATCAGGTTGGCCTCGTCCTCCTTCTGCAGCCGCAACGCCACCGCCGCCTTGCCGTTGATGCGGCTGAGATCCGTGCGCGTCTGCAGCCCCAGGCGCACCTCCGCCACGTCCTGCAGGTACAGCGGCCCGGTTGCCCGGACGACGATGCGGCGCAGCTGGGCCACGTCCGTGCACTGCGCGCGGGCGCTGACGGGGTAGACCTGGGTGCCGTCGTACGCCTGCCCCAGATAGGCGCGCGGCCGGTTGGCGGCGTCGATCGCGGTGGTCAGCGCGGCCATGGTCAGGCCATGCGCCTCGAGCGCCGGCTGGCGGGCGATGACCTCGACGGCGCGGCGCTGGCCGCCCATCACCTGGGCGCTGACGATGCCCTCCACGGCTTCCAGCTCGGGGGCGATCTTCTCCTCGGCGAAGTCGCGCAGCCAGTTCAGGTCGCCCTCGCCCAGGACCTGCAGTTCCATGATCGTGGCGCTGAGGTCGCTGGTGTCGAAGCGCTGCACGCTGGCCGTGGCCTGCTCGGGCAGCGAGGGCAGCAACTGCGCCAGCCGGCTCTGCGCCTGCAGGGCGGCGAAGTCCATGTCGGTGCCCGGCCGATAGGAGACGCGCACCGTGCCGCGCGCCTGCATGGCGGTGGACTCGATCTCCAGCACGCCCTCGAGCCGGCCGATCTCGCCCTCCATGGGGATGACCAGTTCCTGCTCGATCTGCTCCGGGGCGGCGCCCCGCAGCCCCAGGGAAATGTAGATCTCCGGATACACCACCTCCGGCATCAGCTCGACGGAGAGCTTGCCGAGCGAGACCATGCCCAGCAGACCCGCGGCCAGGAAGACCATGGCCGTGGTGACCGGGCGGCGGATCGCGAGCGCAGGCAGGGTCAAGACGGCCTCCCGCTGTCCGGGGCAGCGCTGCGGCGGCTCACGCCGGCCTCCTCGCCCGCAGCCGCTCGACGGCCGTGTACACGAGCGGGATGACCACCAGCGTCATCAGGGTCGAGGTCACCAGACCGCCGATGACGGCGATGGCCATCGGGGCCCGCAGCCGGGCGCCTTCGCCCACGCCGAAGGCCATGGGCAGCAGCGCCAGGATGGTGGTGGCGCTGGTCATGAGGATGGGCCGCAGGCGATCCTGGGCTGCCTGCAGCACGGCGGCCCGGACGGTGGGCAATGTCTGCCGCAACTGGTTGGCCCGGTCCACCAGGATGATGGCGTCGTTCACCGCGATGCCGGCCAGCATGATGATGCCGATGAAGCCCATGACGCTGAGCGGCTGGCCGGTGAGCCAGAAGGCCAGCACCACGCCGATGCCCGCCAGCGGCACGCTGAACATGACGGTGAAGGGATGCACCAGCGACTCGAACAGCGAGGCCATGACCATGTAGACCAGCAGCACGGAGAGCACCAGTGCGAACCGCAGGCTGCCGAACGATTCGGCGCGTTCGCGCTCCTCGCCGGCCAGGCTCAGGCGATAGCCCGGCGGCAGGGCGGCGGCGGCCAGCACCTGGCGCACCTGCGCCACCGCCTCGCCGAGCGTCGCGCCCGGCGCGACGTAGCCGGAGACCCGCCCCAGCCGGCGCTGCTCTGCGCGCAGGATCTCGCGCGGCCCGGTCACCACCTGCGGCGTGGCCACGTCGCCGAGCGTCAGCCGCGCGCCGCCGGCGCCCTCCAGGGGCAGGTGGCGCAGGGCGTTCAGGTCCACCGGCGCGAAGCCCACGCGGATGGTGCGGCTGCGCTGCTCGGCGGCCAGCTCGCCGGCGATCTGACCGGTCAGCCGGCGTTCGATCTCGCCGAGCAGGCTCTGGGCCGTCAGGCCGAAGGCCGCGGCGACCTCGGGCCGCAGGCGCAGGTCGACTTCGGGCTGCCCGCCCTGGAAGTTCGTTCTCACGTTGTACACCGCCGGGAGCGCCGCCAACTGCTGGTGGAGCTGGCCGGTCAGCTCCTGCAGCAGGCCCAGATCCTCGCCGCTGATCTCCACCTGGATGGGCGCCCCGCGGTCGGCCAGCAGCTCCTCCAGCGCGGTGTCGTGGAGGCGGTACTGGACCGTCAGGTCGGGGATCTGGCGCAACTGGGCGTCCACGGCCGCCACCAGCGCGCCGGTGTCGGTGCCCGGCCGCGCGGCCACCGACAGCGTGGCGCAGTTGGGGCCGGTGGCGGTGCCCAGGTCCGCCGTTCGGGTGGGATCCAGGCCCACGCGCTGGTACACGTGCAGGACGCGGCCGCCGGCCATCTGCAGGATGCTCGTCGTCGCGCGCTGGGCAACCTGGTCGGTGACCTCCAGCCGGTAGCCGGCCGGCAGGGTCAGGTCGATGTGCAGCAGGCCCCGGCTCTCCTTGGGCACGAACTCGGTGCCGAGCTGGCGGGCGCCCAGCACGGTCAGCGCCGCCAGCGGCAGCACGGCCGCCAGCACGCCGAGCGGGTGGTCCAGCAGCCAGCTCAGACACGCCTGGTAGCGCGGCCAGCGCACGCCCGCGCGCGCCGGCAGGCGGCGGCGCAGCAGGCGCGCCGCGAGCATGGGCACGGTGGTGGTGGCCACCACCAGCGAGGCCAGCAGCGCGAAGGTCACGGTCCACGCCTGGTCGGCGAACAGCTCCCCGGTGACGCCCGGCACGTACACGACCGGCAGGAACACCGAGATGGTGGTCAGGGTGGAGGCGAGGATGGCGACGCTGACCTCGGCGGTGCCCTCGGCGGCGGCGGTGCGCGCGTCCGCGCCCAGCTCGAGCCGGCGGTAGACGTTCTCGATCACGACGATCGCGTTGTCGACCAGCATGCCGGCGCCCAGCGCCAGGCCGCCCAACGTCATGATGTTCAGCGTCAGCCCCTGGAAGTACATGAGCGTGAACGTGCCCAGCACCGAGATCGGTATGGCCAGACCGATCACCAGGGTCATGCCCGCGTGGCGCAGGAACAGCAGCAGCACGACCACCGCCAGCACGGCGCCGATGCCGGCGGCCTCCTTGACTTCGCCGATGGCCTGCTCGATGAAGGTGGCCTGGTTCTCGACCACGGTGAGGCGCAGCTCGGGCAGGTCGGCCGCCAGCTCCTGCAGGGCGGTCTGCACGGTCCGCACGACGCCGACCGTGTTCGCGTCGGCTTCCTTGTAGATCGCCAGGCCGACGCACTCCTGGCCGTCCAGCCGCACGATGGTCTGGCGGTCCTCGTACGCCAGCTCGACGCGCCCGACATCGCGCACGAACACCGGCACGCGCATGGCCGCGGTGTCGCCCAGCGCGCCCTGGCGCTCGCCGACGATGACCTCGAGCACGTCCGCGGCGGTGGCCAGCCGGCCCAGGCCCCGCACCTGATAGGACTGCTGGCCGTCGCGCAGCGTGCCCCCGGACACGTCCGCGTTGGCCGCCTGCAGCCGCTGCACCACCTGCGCCCCGGTCAGCCCGAACGCCTCCAGCAGGTAGTCCTGCAGGATGACGCGAATCTCCTTCTGGGCGCCCCCCTCCAGCTCCGCCGAGGCCACGCCCGGCAGCGCCTCGAGCTTGGGCTTGAGCGCCGTCTTGACCGTTCCCAGCAGCAGGTCGAGGTCGGCACTGCCCGGCTGCTCGACGGCCAGGCGCATGACCGGCAGCGCCTGGGGGTCGCTCTGGCGCACGTCGAGGACGTCCACTTCCTCGTCGGCCGCGTACTGCGCCGTGCGCTTCTGCACGTCCAGCAGCGCGAAGTCCATGTCCGCGTCCCAGTCGAACTCGGCCACCACCACCGACTGGCCGGCGCGGGTCACGGAGTACACCCGGCGCACGCCGCTGACGGTGCTGATGCTCCGCTCCAGGCCGCGCGTGTAGCGCTCCTCCATCTCCTGGGGCGAGCGGCCCGCCGCCTGCAGGTCGACGGTGATCACCGGGGTGCGCAGGTTGGGCAGCAGGTCCGTGCCGAGGCGCTGCACCGAGATCACTCCCAGCAGCACGACGGCCAGGGTGCCCATGGCGACCGTCACCGGGTAGCGCGTGGCGAAACTGGGTAGCGACATAGGGGGAGTGCCTCCGCTGGCCTTCAGCGCGGTCGTGGCGGCCCGCCAGAGGCGGCGGGGCCGGCGTTGGTGACCTGCACGCGCGTGCGGGGCCGGAGCGTCTCGTGGTTGCTGGTGATCAGCCGCTCGCCTTCCTCGAGCCCGGAGACGACCTCGACGTTCGAGGCGTCCTCCAGCCCGGTCTCGATCAGGCGCATCTCGGCTCGCGCGGCTTCCTCGACGAACACGACCTGGCGATTCTGGCGGAGGAGCACCAGCGCGCGCGGCACCACGATCACGTCGGCCCGCCGGTCGGTCACCACCTCGGCCTCCACGAACATGCCTGGGCGCAGGCGCAGCTCCGGGTTGGGGATCGTCGCCCGGACCATGAACGTCCGCGTGGCCGGATCCACGGCCGGGTCGACGGCGGTGATGCGCCCTTCGAACACGTCCTCGGGGAAGGCATAGTTGCGCACCCGCACCGGACTGGCCTGGGTCACCGCCCGCAGGTGAGCGCTGGGGATCTGCAGGTCCACGACCACCTGCTCGTAGTCCATCAGCGTGCAGACCGTCGTGCCCTGCTCGGCCAGCGTTCCCGGGGTGATCGTGGTGAGGCCGGTCACGAAGCCGGCGATCGGCGCCACCCCGTGCAGCTTGGCGAGCTGGATGAGCGCGTCGCGGTATTCGGTCTCGGCGTCCACCAGCGCCTTGCGCGCCGTCTCGGCGTCCAGCTCCACGGCCAGGCCGCGCGCCAGCAGGGCCTCCTGCTCCGCCAGGGTGCGGCGGGCGTTCTCCATGGCCAGCTCGCGCGACCGCAGGCGCGCGCCGACCACCAGTTCATCGTTGAGCAGGTCGAAGAGGGTGTCGCCGGCGGCCACCCGCGCGCCCTCGACCAGCGCCGTCCCGCCGCGCGCCGGGCGCAGCAGCAGCCGGCCGCGGGCCTCGGTGACCATGGTGGCCTGCCGCACCGCGCGCAGGGTGCCCGTCACGAGGACCACCGCCTCGATCGTGCCGCGGCCGACCGGTTGCACGGTGACGGGCACGGTGAGGTCCACGCTCCATTCCTCGGTCCGCTCGGCGCAGCCGGCCAGCGCGATCACTGCCGCCGCGGCCACGCGCAGCGCCGAACCGTGCAGCCCATGCGCTCGCTTCACTTCGCACCTCGTCCTTGGTTGTCAGTGGCTCGGTTCACAGGAAACGTCGCAGGATGCCCTGGAGGCGTCCCTCCGCGGGCGGCGCCGGGATCGTGGGCTGCGGCTGGCCCCGTCCGCCTGCGCGCTGGCGGCCGCCGGGTCCCGGACCGAACGCGCCGAACGTGGTGACTTCCTCCTCGTAGGCGGCCGCCGGGTTCTGCGGATCGACATAGCGCCAGCGCACCGCGTCCGCGTACAGGCGTCCGTCCGCCAGGTCGGACAGCTCCACCACCGCCTCCTGGCCCGCTTCGTAGCGGAACCGTCCCAGCAGGTTCCAGCCGCCGGTCAGCTCGTCGCTGTGCAGCCGCAGGGTGTCGACGCCGCCGGCATGGCTGACCGTCAGCGTGAACTTGGTGGCCAGGTTCAGGCCGAAGTGCCGCCCGAACATGGACGGCACGAAGTAGTAGGCCACGTCGTATTCCCCGTCGTTGGCCACGCGCGTGCGCCACACCGCCGGCTGGGCCCCGTCGCCGGGGGCCTTGTGCGCGAAGCTGGTCGCGTACCGGCCGAAGGCGAACGGCATCTCGCGGATTTCCCAGTTGCCCCCCTTGAGGCCCGGCCGGAGGTAGCGGCGGGCACGGCGGACCGGCATGGAGAAGCCTTTGTCCTCGTTGTCGACGATGATCTCGGAGACGACGCGCTCGTGTTCCGGCACGAGGCGCACGTAGGATCGCGGCAGGTCGTAGTCGACCTGCTCGGGAATGCTCACGGGCGCCATCAGCACCCGCCTGTTCCTGGCGAAGAAGGGCTCGACCATGACGTTGAACGGCCGCTCCCACAGGACCATGCCGATCTCCACTTCCTGGCCGCCGCCGATCTCGACGGCCCGGACTGCCTCGTCCTGCCGGCTGCGCGCGGTGACGCGGACGAAGCCGCGGCCTGGCTCGCCGTTGCGGACGCGCACGACGACCTGGTACACGATCGAACCCCAGCCGTCGTCGATCTTGCGGCCGGTGGCGCGGGTCAGGGTGAAGCCCGGGATGTGGGTCCCCTGGATCCAGTCGTGGACCAGGCCGCGCAGATCGATCCCGGCCGGCGCCTTGCCGGTGTCGGCCAGCGCGGCCTCGGCGAAGGTGGCGAAGGACGCGGCGCCGAAGCGGCTGGCTGCGGCCACCTCGCCCAGGATGTCCCGGAACGCATCGTCGCCCAGCGCGGCGCAGATCAGGCCGAACAGCGGTCTGCCCTTGGCGTCCAGCACCTGCCGGTAGAGCTGCGGATCCACGCCGCTGTCCAGCTCTTCCAGCGAGTGCTGCTGCATCTGGAGCAGCAAGGTGTCCCAGGTCGCTGCCTCGGTCGTCTGCCGGCCCGGCAGGGGCGGCGGGCGCATGCCGCGCATCCAGCCGCGCCGGCCGCCGGCGAGCCGGCTGCGCAGACTGGTGCCGGCCGCTTCCTGCAGGAACAGCGGCATGCTGCGCTCCAGCAGCGGCGCCAACCGGTCCGCGAACCTCCGCTCGAAGCTCCACAACTGCATGACCGGGCTGCGGAACAGACCGGCCCGCGGTTCCTGTTCGGTGCCCAGGAAGTCCGCGAACAGCGCCTGCAGGAGCAGCTCGGTCTTGGCCTGCGCCGGGTCGACGTTGCCCCCGAAGCGGGCCGTGCGAAAGCGCAGATCCCGAGAGAAGTTGTGGGCCAGCAGCACGTCCTCCTCCAGCATCAGGATGCCGGGCTGCGCCAGCCCATCGCTCTCGCGCCAGTCCTCGTAGTACCACTGCACCAGGAACGGGACCTCGACCACGCTCAGCCTGGCGTAGGGATAGCGCAGTCCGGTCTCCTGTTCGAGCGCGTCGATGAGCTGCTCCAGCGACGCGGCGATCTGCGCCTGCGCCTCGGCGAAGAAGTCGATCTGCCGCCGGTGCGCGGGGTGGACGTACAGGGCGCACTGGATGCCCGCCAGGGTGGCTGTCCAGCGCTCGTACCGGCCCGCCTGCAGCGACAACTGCGGCACCGGATGCTCCACCCGCCACAGACTGCGGCGCCGGCCGGCAGCCGGCGCGCCCGGGGCCAGGGCGCTGTCGCCCGCCACTGGCTGCCCCTGGGTGACGGCCTCCAGGCCGGCGGGCAGCTCCACGGCGATCTCCGCGGTGGCGTACTGCGGCACGCGCCCACCCGCCGGGGTGTACCAGCCGCCGGGGATCGGGTACCACAGACAGCGGGGCGGCAGGTACACGGACTGAGGCCGGATCCATGCCGACAGATCGCCCTTCATGAAGCTCCACCGGCCCTTGTGCAGCCGCGGGGCGCCGCGGCGCAGGTCGAAGGCATTGCGGTCGATGTCGCCGTGGTACTCCAGCGAGATCGTGGTGCTGTCGCCGGCCAGCAGCGGCGCGGGCAGCGCCACGCGCAGTGCGGCCTCGCCGCGGGACCAGGCCAGCGGCGTGCCGTCGGCGCTGGCCGCGCGCGTCAGCCTCAGGCCGGGATTGAGGGTGAACACCAGGCTGTCCAGCGGCTGGGGATGCGGGTTGCGGCAGTGCAGCGTCGCGCGCACCGCCAGCGGGGCGGCGCTGCCGAGCAGGGCCACGTCCAGCTCGTAGTGGGTCACCTCGGCTGCCGCGCCGAGGGCCAGCTGCTCCGCCAGCAGGCGCTGGCGGCGGGCGGCCAGCGCCGCGTCGCTGCGTTCCATGCGCAGCAGCAGCGCCCCGGCCGCGACCAAGCCCGTCCCCAGCAGCATCCGCGCGATCGCCCTGGCGCGCCGCGAGTGGGGCAGGCGCGGGTAGAGCAGCGCCGCCCCGGCCAGGCAGGCCAGCGCCAGCGCCCCGTAGAACAGGCGCTGCTCGACCACCCGCTGGATGTCGCCCAGCCCCACCAGATCCGAGTAGTAGAGCGGGGCGTAGAACGCGCCGAAGTCGAACAGGCCGCCATGGCGCTGACCCAGGAAGAACACCACGGCGAGCGTGTAGGCGATGGCGATCAGGCTGACGGCCGCCTGCTGGCGCAGCACGGCCCCCAACAGGAAGGTCAGCGCCACCATGAACAGCAGCGCCGGGAGCGTCATCAGCAGCAGGTAGCTCCCGTACGGCGCCAGGCTGAACGGGGCGCCGGTGATGCTCATCTTGGCAGCCTGGACGGCCACGCTCACCAGCAGCACGATCCCGCTCAGCGCCCCCAGCGCGCCGATCACCCCGAGGTACTTGCCGGCCACCAGTTCGAGGGTGGCCACGGGACGCGCGTTCAGAACCTCGGCGACGTGAGCGCGGTCGTCGGCGGCGCGGAAATCGCCGACCAGCAGGGCCACCAGCAGCGTCTGCGCATAGCTGTACACGTAGAACGGGACGAAGGCGCCCAGCGCCGTGCCGGCGTTCACCGCCAGTCCCTGCGCCTCCAGGACCGCCAGCAGGATGCCGAGGACGAGTGGGACACCGATGCCGACGGCGCCCAGCACGCGGAAGCGCGTTGTGCGCGCCAGCATGAGGCCCTCGTACCGAGCCACATGGGCGATGTTGCGCCAGGCGTTCATCGGCGGTCTGCCGGCGACAGGGCGAGATCGTCCGCCTGCCCCCCGGGCAGGCTGCTCATGAACAGCACGTAGGCATCCTCCAGGCTCGGCTCCGCGGGTCTGGCGGTGTCGGGCGGTGCCTCCAGGCCGACCAGACGCAGACCCAGCCGATCGCCCTCGGGGGCCACGCTGACCACGCTGAACCGCCGTGAGATCTCCTCGAAGCCGGCGTCATCCACCGACAGGCTCCAGGTCTTGCCGACCGCCTGCCGAACGAGCTGGTCGGGGTGGCCATGGAAGACCAGGCGTCCAGCCGAGAGGATGGCCACATCCTCGCAAGTGCTGGAGATGTCGCCGACGATGTGGGTGGAGATGAGGATGGCCCGGGTCTCGCTGAGGCGCCCCAGGATGCGCCGGAAGCGGATGCGCTCCTCCGGGTCCAGGCCGACCGTAGGTTCGTCGACGATGAGGAACTCGGGTTCGTGCAGGATGGCCTGGGCGATGCCCAGACGGCGCACCATCCCCCCGGAGAACGTCCCGACGCGCCGATCGCCCGCCTCCAGCAGCGCCACCTCCGCCAGCGCCGCGCGCACGCGCTCGGCGCGCTCGGCGCGCCGGTGCAGGCCGCTCAGACGCCCCATGTAGTCGAGGAACTCCGCAGCGGTCAGGTCCGGGTAGGCGCCGAAGGTCTGCGGCAGATACCCGAAGCCGCGGCGCACGCGGGCGCGGTGCTGCTGCAGGTCCCAGCCGTCCACGGTCACCCTGCCGGCGGTCGGCTCGAGCTGGGTGGAGAGGATCTTGATGAGGGTGGTCTTGCCCGCGCCATTGGGGCCCAACAGCCCGGACGTTCCGTGGGCCAGCTTCATGGTGACACCGGCCAGCGCCGGCCTGTCGCCGCGGGAGTAGACCATGGTGAGAGCGTCGATGGCGATGCGCATGGGCACGGACCAGAGGGTGCGAGAAGCCGAACAGCCGGCGAGCATCGGTGGTGCGGCAGCGCACCCAGACCCCGCAACCGCCGCCGCGCCGTCGCGCCACCGCGCCACAGTGGCAAAGGACGCACGCTCCCTGCACCGGGTCCATGGGAGTTGTGTTGGGGGACTGTAACGCCGTGTAAGTGCCGGCGCCCAGCGAACGACGCGGCCGTCCGCCCCTCCTGGCGCCCGGCGTGCAGGCAGGGGCACGGCCAGTGGCCTGGGACCAGCGCTGCCGTGCTTGCCGATCGCCGGGCCCGCGGATACCTTGTCGGGCGCTGCCCACAGCCCGGTCCCCGCCAGGGCCGTGGGCGAGGTCCGGCAGGCGGGCGCTGCTCCGGAGGCGATGCCGATGACACGCGGACTGGGGGTGCTGCTCGCGGTCGCCGCTGCGGGGTTCTGGCTGGTCTGCGCCGCCTCGCCCGCGGCCGCCGAGACGGTGCGCTGCGGCTTGCTGGGCTCGTCCTACATGGCTGCCGTGGAGCTGGCCCTGCAGCAGGTGGGCCTGAGCTGCCAGCAGCTGGAGGCCAGCCAGCTCGTCAGTGCCGATCCGGAGTCGCTGGATGTTCTGTTCGTCGCCCACGACGTGCTGGGCGCGGAAGCGAGCACCGGCGCCGACAGCGCGCTGGTGAGCTGGTTGGCCGCCTTCCGCCTCCGTGGCGGCGTGGTGTGCACCTTCTTCAGCGTGCCCCCTTCCGTGCAGCGCCTGCTCGGGTTCCAGCAGGGCGCGTACCTGCGGCAGCAGTACGACGGGCAGTTCGCCTCGATCCGCAGCACGGGGGCCGTCGCTGGCCTGCCGGCAGCCATGGCGCAGCAGTCGCGGAACATCATTCCCGCGGTGCCGCTGGGCGACTCGGTGCGCGTGGTCGCCCGCTGGTACGACCGGCAGGGCCAGGACACCGGGCAGCCGGCGCTGTTGCTGGGCCCGGGCAGCATTCACCTGACACACGTGCTGCTCGGCGAGGATCTGGATGCGGCCGCGCAGATGTACGTGGCCCTGCTCGGCCAGTGCCGCGCGCCGTTGTGGCCGCAGGCTGCGGCCGGGGCGCTGCAGGTGGCGTTCGCCGGGGCTGGTGGGCGGGAGGAGCTGGCGGCGCAGGCGCGCGGGTCGCGCGCCGCGGCGAAGGTCCTCCAGCAGGCCGACCTGGCCGTTGCCGAGGGCGAGCGGCGGTGGCGCCAGGGCGATCATGAAGGAGCGGTGCAGGCGGCCTTCCGCGCGCGCCGTCTGGCAGCCGAGGCTCTGGCTGCCGCGCAGCCGTCGCGCCCGCACGAGTTCCGCGCGGTGTGGATCCACAGCCCGTTCGGGGTGGGCGAGTGGGGCTGGGAGCGCTCGCTGGCCACGCTGGCCGAGGCCGGCTTCAATGCCATCATCCCGAACATGCTCGATGCCGGCGTCACCAGCTATCCGAGCGACGTCCTGCCCGCGGACCCCCGCGTGGCCACCGCTGGCGACCAGATGGCCGCCGTGGTGCAGGCTGCGCATCGGCACGGCCTCGAAGTGCACGCGTGGAAGGTGAACTACAACCTGTCGGGAGCGGACAGCGCCTTCGTCCAGCGCCTGCGCCGCGAGGGCCGCCTGCAGCTGGACACCGCCGGCCGCGAGGTGGCGTGGCTGTGCCCCTCGCATCCGGACAACGTCGCGCTGGAGGCCGCCTCGCTGCTCGAGGTCGTCCGCAACTACCCGGTCGACGGCATCCACTTCGACTACATCCGCTACCCGGGCGTGGAGAGCTGCTACTGCGCGGGCTGTCGCCGCCGGTTCGAGGAAGACACCGGCCACTACGTGCACGCCTGGCCCGAGGACGTGCTCACCGGCGAGCTGCTCGGGCCGTTCCAGCGCTGGCGCCAGGACCAGGTCACCGAGCTGGTGCGGGCGGTGGCCATCCAGGCGCGGCAGATCCGGCCGGAGATCCGCATCTCGGCGGCGGTGTTCCCCAACTGGCCGGAGAGCCGGTATACCGAGGGGCAGGACTGGATACGGTGGGTCGAGGAGGGCTATCTGGACTTCGTCTGTCCGATGGACTACCTCCCGGACATGGAGGCGTTCGCGCAGCGCGTCCAGGATCAGGTACGCTGGGTCGACGGGCGCGTGCCCCTGTACATCGGCATCGGCTCCTGGCAGATGGGCGACCCCGCGGCCGTGCTCCGGCAGATCGCCTTCACGCGGCAGGCGGGCGCCGACGGTTTCGTTCTCTTCGAGTACAACGCGGCGCTGGCCGAACGCGTGTTCCCGCTGCTGCGCCGCGGGCTCACCAGCGCCCCGGCGCAGCCGCCCCATGTCGGGCCGGTGCCGCACCTGGTCGTCGCCGGACAGACCGGCGGCCAGGTGCTGGCAGGCGCGGCCTACTACCGGGCGGACACGCCGGTGGAGCTGACCGCGCAGCTGGTCGGCAGCGCGCTGCACCCCAGCGCGACGGGCCGGCTGACCTGGGAGACGGTGGACGGCCGCCCGGTACGCGCGGTGGCGACGCTGCACAGCGCGGCCGGGCGTGTCCACCGGGACGCCGGCGCCCTGCCCCCCGGTGACTACCGCCCGGCGGTCGACGGCACCTACCGGGACGCGCGCGGCAGGGAGCACCGGTTCGCGCGGCGCGGGCCCGTGGTGCAGGTCCGCCCGGCTGCGTTCATGGACAGCCTGGCGCGCCAGGAGGGGCCGCCAGCGGTTCCGGGGGCTGGCGTCCCGGTGGCGGTGTTCGCGGACGGGTACGGAGCTGCGTCCGTGGCCGCGGTGCTGGCGGCTGAGGACGCGTACTCGGTGTTCCAGGTGCGCGCCTTGACCGACCCCATCCTGGCGGCCAGCCGCGTGCTGATCGTCCCGCAGCCCTACAACCGCTGGCGCATCGACCGGGCCGCGCGGCAGCGCCTGCGCGCCTGGGTGCAGGATGGCGGCGCGCTGCTGGTCACCCACGACATGGTCGGCATCCGCGGGGCGCAGCCCATCGTGCCCGAGGTGTGCCGGCGCGGCACGGGCTACCCGCGCAGCGTCCGCTGGCAGGTCTGCGCGCCGCATGCGGCCGTGGCGGGCGTGCCCGCGGGGCTTCAGCCCCACTCCTACTACGACCACGTCACCGTCGAGCCCGGGCCGGACGGCCAGGTGGTGGCCGTGGACGACGAGGGGCGGCCGGTGCTGGTTGTGGGCACGTTCGGTCAGGGCCGGTTCGCGGCGCTGGGGCTGGTGCCGGGTCTGGGCCCGGGCGACGTGGAGGTCGCGCCGGTGGATGCCGAGCGAGCCCTCGTGACCGCTCTGGTGCGCTGGCTGGCAGAGCGGTGACGGGCGGGCAGGCGCGCCGCCGCCGCGGACCGGGTCCATGCTGATCGTCCATCACAGCAACCGCACCGAAGAGCTGCTGGGGGCCCTGCTCGAGGTCATCGCCGACCCGCTGCCCGAGCCGTTCGCGCCGGAGCACATCGTCGTGCAGAGCTCCGGCATGGGGCGGTGGCTGGCGCAGCAACTGGCGCTGCGCACCGGCATCGCCGCGAATCTGGCCTTCCCCCTGCCGGCGCGGTTCTTCGCTGCCGTGCTGCGGGCCTGGCTGCCGGAAGCCCCGGGTCCGGAGGACTTCGGCTGCGAGCGGCTGTTCTGGCGCCTGCTGAAGCTGCTGCCGCCCCTGCTGCCGCAGCCCGCCTTCGCGCCGCTGCAGAGCTATCTGGCGGCCGTGGCGGCGGGGGCCGCGCCGGCCGGCGTGCCGGCGTCTCCGTCGGGGGCCGCTGCGCCGGCCGCGGCGGCGGCTGACCCGGGTCTGTGCCAGTTGTGCCGCCGCATCGCCGAGCTGTTCGATCAGTATCTGGTGTACCGGCCCGAGCGCGTGCTGGGCTGGGAGGAAGGCCGCGAGAATCACTGGCAGGCGGTGCTGTGGCGCGCCGTGGCCGCGGCGGCGGGTACCGGCCACCGGGCGCGCCTGCTGGCCGAACTGCTGGCCGCCATGGAGGCCGGCCCACCGGCGGCCGGCGCGCTGCCGGCCCGCGTGAGCCTTTTCGGCCTGACTGCGCTGCCGCCGGCATACGTGCGCATCCTCGGGGCGGTGGCCCGGCACCTGCCGGTCCACGTGTTCTTCCTCAACCCGACGCAACGCTGCTGGGGCGGGGTATCCGCGGCGGACGCGACGCGACCGGCCAGCGCGAGCGGTGCGCCGCCCGCCGGGGACCAGCCGGCGCCGGGTCTGGAGGCGAGCGCCGCGGCCGGCGAGGCGCAGCCCGCCGAAGAGCCCGGCAATCCGCTGCTGGCGTCGTTGGGCCGGGCGGGACAGGTCTTCTGGCAGCAGTTGCAGGGTCTCCAGCCGCTGGAGGACAGGCGCTTCCGCCAGCCGCCGGGAACGAACCTGCTGGCCCACGTGCAGCGCGATCTGCTGGACCTGCGCGACCCGCGCCGGCAGCCGGCGGCGGCGCCCGTGGCGCCGCAGGACCGCAGCATCGAGGTCCACGTCGCCGCCACGCCGCTGCGCGAGGTCCAGATTCTCCACGACCGCCTCCTGGCGCTGTTCGGCTCGCTTCCGGGGCTCGAGCCTCGCGACGTGATCGTCATGGCTCCGGAGATCGGCCTGTACGCGCCCTACGTGGAGGCGGTGTTCGCCACCGCCGTGCCGGAGCAGCGGCTCCCCTTCGCGATCGCCGACCGGCCGCCCCTGGCCAGCGTGCCCCTGCTGGCTGCTGTGGACGCGCTGTTGCGGCTGCCGCGCAGCAGGCTGGAGGCCGGCTCGGTGCTGTCGCTGCTCGATGTGCCGGCCGTGCAGAGGCGGCTGCACCTGGACGAGCAGGGCCTGGAGCGGATCCGCACCTGGGTCCGCGAGGCGGGCATCCGCTGGGGGGCGGACGCGGCGATGCGTGCCGAGTTGGGTCTGCCCGCAGAGGCCGCCAACACGTGGAGCTTCGGGCTGGACCGCCTGTTCGTCGGCTACGCCCTGCCGGCGGCGGCGGCGGACCGGCCCTGGGCGCAGACGTTGCCCTACGCCGACGTGGAGGTCGAGGATCTGGAGACGCTGGGCGCGCTCGGCGACCTGCTCGAGCTGCTGGCGCACTGGCGCCGGACCCTGCGCCAGCCGCGGTCGCCGGCAGCCTGGCAGGGAGCGCTGGCAGAGCTGCTCGACGACTTCTTCGCTCCTGCCAGCGACGAGGACGAGGACGTTCTGCAGCTCGTGCGGGCTCGCCTGGGGCAGATGGCGCAGCATGCGGCAGCCGCCGGGTTCGCCGGAACGCTGTCGCTGGAGGGGTTGCGGGACGAGCTGCTGCGGGGGCTGGAGGGCCCCGGCGCGCCGCGCTTTCTGACCGGCGGGGTGACCTTCTGCAACATGGTGCCCATGCGCAGCATCCCCTTCCGGGTGGTGGCCCTGCTGGGGATGAACGGCACGGACTTCCCGCGCTCGGTGGCGCCGGTCTCCTTCGACCTGCTGGCGCAGGAACCGCGCCCGACCGACCGCGCGCGGCGGCGCGACGACCGCTACCTGTTTCTCGAGGCGTTGCTGAACGCCCGCGACGCCCTGCACATCAGCTTCGTGGGCCGGGACGCGCGCGACCACAGCTTGCGGGTCCCGTCGGGGGTGGTCAGCGAACTGCTGGACTACCTGGACCACGGCTACCGGCTGGCCGACGGCGGCAGTCTGCGGTCGCACGTGGTAGTGGAGCATCCGCTGCAGCCGTTCAGCGCTCGCTACTTCGACGGCAGCGAGCCGCGGCTGGGCGGCGCGGCGCAGCACTGGCTGGAGGCGGCGCAGGCATCGCCCCAGGCGGCGCCGCCCCCGTTCGCGCCGGCGCGGCTGCCGCCCCCCGAGGGCGCGGACCCGGTGGTCGAGGCCGAGGAGCTGGTGCGCTTTCTGGGCAACCCCGCCCGCTTTTTCCTGGAGAACCGGCTGCGCCTCGCCCTGCCCGACGAGGAGCTGCCGCTGGACGAAGCCGAGCCGTTCGACACGACGGGGCTGGAGCGCTATGCCGTGCAGCAGACCATCGAGCGCCTGCTGGAGCAGGGCTGCGGGCACGAGGCCGTGCGCGCGGTGCTGCGCGGCCTGGGGGCGCTGCCGCACGGCACGGTCGGCGAACTGGTGGCCACGGTGGAACTGGCCGCGGTCGAGCCTTTCCGCCAGCGAGTGGCGCGCCATCGAGCCGGCGCCGGCGCGCTGGTGCACCAGGCGCTCGAGTTCGACCTGCCGGTGCCCCTGCCGGCCGAGGCGGGCAGCGACCCGGCCGCCGCCGGCCCGGCGTCCTGGCGCCTGCGGGGCCGGCTCGCGGAGCTGCGCGCCGGCGGCTGCGTGCGGGCGCGTCTCGGCCGGCTCCGCGCCAAGGACCGGCTGGCCGTGTGGGTGTACCATCTGGCGCTGCACCGGCTGCTCCCGCAGGGCGTGCGCCCGCGCACCGTCCTGGTCGCGGCGGACTTCACGCTCGTGTGCGCGCCGCTGGCGCCCCCCCAGGCCGCTGGCTGGCTGGCGGATCTGCTGCGCCTGCGGTGGCAGGGGCTGAGCGAGCCGATCCCCTTCTACCCGGAAAGCGCCCTGGCGCTGGTGGAGAAGGGCCCCGACTCCAGCGCCTTCCGCCAGGCCTGGGACGGCGCCAACGGGCAAGGTGGCGAGGCCCGGGGTCTGGCCGTGCGCATCGCCTTCCGCGGCCGCGATCCGCTGGGGCCGGAGTTCGCGGCGTGCGCGCAGCGCATCTTCGGGCCGCTGGCGGCCAGCAGCGCGGTGGTGAGAGCCGCCGACGAGCTGCCAGCCGACGAGCTGCCATGACGACGGGCGCAGGGACTGAGGGCCACGCATGAGCCAGCTCGATCCAGGCAGCGTCCCGCTGCGCGGGCAGCAGCTCATCGAGGCGAGCGCCGGCACGGGCAAGACCTTCACGCTGACGACGCTGTACCTGCGCCTGCTGCTGGAGGCAGGGCTCGAGGTGCCGCGCATCCTGGTGGTGACCTTCACCGAAGCCGCCACCGAGGAGCTGCGCGACCGGATCCGGAGCCGCCTGCGTCAGGCGCTGGCCAGTCTCGAGTCCCCCAGCCCTGCCGTGCCGGCGTCTGCCGATCCCGAGCTGGCACGCTCGCTGGCGGCCGCAGGCGATCCGGCCAGCGCGGCGCGCCGAGTGGCGGCGGCGCTGGCCAGCATGGACGAGGCTTCCATTCACACCATCCACGGCTTCTGCCAGCGAGTTCTGGCGGAGCTGGCCTTCGACAGCGGCGTGCCCTTCCAGACGCAGGTGATCGCGGAGGAGAGCGCGCTGCGCCAGGCGGCGGCTGCGGACTTCTGGCGCTGCCGCGTCGCCACCGCGAGTCCGTCGCTGACTGCCCTGGCGCGCGCCCTCTGGCGCACCCCGGCGGGGCTGCTGGCCGCGCTGGGACCCTCGCTGGCGCTGGAGCACGCCCGCGTCATGCCTGCTGCGGACCCGGCTGCAGTCGCGGCGGCATGCGACGCCGTGGAGGAGCTCTTTGGCAGGTGGCAGGGCATGTGGCGCGCCCGCGGCGGCGAGGCCGCGGCAATGCTGCGCGAGAGCGCGGCGCTCGACCGCCGCCGCTATCCCGCCCGGCTGATCGAGCGCGTGCTCCGTCTGGCGGAGGAGCTGGCGGGCGGGACGCTGGCGGCGGGTGCGGCGGCTTTCCTCAGGCTGGCGGATGAGGGCGTCGCCAGCGACTTCGAACGCTTGACGGCCGGGGCTCTGGCCCGGGCCACCAGGTCCGGCCACCCGCCGCCCAGGCACCCCTCGTTCGAGCTGGCCGAAGAGCTGGCGGGCGCGCTGCGCACCTGGCGGCAGACGGTGCCGGGACTGCTGCTGGCCGAGGCGCGCCGCGCCATCCGGGACGGCCTGGAGCGCCGCAAGCGCGACGAGCGGCTGCTGTACTTCGACGATCTGCTGCGCCGGGTGGCCCAGGCCCTGGAAGGTGAGGCCGCCGAGCCGCTGGCGGCGCGCCTGCGCGCGCGGTACCCCGCCGCGCTGATCGACGAGTTCCAGGACACCGACCCGCTGCAGTACCGCATCTTCCGCCGCGTCTATCAGGGGCATCCCGAATGCGCGCTGGTGCTGGTGGGCGATCCGAAGCAGGCCATCTACGGGTTCCGCGGCGCCGACATCTTCACCTACGCGCAGGCGCGCGTTGACACGCCGCCCGCGCGGCGTTTCACCCTGGCCACGAACCGCCGCGCCAGCGCGGAGCTGGTGCGGGCGGTCAACGCGCTGTTCGGCGGGGCGCGCCAGCCGTTCGTGCTGCCGGCGATCGAGTTCACGCCCGCGGCGGCTGCCGCGGCTACGGCGCCGTTGCTGCTGATCGATGGCGAGGAGCCCGTGCCGCTGCAGTTCTGGCGGCTGCCGCTGGCTGCCGGCCATG
>CAZPXM010000031.1:0-31118 GCA_964591015.1 uncultured Gemmatimonadaceae bacterium
CGAAGTGGGCCCAGGTCTCCAGATGTCCGTCGGACGGGGCGACCCGCGGGTCGCCGATCCCCACGTGGGCCGCTGGCACCCGGCCGTGCCGGGCGGCAGCGGCCACCACGCCCGCGAAGCCGCGCACGCCCGTCTGCGCGCAGCCGATCAGTCCGTCTTCGACGGTCACCACGCCGCCCGGATAGCGGCTCACCAGCGCGGCCAGCGCCCCCGGCGGCAACGGCAGCGCATTGACGATGTGCACGTCCACGGGCAGACCGTCGCTGCCGAGCGCCGCGGCGGCCTCGCCGGCCAGAAAGGCCGGCGCGCCGAAGGCCAGGATCGCGTGGCGCGCGCCGGCGTGCTGGCGGTAGGCCGTGACCGCCTCCCAGTCCGCGTCGAGGGCGTACAGCGGTCCGGAGCCGTCCTGCCGAGCCAGCACCGGCAGGTTGTCGCGCGGCACGCCGATCACGTGCCCCCCGTAGTGCGCCGCCAGGTCGCAGACCGCCAGGAACGCGGCGCGGACGTCCGCCGGCGCGTAGAAGCGATGGAGGTAGGGCAGGTAGGTCAGGCCGACGTTGATCCAGTCCAGACCCCAGCCGGAGAAGTGGTCGCGGCCCGTGCAGGCGCCCACGTGCGACATGTGGAAGACCACGTTGAGGCCCTCGTTGGCGCCGGTGAGGTTGCGCTGGTAGCGCCACATGTCGAAGCCCTCGCGGGCGATGCCCTCGAAGAAGGCCGCGAAGGTGGACACGACGGTGAGCCGCGGGCCGCCGCCGCTCATCGCCAGGCCGTTGGCCAGCAACGCGGCCGCCTGTTCCTCGATGCTCATCTCGAACTGGTGGTCCGCCGGCAGGTGCTGGCGCGCCTTGGCGAGCTTCGTCGACGGGTCCAGGTCGCAGCTGACCACGAACATCCGCGCGGGGAACTGGCGCGCCAGCAGCGCGTAGGCAGCCTCGCAGCCCGCCCGCGGGCTGTCCGTCTGGCCGACGCCCGGCAGCGCCGCCTCGCCGCGGACCGCCCGGGGGAGCAGCAGATTCGCCGTGCCCGGCGCCGGCCGCGCCGCGGTGACCACCCGGCGGGGCGGCGCCCGGCGGATCGCTGCCAGCGCCTCGCGCTGAGCGTCGGTCAGCCGCAGCATCGGACCTGCCAGCACCGCCGCCACGTCGCGGCCCCGCAGGTGTCCATCGTGATGGGTCCTGCCGCCCGGCAGCTCGTTGACCGCGAACACGCACTCGACCATGGCCGCGGCATCCCGGAAGCTCATCAGCGACCCGGGAATCCAGATCTCGCGGTCCATGGGCACGTGGTGGCGCCGCGCCAGGGCCTCCACCTCGGCCGCGACGCCGTACATCCGGCCCAGCGCCGCCAGGTCGATGCGCTCCCGCTCGCCGGAGCAGTAGCCCACCGGATAGATGAGGCTGGGCTGTCCCTGGCGGGCCAGCGCCCGGCTCTGCCGGTAGGCGGCGAACAGCGCCTGGGGATCGTGCAGCGACGGGATCTCCAGCAGCTGGATGCCCAGCGCCGCGATGACCGGCCGGGGATCGCGCGCCATGATCTGGCGCGTCGTGCCGGAGAGCTGGATGCCGTTGCGGTGCATGACGAAGGTGACCGGCGCGCGGTGCAGGCTGGCCGCGTTGAACCCGTCCAGCGCCTGCCCCGAGATCCAGCCTGCGTCGCCGCAGTGGACCAGCACCCAGGCCGAGTCGCCAGCCTGGGCGCGCAGACCCAACGCCTGCCCGACTGCCGCCGGGATCATCACGCCCAGGCGACCGCCGTTGAGCTGCGTGCCGCCCGGCACCCACGCCACGTGCCCGGCGATGTCCAGCCCGCGCCGGAAGCCGGCCACCACGTCTTCCGGGGCCAGGAAACCGAGCGCCGCCAGCGACGCGTAGTAGCCGATGCTCGTGTGCGCGTGCTCGATCGTGTAGTGGACCCCCTCGTAGTCGACCACCGCCAGCGTGAGCAGCAGCGCGGGAATCAGCTCCAGACCGCCCCCCAGATGGTCCACCTCGTTGATGGCGGCCAGCGCGCCGACGGCCTGGATGGCCGTGCGGGCCGCCTCGATGCCGAGCCCCTCCAGCAGGGCGACCTGCGCCGCCGTCAGCCGGTCGGCTGCCGCCAGATCCACCCGCAGGGGCAGCACCCTGGATTCGATCGCGGGCCCCAGGTACCTGGCTCCCGCCAGCAACGCGGCGTTGCGCTCCTGCTGGCCCGCCTGGGGGCCGTTCCGCTCCATGTCCATCAGCCGTACCTCGGCTCGCATCCTTGAGGTTGCCTGCGGCAGCGCGCTGCCCGGACGGCGGCGTGCCGTCACCGGACCACGTGCCCCGGCGGCCCGCCGCCCAGCGTGGCCGTGTCGTCAGCGGGACCGGGATCGCCGGGCAGCGCGGCGGGGCGGAGAATATGACCCCGCCCGCATGCGGCAGCAACCCGCCCGCGTCCCGGCGGCCGGGTTGACGCCGGCGCAGCGCCCGCCTAGTTATCGGTCCCGGCATCGGCCCGGACGGCGGCGAATCGCCCGGGCGCGCCCCCACCCGCTTCTCGAGGAGCCGAGATGACCCGGATCCGACCGACCCGCGATCAGGCGCTGGTCCTGCTGCAGGAGTACACCGAGAACCCATCGCTGCTCGCCCACGCGTTCGCCGTGGAGGCCGCGATGCGGTACATGGCGCGCAAGCACGGCGCCGACGAGGACCAGTGGGGGATCGTCGGGCTCATCCACGATCTGGACTACGAGCGCTACCCGGAAGCCCATTGCCAGCAGGTCAAGCGAATCCTCGACGAGCACGGCTGGCCCGAGGAGTACAGCCGCGCCGCGCTGGCACATGGCTGGGGCATCTGCACGGACGTCGAGCCGGTGAGCCTGCTGGAGAAGACGCTGTACGCGGTGGACGAGCTGACGGGCTTCATCGCCGCCTGCGCCCTGGTGCGGCCGTCCCGCAGCGTCGGCGACCTGCAGGTGAAGTCGGTGCTGAAGAAGTGGAAGCAGGCCAGCTTCGCCGCGGGTGTGAACCGTGGCGTCATCGAGCGCGGCGCGGCCATGCTCGGCGTGCCGCTGGAAGAGCTCATCGCCGACGTCATCGCCGCCCTGCGCGAGGTCCACGAACGTCTCGGGCTGTGATCGCCCGGCTCGCCCGCCAGTGCGCCCGAGCGGCTGCCCGGGGCGCCTGGCGGCGCTGCCATCGACAGCGGAGAAGCACGACATGGCCACCCGGCCCCAGCTCGCCGCCATCGTCACGGTCTACCACAAGCATGCGCACGCCCAGCACATCGTGGACCGGTTCCTCGCCGGCTACGGCTGGGAGGGCCGGCACCACCGGCCGCCCATGGATCTGGTGTCGCTCTACGTGGACCAGATCGGCGACAACGATCTGAGCCGGGACCGCGCCGCGCGTTTCCCGGGCATGACCCTCTACCCCACCGTGGCCGAGGCCCTGACGCGGGGCACCTCCAGGCTGGCGGTCGACGGGGTCCTGCTCATCGGCGAGCACGGCCAGTATCCGCGCAACGAGAAGGGGCAGCACCTGTACCCCCGCTTCGAGCTGTTCAGCCAGGTCGTGGCCGTGTTCCGCGCCAGCGGGCGCGCGGTGCCGGTCTTCAACGACAAGCACCTGTCGTGGAAGTGGGAGTGGTGCCGGCAGATGTACGACACGGCGCGCGAGCTGGGGTTCGCCTTCATGGCTGGCTCGTCGCTGCCGGTGACCTACCGGACGCCGCCCGTGGAGATGCCCCTCGGCGCGCGCGTCACCGAGGACATGTGCGTCGGCTACGGCGGCGTGGACAGCTACGACTTCCACGCCCTGGAGACGCAGCAGTGCATGGCGGAACGGCGGGCCGGCGGCGAGTGCGGCGTGCGCTGGCTGCAGACCTACCGCGGCGAGCGCTTCTGGCAGGCGCACCACGACGGGCTGTGGTCGCGCCGCCTGTTCGAGGCCGCGCTGTGCCGCAGCCACACCCTCAGGCCGGCGCGGGCCGGCTTCAACAATGTGTTCCCGACGGGCGACGAGCTGCGCGAGATCGTCAAGGAGCCGCTGGCCTATCACTACGAGCACCTGGACGGGCTGCGATCGACGATGATCCTGCTGAACGGCCTCGTTCAGGACTTCAACTTCGCGGCCTCCATCGACGGCGCCGACGAGCCGCTGTCGACTCAGATGTACTTGCCCATGCCCGGCCGGGTCACCCTGGCGAACTTCTTCTCCCCGCTGGTGCACAACATCGAACGCATGTTCCTGACCGGCAGGCCGAGCTACCCGGTGGAGCGCACGCTGCTGACCTCGGGGCTGGTGATCGCCGCCTGCGACAGCCTGCACGAGGAACAGCGACGCGTCGACACGCCGCACCTGGAGATCGCCTACCAGCCGACCGCGGCGTCGACCTACTGGCGCACCTGAGGCCGGGCGCGGCCGCCGCCCGGTGCGCCGCGCCGTGCGTGGAAACAGCCGAGGAGCCCTGGCGATGACCTCACTGACGCTGCGCGCCGCCGCGCAGCGCTGCGGCCTGCGGATCGGGGCCGCGGCGGCCCCGCAGTTCCTCCAGCAGGACCCGGCGTACGGCGCCACGCTGGCGCGCGAGTTCAGCATGCTGACGCCCGAGAACGCCATGAAGGCAGCCCCCGTTCATCCCGCTCCGGAGCGCTACGCGTTCGCGCCGGCCGAGGCGCTGGTGGCCTTCGCGCAGCAGGCTGCCATGGCGGTGCGCGGCCACACGCTGGTCTGGCACCAGCAGCTTCCCGCCTGGGCGCTGGCCGAGGGCCGCGGCCCCCGCGAATGGCGCGCGTTCCTGGAGGAGCACATCCTGGCGGTCGCCGGCCACTTCGCCGGCAAGCTGGCCGCGTGGGACGTGGTCAACGAGGCCGTGGCCGATGAGGGCGGGCTGCGGGACACGCCCTGGCTGCGGGCCCTGGGCCCCGGGTACCTGGAGGAGGCGTTCCGCCTGGCCCATGCCGCGGACCCGCACGCGCGGCTCTTCTACAACGACTACGGCGCGGAGGGGCTCAACGCCAAGTCGGACGCGGTGTTCGCGCTGGCGCGCCAGCTCGTCGACCGGGGCGTCCCCCTCCACGGCATCGGCCTGCAGATGCACATTCCCGTCGACGGCGGCCCACCGCTGGACGAGCTGGCCGCCAACATGGAGCGCCTCGGCGGGCTGGGCCTGGATGTCCACGTCACCGAACTCGATGTCCGGCTGCCGGTGCCGGTCGAGCCGGCGGCTCTGGAACGACAGGCGCGCGTGTATGGCGACATCCTCGACGTGTGCCTGGCGGCGCCGCGCTGCACGGCTCTCGTCCTGTGGGGGTTCACCGACTGTCACTCGTGGGTGCCGGCGTTCTTCCGCGGCTGGGACGAGGCGCTCATCTTCGATCGCGAGTACCGGCCGAAACCGGCGTACCAGGCCCTGCTGGCGCGCCTGGCGCGGGCCGCTCGCGCCTAGCCGGACTGCGCCGCACCCGGTGGCCCGGCGGCGTCGCCACGCCGTCGCCACGCCTCGGCACGGGGGGTCCCATGCGACTGAAAGACCTTGCCGCAGTCATCACGGGCGCCGGGCAGGGGATCGGGCGCGGGATCGCCCTCCTGTTCGCCCAGGAGGGCGCGCGCGTGGTGCTGGCAGCGCGGTCGGCGGACAAGCTCGCCCGCGTGCAGGAGGAGATCGAGGCGGCGGGCGGCGACGCCGTCGCGGTGCCGACCGACGTGAGCGTGCGCAGCCAGATGGAGCGCCTGTTCGCCGCCGCTGCCGAGCGCTGCGGCGGCCTGGACATTCTCGTGAACAACGCCGGCGTCGGCATGGGCACCCGCCTGGAGGACATCCGAGACGAGGACTACGATCGGCTGGTGAATACCAACCTGCGCGGCATGCACCTGGGCTGCCAGTACGCCGTGCCGCTCATGAAGGCGCGCGGCGGGGGCGCCATCGTCAACATCTCGTCCGTGCACGGCGTAGAGGGCAGCCCGGGCAACACGGTGTACGCGGCCACCAAGGCGGGCATCATCGGCGCCACGCGGGCGCTGGCGGCGGAGCTGGCTCCGTACTACATCCGCGTCAACTGCATCAGCCCCGGAGCCATCTACCTGGGAGACGATCAACGGTACAGCGGCCCGGCCAGCCTCGGACCGGAGGCGCGCCAGGAGTTCGCGCGCCGCTTCGGCGACCCCGGCGTGCTCGGGCACCGCTTTTTCCAGCCGCTGGAGACGGTCGGCCGGCCGCGCGACATCGCCTACCTGGCCGTCTACCTGGCCAGCGACGAGTCCCGCTTCGTCACCGGCCAGAACATCACCGTCGACGGCGGCCTGACGACCTACATGGCCGAGGAGCCGCGCCCCGACCTGCGGGAGAAGCACGCGCGGATCCTGGCGGAGATGGACAGGTTCATCGAGGCGAACCGGACCGACGCGGGCGCAGCCGGCTGAACGAGCCGGCACGCGGGCCAGGCCCCGCGCCCAGACTGGTCGGTTCCGGCCGCACACCAGCGCGGCTCCTGCTGCGCCGCGCGCGGACGGCGCACTGCGCCACGGAGGTGAACGCATGCACTATCGCCCATTCGGCAGGACGGGCTGGCAGGTGAGCGCCATCGGCCTGGGCGGCTCGTGGTTCTACGGCCGGCCGGAGCTCGACCCGCAGCCGGTGTCGTATGGGGTGCGGATGGTCGAACGCGCCCTCGAGCTCGGCATCAACTACTTCGACACCGCCCCCCTATACGGCCGCGGGCGCAGCGAGGAAGTGCTGGGGCACGCGCTCAAGGGAGTGAGCGAGCCCCACTTCCTGGCCACCAAGGTGGGCTACTTCCCCGAGCCGTTCGACTACACCCGGGACACGGTCTGGCGGGGTTTCGAGGCCAGTCTGAAGCGCCTCCAGCGCGATCGGGTCGACCTCCTGCAGATCCACGAGTCGGAGCAGGCCGGCTGGGAGGGCGTGTTCGGTCCAGGACGGACCCTGGAGGCCCTGCGCGAGATCCGCGACCAGGGCCTGACCACGCACATCGGCCTGACCGGCTCCGACCTGGAGCTGATGCGCGACATGCTCCAGGAGACCGACGACTTCGTCTCGGTCATCACGTTCTGCAAGTACGATCTGCTGGTGCAGTCGGCCAAGCAGATACTGGCGCCGGCCGCCGCCGAGCGGCAGGTGGCACTGATCGCCGCCTCGCCGCTGCATGCCGGGCTCCTGGGATCCAAGCGCGACCGCTGGCGGGCGCAGGGGCGGTACGCGGACCTGTACGACCGGCTGGAGAAGGTCGAGACGCTGCTGGCCGAACGCGGCCTGGACGTCGTCGATACGGCGCTCCGCTACCTGCTCTCGGACCCGCGCGTCAGCATCGTGCTGTCCGGCGCGGCGACCCTCGACGAGCTGGAGTCAGCGGTGGCCGCCGCCGACGGTCGCTTCCTGGACGAGGAGGCGATCCGCGCCATCGAGGCATGCGGCGAGTGACGCGGGCGCGCGGTGGCTGCCGGCCGCCCCGCGCGGCGGCTGCCGCTCACACCCGCACCTTCACCACGACCTTCTTCACCCGCTGGGGTCCGCGCGCCTGGAGGCCCGGCATGTGCGCGTCCTGCGGCGCGAAGATGGCGAACTGGCCGGCCTCCAGGCGGAAGAACTGCCCTTCGCCTTCCAGCCGCAGGAAGTCCTTGTCGGCGTCGTACGGCCCGGCCTGCAGGCTGGCCACGGGCGCGTACCCCATCTGCTCGGCCCCGGCCGCCACGTACTGCACGTCCATGTATTTCCGGTGCGCCTCCCACGCGCCGGCCGACAGGGGCCGCGACTCGTACTCCTGTACCAGCGCGAAGACCTGATCGCCGGCGATCTCGTGCCGCCCGACCGGAGCCCGCGCCGCGTCCAGGGTCTGCAGGAAGCGCAGGGCCCGCTCCAGCCGCGGGCCGAGGGCGAAGTACAGGGCAGCGTGGCTCAGCGTATCGATGATCACCTCGTCCTCCTCTCCGTCAGGGCGCGGCGGGGACCGGCGCGCCGCCCGCCACGGTCAGCACCGTGGCGAGCGCGCCGGCGGCAGGATCGCCGGGCTGGCCGCCGCCCACCGACACCCGGAACTCGCCGGGCTCCACCCAGGGCCGGCCCTCGTCATCGAACGCGGCCAGCTGCGCCGCCGTCAGGGTGAAGCGCACGGTGGTCGCCTCGCCGGGCTGCAGATGCACCCGGCGGCAGCCTTCCAGATGGAGCCGCGGCACCGGGACCGAGGCGGCCAGATCCTGCACATATAGCTGCACCACCTCGTCGCCGGCGCGGTCCCCCACGTTGGTGACGGTCGCCGTCACGCTGACCGGCTCGCCGGCGGCGATGCGGCTACGCGCGAGCCGCAGGTCGGTGTAGGCGAAGCGCGTGTAGCTCAGGCCGTACCCGAAGCGGTAGAGCGGCTCGTCGCTCATGAAGCGATAGGTGCGGCCGCGCATGGCATAGTCGGCGAACGGCGGCAGCTGGTCCAGCGAGCGCACGAAGGTCACCGGCAGCCGGCCGGCGGGGTTGTGGTCGCCGAAGAGCACCTCGGCCAGCGCCGTTCCCCCCGCCTCTCCCGGGTACCAGAGCATCAGGATCGCCGGGACGCGGGCGGCCACTTCCGGGAAGGCGATCGGGCTGCCGCCGGTCAGCACGAGCACCACTGGCCGACCCGTGTCGGCCAGGCGCAGGATCAGCTCTTCCTGCAGTCCCGGCAGCCCGATGCGGGAGCGATCGCCCGTGCCCGCCTCGTCCTCCACGTCGCCCTCCTCGCCTTCCAGCTCCGGCGAGTACCCGCAGCAGGCGACGATCACGTCCGCCCGCGCGGCCACACGCACCGCCTCGTCCAGGCCGCGGCGGTTCGTCCCGGTCAGCCGGCACCCCTCCACACGCCACACCTGCGTGCCGGGCGACACCGCCTCGACGATCCCCTGGAACGGGGTCACGTACTGGCCGGCGTACCCGTAGTAGTTGCCCAGCAGCACGCGGACACTGTCCGCCGTGGGGCCGACGACGGCCACGGAGCGGAGCGCGCCGCGATCCAGGGGCAGCAGCGAACCCTCGTTCTTCAGCAACACGATGGACTCGCGGGCCGCGGTCAGCGCCAGGTCGCGGTGCGCCGCGCAGCGGACCACCGCCGGCCCGAGGCGGGCGTGCGGCACCCGCGCCTCCGGATCGAACATGCCCAGGCGGAAGCGGGCCACGAACAGCCGGGTCACGGCCCGGTCGATCGTCGCCTCGTCGAGCAGGCCGTGGGCGACCGCCTCCAGCAGCGCCACGTAGGTCCGGCCGCAGTTGAGGTCGCAGCCGTGACGCACCGCCAGGGCGGCGGCCTCGGCCGCGCTGCCGGCGAGACCGTGGTGCGCGTGGATGTCGTCGATGGCGCCGCAGTCGGAGACCACGTACCCCTGGAACCCCCATTCGTCGCGCAGGATGCGCTGCAGGAGGGTCGGGCTGGCGCAGCAGGCCTCGCCGTTGGTGCGGTTGTAGGCCCCCATGATCGATGCCGCGCCCCCCTCCACCACGCAGGCCCGGAAGGCCCGCAGGTAGGTCTCCCGCAGGTCACGCCCGCTCACCCGCGCGTCGAAGCGATGGCGCTCGGGTTCGGGCCCGCTGTGCACGGCATAGTGCTTGGGGGTGGCGACCGCCTTGAGGTAGTGCGGGTCGCTGCCCTGCAGGCCGCGTACGAAGGCGACGCCGAGGCGCGCGGTCAGATAGGGGTCCTCCCCGTAGGTCTCCTGGCCGCGTCCCCAGCGGGGATCGCGGAAGATGTTGATGTTGGGCGTCCAGAAGGTCAGGCCGAAGTACGCGCCGCGGTTGCCCTGCCGCAGCGCCTGGTGATGCTTGGCGCGCGCCTCGTCGGCGATGGCCGTGGCCACCTTCTCCACGAGGTCGGCATCGAAGGCGGCCGCCAGGCCGATGGCCTGGGGAAAGACCGTGGCCTTCCCGGCGCGAGCGACCCCGTGCAGGCACTCGTTCCACCAGTTGTACTCGGGGATCCCCAGCCGCGGCACGGCGGGCGACTCGTGCAGCATCTGGGAGACCTTCTCCGCCAGCGTCAGGCGCCCGACCAGATCGGCGGCGCGGCCGGCCGGCGACAGCTCGGGGTTCTGATAGGGCAGGGCGGCAGCAGTCGGCATGGCAGCACCTCGTCGAGCGAGCTGGCGACAGGCCCGGGGCCGCAGCAGGGTCGCCGCGACCCGGCGCGCCGTGGGCACGGCCGGTCGCGGCGGCGACATGCGCCGGCCCGCGAGCATGGGCGCTGGCCAACATAGGCGAATTGCGCCGCGGCAGAAAGATGCGCTCCTTTGCGGTGCCGATGCTGGTGGCTCGCCGCGCTGCTGCGCGGCTCGCGCGCCCTCCGACGCGCCCCTGGCGGGCGGCTGCCCGCCCACTTCCGGAAGGAGTGTGCCGTCATGCTGCCCTGTCAGGCCCGGAGACGGCGCTGGCTGTTCGCCATGGCCGCCGCGTCCCCGCTGCTCGCCGGCTGCCTGTCCTCTTCGAGCACCGCCCCTCGCGACGAGACCGCCATGAATGCCTATGCTCGCTGGTCCCAGGGCCCACCCAGCGGCCCGGAGTACTTCCCCATCGCCGTGTGGCTGCAGAGCCCCGGCAATGCGGCCCGGTACAAGGCGGCCGGGATCAACCTGTACGTGGGCCTGTGGCAGGGCCCCACCGAGGAGCAGCTGCGCGAGCTGGCAGCCGCGGGCATGCAGGTGGTGTGTGCCCAGAACGAGGTCGGGCTGGCGCACCTCGACGATCCCACCATCGTGGCGTGGATGCACGGCGACGAGCCGGACAACGCGCAGTGGAACGCCGCCACCAGCAGCTACGATCCACCGATCCTGCCGGCCGCGGTCATCGCCGACTACCAGGCCATCCGCAGCCGCGACCCGTCGCGCCCGGTCCTGCTCAACCTCGGCCCGGGCGTCGCCTGGGATGGCTGCGTGGGCCGCGGCACGCGCACCAATCATCCGGAGGACTATCTGGAGTACGTGCGCGGGGCCGACGTCGTCTCGTTCGACATCTATCCCGTCGCCAGCGACCGCGCGGAGACCTCCGGCAAGCTGTGGCTGGTGCCGTTCGGCGTGAGCCGGCTGCGGGAGTGGACCGCGCCCGAGCAGGTGGTCTGGAACTGCATCGAGTGCACCCGGATCTACTCGGAAGCGTCCAAGGCCACCCCGGAGCAGGTCCGGGCCGAGGTGTGGATGTCGCTCATCCACGGGTCGCAGGGAATCATCTACTTCGTCCACGAGTGGAAGCCTCGCTTCAACGAGCACGCCCTGCTGGACGATCCGGAGATGCTGGCGGCGGTGACCGCGCTGAACCAGCAGATCCACGCGCTGGCGCCCGTGCTCAACAGCCCCGCCCTGCAGCAGGCCGTCACCGTGACTTCCAGCCAGCCCGAGATTCCCGTGGCCGTGCGGGTCACGGAGTGCCGGGGTTCCCTGTGGGTGTTCGCGGTGAGCATGCGGGACGGCGCCACCGAGGCCACCTTCACGCTGGCGGCGCCCGGCAAGCGGCGCACCGCCCAGGTCATCGACGAAGGCCGGCAGCTGCCCCTGGCCGCGGGGACCTTCACCGACAGCTTCGCGCCCTACCAGGTGCACCTGTACCAGATCGACTGACGCGGCCGCGCCGGCTCCCCCACACTCGAAGGAGAAGGTCGAAGCCCATGGCAAAGCTCGCGCTACTCGGTGGTTCGCCCGTCTTTCCCCGGCCGCTGCAGGTGCAGTGGCCCGTGTTCGACGCGAAAGACGAGAAGGCGCTGCTGGCGGTCTTCCGCAGCGGCGTGTGGTGGCGCGGCGGCACGCTCGAGGCGCAGGCCGCCAGCCAGTGCGGCAAGTTCGAGCGCGCCTTCGCCGCCTACCACGATGCCGCCTACGGGCTCGCCTGCACCAACGGCACCGTGGCGCTGGAGATGGCGCTGCGCGCGGCCGGCGTGGAGCCCGGCGACGAGGTGGTCGTCCCCGCGCTGTCCTTCGTCGTCTCCGCCTCCGCGGCGCTGCCCATGGGCGCGGTCCCCGTGTTCGCGGACTGCGACCCGCGCACGCTGCAGCCGGATCCAGCGGCCATCGAGGCCGCCATCACGCCGCGCACCGCGGCCATCGTGATCGTCCACTTCGGCGGCTACCCGGCGGACCTGGATCGCATCACGCGCATCGCGCGCCGGCACCGCCTCCCGCTGATCGAGGACTGCGCGCACGCGCACGGCACGCAGTGGCGCGGTCGCGGGGTAGGCTCGTACGGCGACTTCGGCACCTTCAGCTTTCAGCAGTCCAAGGCGCTCACCTGCGGCGAGGGAGGCATCGTCCTCTGCCGCACCCAGGCCAACTGGCACCGCGCCTACCGCTACCACAACCTCGGCCGGCTGGAGGACAAGGGGTTCTACGATTTCTACCTGCTGTCCTCCAACCTGCGGCTCACCGACCTCCAGGGCGCGCTGCTCAACACCCAGTTCGCGCGGCTGAAGAAACAGGTGCTCCCCAAGATGCGCGCGGCCGCCTTCCTCGGCCGGGGCCTGCGCCAGGTGGGGGGCCTGACGCCGCTGCCGGAGGATGCGCGGATCACGCGCCGAGGCTACTACTTCTACCTGATGCAGTACGACGCCGAGGCCTTCGCCGGGCTCAGCCGCGAGCAGTTCCGCCGGGCGCTGGCCGCAGAAGGCGTCAGCATGGGACAGGGATACGGGCAGGCCATCCACCAGTGCGCCCTGTTCCGGAACTGGCCGCCCCGCGCCGGCCAGCGCCAGGGACCCTACCGCGACGTCCGCTGCCCGCACGCGGAGCGGGCGGCCACACAGACGATCTGCACGCTGCCGCATCCGCTGCTGCTGGCCAGCAGGCAGGATCTGCAGCGTCTGGTGGAGGCGGTGGCCAAGGTCAAGGAGAACGCGGGCGAGCTGCTCGCCCGGCAGCGTCCCGCCGGGTCGAGGGCGCGGGCGCGGGCGCGCCGCCCCGCGCGCGGGTGACACGCGCCGGGCGGGCCCCAGGAGGTGCAGTCGTGAGACGGAGAGGCTTCCTCAAGGGACTGGCCGCCGCCCTGGCTGCGGCGCCCACGCTGCCGGCCGTGGCTCGCATCGCCGGCGAGCACCTGGACGCGCTGGCCCGGGATCTGAGGGCGGCAGCGGACGAGCCGGCGTTCTGGGGCCGCGTGCAGCGCGAGTTCTCGTTGCGGGAGGGACTGCTCCACTTCAACAACGGCAGCATCGGCCCGACGCCGGTGTGCATCCAGGCGGCCCACAAGGCGTATCTGGACCTGCTGGAGACCGACCCCTACGACTACACGTGGTCGGGCCTTCCGGACCATCCGCTCGCCCAGGTGCAGGAACAGGCAGCGGCCTTCCTGAATGCGGGCACCGACGAGGTGTTCCTGACCCGCAACACCACCGAGGGCATGAACCTGATCGCCACGGGCATGCGGCTCGAGCCCGGCGACGAGGTGCTCACCACCGACCACGAGCACCCGGGCGGCGTCTGGTGCTGGCTGCACATGGCCCACCTGCACGGCACGCGCGTCCGCCAGGTCCATCTGCCCACGCCCGCGCCGAGCAAGGCCGACCTCGTCGCGCGCATCGAGGCGGGCATCACGCCCCGGACCCGCGTGGTCAGCATCAGCCACGTCAACACGACCACGGGCCTGCGCATGCCGGTGGCCGAGATCGCCGCCCTGGCCCACGCGCGCGGCATCCTGCTGGTCTGCGACGGAGCGCAGGCCCCCGGCATGCTGGCGGTCGACGTCAAGGAGCTGCAGGTAGACGCGTACGCGTCCAGCAGCCACAAGTGGCTGCTGGCGCCCAAGGGCTCGGGGCTGCTGTACGTGCGCCGCGAAGCCCAGGACCGCATCAAGCCGGTGTCCGTGTACGCGGGCAGCGGCGGCGGCTCCTACTACGCGCCCTACACCGCCGGCAGCGGCACGCGCAACACGCCGGCGCTGCTCGCCCACGGCCTGACCCTGCGCTTCCACGAGCTGCTGGGCAAGGAGCGGGTGCAGGCGCGCGCGCTGGCGCTCAACCGTTACTTGCGGGCCCGTCTGGCGCCGATCGCCGCGCTCGCGCCGGTCACGCCCGAGGATCCGGAGCTGTGCTCGGCGATGGTCAGCTACCAGGTGCAGACCATGCCCGTCGAGGCGCTGTACCAGGCGCTCCACGAGCGGGGCATCCTCATCAAGCGCACCGCCTACAACTCCGTGCTCGCCGACAACGCGATCCCGCGCGAGAACGTCGCGATCATCCGCCTGTCGACGCACGTGTACAACAGCGAGGAGCAGATCGATCGCCTGGCGGCGGCCCTGGCGGAGATCCTGGGGACGGACACCGCGGTGCTGGCGCCCCAGGCGGCCGTGCCGCAGCGCGTCGCGCTCGACCCGACCTATCCCAACCCGTTCAACGCGAGCGCGACGATCCGCTACCGGCTGCCGGCGGCCCAGCGCGTCCAGGTGGCGGTGCTGAATGCCCAGGGCCAGGTCGTCGACGTGCTGGCGGACGGCTGGCAGGCCGCCGGCGAGCACGCGCTGAGCTGGTCGGCGGCGCACCGGGCCACGGGTCCCTACTACTGCCGCCTGATCGCCGGCGCGGATCAGCAGGTGCGCAAGATGCTCCTGCTGCGCTAGGCGCGCCGCGCCAGCCCCGGTCCCGGCCGACCGCACGGCCGGGCCGCCGTCGAGGAGAAGACCGGACCGATGAGCACAGGCCAGCCTCGCCGCATCCCGCGCGTGTCGCCGCGGGCGTACGAGTACGTCGCGCAGGTCCTCGATTTCGGCTTCCACAACGCGCATTCGGTGGGGATCACCGCCCGCCTGGAGCGCGAGTTCGCCGCCCGCTTCGGCCAGCGCTACGGACTGGCGGTGGCCAACGGCACGGCCACCATGCAGACGGCGCTGCTGGCCGCCGGCGTGGGGGTGGGCGACGAGGTGATCGTGCCGGCCTTCACGGTGTTCTCCACGCCAGCCGTGGCGTTCCAGTGCAACGCGGTACCCATCGTCGTCGACGTGGACCCGGACACGTGGACGATCAGCGTCGCCGAGATCCGCCGCCATCTGACGCCGCGCACCCGGGCGATCATCCCCGTGGCCATCTGCGGCCTGATGGCGGACCTGGACCCCATCATGGAGCTGGCCGCCGCCCATGGGCTGACGGTCATCGAGGACAACGCCCAGTGCTATCTGGGCTCCTACCGGGGGCGCGTGGCCGGCTCCATCGGGCACTTCGCCAGTTTCAGCTTCCAGGCGTCCAAGACGCTCACCTGCGGCGACGGCGGGATCCTGATCTGCAGCGACGAAGAGCTGGCCACGCGGGCCCGCAAGGCCGCCACCCTCGGCTTCAAGGATCTGTCCGCGCGTCCCGGCAACACCGTGGTCTCCGAGGAGCAGCGCTGCCACCCCGACTACCTGCGCCACGATTCCCTCGGCTGGAACCAGCGTCTACCCGAGGTGGCCTGCGCCGTGGCGCTGGCGGAGCTGGAGCGGCTGGACGAGCTGGCGGCGATGCGCGCGGCCTGCGCGCGCGCCTTTCTCGCGGTGCTGGAGACCTGCGACTGGCTGGTCCCGCAGCGCACCCCTCCAGGCTACGTCAATGCGTACTGGACCCTGGCGGCGCGCATCGCGCGCGACGACCTGGCCTGGGCGGACCTGCTGCGCCGTTTCCGGGAGCTGGGCGGCGACGGCTTCTACGGCGCGTACCAGCCGGCGCACCTCGAGCCGGTCTTCGCCAACCTCAACCGCGCGGTGGCGGAGCGGCCCGAGCGCTATCCGCAGTTCGCGGGCCGCCTTCCCTGCTACGAGCGCGGCATGTGCCCGGTCTGGGAGAGCATCCAGCCGCGCATCGTCATGCTGAAGACGAACTACTTCGACCTGGACGAGGCCGAGCGGCAGGCGGAAATCCTCGCGCGCGCCCTCCGCGCCTGCGAGTGAGCGGCAGCGGGCCGGCTAGTCGGTCTCCAGGATCACCACGTCGTACTGGTCCGCCAGCTCCAGGTGGACCGTGCACCCGCCGGCCGTCGGCGCCAGCGTCAGGGGCGCGCCCTGCACCGAGGCGGCCCGGACGGCGTGCACGCCGGGCAGCTCGAGGCGCAGGGGCGGCACCGGCAGGATCCGGGCGATCGGCCGGCGCATATCGCCCGAGTTGTTGACCAGATGCAGCAGCCACCGCTGCTCGCCCTGGCGCCACAGCTCCATCTGGACCGTCGCGGGCGCGTCGGTGACGATCTGCGGCCTGGCGCCCGGCAGGCGGTGCAGCAGGTCCCCCAGCAGTTGCTCGTACTCCAGGAACCCGAAGCTGTGGTAGGACTCGCCGAACGCCCCGGCGAAGAACACGCCGCGGCCGGCCCCGACGGCGTGGTCGAGGATCCCGGGGTACGCCGTCGCCGGTCGCAGCGGCGCGTACACCTGACCGATCGGCTCCATCAGGTGGCACAGCGCGCGCGCCGCCGGTACGGCGCGCACGCGGAGAACGGCGCGGAAGCGGGGCACCAGCTCCCCGGCGGCCAGCCCGGCGAAGACCGCCGCACCGGCGGGCGAGATCTCCAGGTACTCCTCGGCGGCGGCCGGCGCCATGCTGCCCTCGACCGTCTCGATGCCGAACAGGGCGCGCAGGAAATCGCCTCCCGCCGGCTCGCCGTCCGCGTCGAACTGCCCGGTCTCGAACGACGCGAGCACCGTGCCCCCGCGCCTGGCGAAATCGAGCAGCGCGGCGCACCAACCGGCCTCCAGGCAGGCGACGTTCGGCAGCACGACGGTGTCGTACCGGCGGAGAACCTCGGGCTGCAGGTCCGCGTCGCGGAGCACGTCGAACGGCACGTGGTTCCGCGTCAGGCAGTAAAAGAAGCCGGCGAACTCGTCGGTGCACAGCGAGTCGCAGGCGCGCTTCAGGGCGGTCACATCGGCCGCCGTCTTGCCCTCGACGTGCATGGCCAGATCCTGCTCGTGGACCTCCACCCGCGCGGCGGCCCGCGGCGACAGGTACGCCAGGGAGGTGGCCTGCGAGTGGACCAGCGCCGTGCGTGCTGCCGAGGTCGCACCGATGTACAGCTCCTCGTGCGCGCGCAGGAACCCGTAGGTGTCGCGAACCGTCCGGAACGTCTTCTCCCGCTGCCGCTCCCACGCCGGCCGGAACACCGCCAGCCAGTTGCTGGCGCCGCACGCGGCCACCTGGTAGAAGGCGCGTCGCAGCTCCAGGTCGGGCATCCCCAGGTAGTGCCACACGCCCAGGCAGTGGTGGGTGAACACGACCGCGGGGTTGCGCCCGGCCCGCAGGAACTTGGCCGCCTGGGCGCTGTCCAGTACGTGGGGCACGGCCTCCCGCCGCAGGTGGAAGAAGGCCTCGGCGCCGGTCAGGTCCTGGTGCCGCTCCAGCACCCAGGGGTTGCGCGCGACCGCGTTCCCGTATGCCCAGTTGCCGGCATTGCAGAACACGCCGCCGGCGGGATTCACGCGCTGCACGGCGGCGCGCGCGCCCGCCAGGAACGCCGCCATCGAGTCCTCCCGGAAGCGCATGAACTGGCGCCAGCGCGGCTCCCGCCAGTCCTCCGCAGGCGGCGGCTCGGCGCCGTGCAGCTCGCGGAAGCGCGCCCGGCAGGCGCCGCAGTAGCAGCAGCCCGGGAAGACCACCGGGCCGTCGAGGAACACGCCGTCGATGCCGGTCTTCATCGCCTCTTCGATCATCGCGAAGGCGAAGTCGCGCCACGGGGAGTTGACGCACAGCGTGGTCCCGTTGCCGTAGAGCGGCTGGACGCGCCCGTACCCTTCGCCGGTCGCCAGCCGCTGCTCCCAGTCGGGATGCTGGTCGGCGAAGGCGTACGAGTACCAGTGGAGGTTGAGGTACGCGAAGACCGTGATCTGGCGCGCGTGCGCCAGGGGCACGTACGTGCGGATGGGGTCGCCGGCGCCGATGGCCGGATTCACCGCGAACCGCTCGGTCTGAAAGTTGGCCAGATGGGCCAGCCCGGGCGCGGCGCCGGGGTTGGCCATCACCCACTCGAAGTTCGCGTGCAGCTCGTCGGCCACCAGCCGGGCGTGCGCCTCCAGGGCCTGCGGATCGGCCGGCAGCATGGCACCGATGTGGTCGAAACGCACCATCCGCAGGGGACGGTCCCGCCAGGACAGGGCAGCCATGGCCAGGCTCTCCTCTTCGCCACGGCAGAGGTGGGAGGACATGCGTGGCGCGTCCCATCTTGCCGCCTGGCGCTGCTGCCGTCAAGCGGGTGTCCCCCAAGGCCACCCGGGCGGCGCCCTCGCCGGCGACCGCCGGCGGCAGCGGCCCCGGGCCTGCTTGACACGGCCGTGCCCCGCCGGCTACGTTGGCCTGCCAGCAGGCAGCCGCCGCACGGCTGGCGTCCCGCTCATACCATCGCGTTGCCCGGAGACCTTTCTACAGTGAACACCCGAGACAGACAGATCCTGCGCGAGCTGGCGGCGCAGGTCGCCGAGATCGCGGCGCTGCCAGTCCAGGAGGAGACCCGCAGGCGCTGGCGCCGGCTCAACGGGCTGCAGCCCGAGCGGCCGATGGTCATGATCGACCAGGTCTGCTGGAACGAGATGAACTACCAGGACGAGCTCACGCTGCGCTGCGTCGACCCGGAGTGCCGCGGCTACGAGGACTCGCTCCGGCGCCTCCTGTACCAGTGGCGGCACTTTCCGGTGGACATGGTCGTGGAGCCGTTCCTCTGCGTGCCCAAGGCGATCCACAACACGGGGTTCGGCGTCGACCGGCAGGAGGAGATCGCGGTCACCGATCCCACGAATTCGGTGGTGGGGCATCGCTTCATCAACCAGTTCCGGACGATGGACGATCTGGCCAAGGTCCAGGTGCCGCGGATCCGGCACGATGCGCAGGAGACGGCTCGCCGGCTGGCGGTGGCACACGAGCTGTTCGACGGGCTGCTGGAGGTGAGGGCGTGGGGCGCCGACCCCTACCTGTCGCTGTGGGACCCGATCAGCACGTGGATGGGCGTGGAGGCCGCGCTGTGGGCCCTCGTCGATCAACCCGAGCTGATGCACGGGCTGGTCGGCCGCATGAGCGCGGGCTACCTGAGCATGCTCGACCAGCTCGAGGAGCAGGGGCTGCTGGCGGGACCGCAGCCTCTCGTCCACTGCACCGGCGCCTACACGGACGAGCTGCCCGCGCCCGGGTACGATCCGCAGCGGCCGCGGACGCGCGACATGTGGATGTTCGGCCTGGCGCAGATGTTCTCGACCGTCTCGCCCCAGATGTTCGCGGAGTACGAGGTGCGCTACGCCAGCCCCATCTGCGCGCGCTTCGGCCTGGTCTACTACGGCTGCTGCGACCCGCTGGACCGCAAGATGCGCGAGGTGCGGCTCATCCCGAACGTGCGGAAGATCTCGATGAGCCCCTGGGTCGACCAGGAGCTCGGGGCCAGCGAGATCGGCCGCGACTACGTCTTCTCGCGCAAGCCGAGTCCCGCCCTGCTGGCCGAGCGCTCCTTCGACGCGGCCCGCGTCCGCGCCGATCTGCAGACCACGCGGAACATCTGCCAGCGCCACGGCTGTCCCCTCGAGTTCATTCTCAAGGACATCAGCACCGTGCGCTACGAGCCGCAGCGGCTGTGGCAGTGGGGCCGGCTGGCGATGGAGGTGGCGCGCGGCTGAGCTGCCGCCCGCGCCTCAGGAGGAGCGGGCCGCGCCTGCCTCCAGGCGCAGGCGGCGCCGCGTCGCCTTCAGGTCGGCGTACACCTGGCGGAAGAGCGTCTCGTGGCCCTCGGGAAGCGGCCAGGCCAGCCGCTCGCTCACCAGGATCCGGAAGGCGTTGTACGCCGAGGCGAACGGCCAGGGCAGAGGCCGACCCCGCAGCAGCAGGCCGCTCACGTACTTGGGCGTGGCCTCGGCAGACACGATGCACGACAGCGGCTCGACGACGCAGCCCGTGGTCAGATTGGTGTTGGTGCCCGTCGCCACGCCATCGCCGAGCAGCGAGCCGACGTACAGCCTGCCCGTATCGATGCGCCGGAGCGGTCCCGGCGCCAGGTGCACCTCGACCGGCGTGCGGTCGTTCTTCAGGTTGCTGGTGACCGTCTGGTCGCCCAGGTTGACGCCCTCGCCCACGTAGCTGTGTCCGAGAAAGCCAGCGTGGAACTTGTGCATCAGCCCCTGCAGGATCACCTCCTCGAGCTGGCCGCAGACCCGTGACCGGGGCCCCAGCGAGCAGCCGGGCTTGAGGTGCGCGTGCGCCCACACCGTGGAGCCGTCGCCGATGTAGGCGGGGCCCTCGATGTGGGCATGGGGCTGGATCACCACGTTCGCCCCGATCAGGATCGGCCCCTCGCTCACGTCCAGGCTGACGAAGGCACCGATGACCGTCTCGGCACCGATGCTGGCAGCAGCCGCGCCGGGCCCGCTGCCCGGCGGCGGCACGCGCGCCCCGTCCCGCAGCCAGGCGACCGTCGGATCGACGCGGGCGCTGGCGGCCACCCGGCTGCCACCGGCGGCATGGTCGGCGCGGATCGCCGCGCCGTTGCGCTCCAGCAGCTGCCACGGGTAGGTCATCACCTCGATCTCGCCAGCGGGCACCGGCCGTGCCGCGATGCCGGCGTCCGCGCGCGCCGCGGCGAGCAGCGCCGGCAGGTCGGGGCCGCAGCGAGCCAACAGGGCGGCCGCCGTGGCGCGCCGCAGCCGGACGTAGGCGATCCGCCCGCCGGGACGGCGCACCGGCTCCAGGCGGCCGGCAGGCCCTGGCGCATGGTCGATCACGTCGTGGACGATGCCCACCTCGTCCGCGCCCTCGGCGGCAGGGAGCGCGCCGCCCGCGCCCGCCAGCACGGCGCCGTCGACGATCAGCACGTCGGCCGCCAGCGCCGCCGCCAGCTCGTTCACGCGGACGGGGCTGCCGCGCCGCGCGAGGAGCTCGGCATGCACGGGCGCCAGAGCCGCGCGCACCTGGTGGAATACCGCCGCCGGCTGGTAGTGCGCGGCCAGGCGGTCGCCCAGCGACATGGTGCCGCACCGCAACGCCAGCACCGGGCGCGTCCGGGCGAGCGGCCCGTGCTCCTCCCATAGCTGCTCGAACACCAACAGGTGCACGCTCGGCCTCCTGTCCGGGGACGGCGACGCGTCCGGCCCGACCCCGGCGCGCCTACGGGCCCGCGGCGGCGGGCCCGAGGTCGGGGTGCCGCCGGATGGCGACGAAGCGCTGCTGGTAGTAGGGCTCGCTGAGGTGATCCACGATGATCCCCCGGGACGGCGAGGCGTGCGCGAAGTAGCCGGCTCCCAGGTAGATGCCCACGTGGTTCACCCGGGCCCTCGAACGCGACCGGATGTCGAAGAACACCAGATCGCCGCGGCTGACCTGCTGGGGATCGATGGGCTGGGTGAAGGCGTACTGGGCTGCCGAGGCGCGCGGCAGCTCGAGCCCCGCCTGCTGGTAGATCGAGCGCACGAACCCCGAGCAGTCCAGACCCCGGTGGGGGTCCGTGCTGCCGCGGCCGTAAGGCACGCCGAGCTGATCGAGCGCCATGCTGACGATCTCGGCGCGGAGCCTGGCCGCCAGCTCGTCGGCCCCGGCCCGAGCTCCCAGAAGCAGCAGCGGCACGCACGACAGGAGGAGAACCCTGCTCACGGATGGGGAGTCCCGTTGGCGTTCAGGTCCTGGTGCGACAAGCTCTCTGGGACCCGTGGCCCCTGAGCACCCGCAGCCTGGCGGGTCCAGCGCGCGGCTAATGGATAGCGAGTCGCGGGCCCCCGGTCAACCCTCGCGCGGCCGCGTTGCGGCGCGCGCCTCGTGCTCGGCGGCCTGGATGAGACCGATGATGTAGCCGAACTGGAAGGCCCACGCCTGCCGCACGCGACCGCAGACGCCGGGCGGCGCCGCATCGTCCGGATGATGGGGCGCGTGGTCGGGCATGAGCATGTACGGGTAGCCGGCGGCGTGGAGGATCTTGACCAGTCCGTACAGGTCGACGTCGCCCTCGTCCGGCCAGGTCTCCGCGAAGTCGTGGAGCCCGCCGCGGATGTTGCGGAAGTGCACGTTGAAGAGCTTGCCGCGCTCGGCGAAGTACTGGAGGATCGGGGGCAGCTCGGCGGCGGGATGCTCCAGTCCCTCGGCAGCGACGCCGCAGCAGAAGTTGAAGCCGTGGTACGGGCTGTCCACCAGTTCGCTGAAGCGCTTCAGCCCGGCGAACACGGGCCAGTTCCACTTCTCCACGCCGTTCAGCACGGGTGCCGGCGGGTCGTCCAGATGGCAGGCCAGCTGGACCCGGTACTCCTCCGCAACGGGGATGACGCGCTCGAGGAAGTACCGGGCCCGCGCAAACACCTCGTCGCGGCTGACGCGCCCCGCCGCCGACAGGGTCTGGTTGTCGTACGCCGAGAGGGCGAACGAGCTGTAGGTGGACCCGCCGCGGCCGGGTCTTCTGCCGGTGCGCTGGACCAGTCCGCCCTGTCCTTCGGCGCGCAGGACGCAGAAGTTGTAGTTGAGGCCGCGCAGACCCGCGCGACCGGCATTCTCGATGTAGGAGCAGAAGGTGTCGATGTCGCGCTGGCGCTGGGGCTCCTGCGCCAGCGGGATGCTGTCCATCGGCGGCACGTGCACCATCTCCACCTCGACGCCGTAGGCCGCCGCCTCCTCGCGGTGCCGGAGCAGCGTCGCCACATCCATCCCGTCCACCGCGGCGTCGATGTGCCGCACGCCGTGCCGGACCAGGAACTCCAGCTCCTGCCGCGACGTGCCGAAATACTGCTCGCCTGGGTACACGCTCTGCGCTCCTCGTTCCTGGGGCCGGGGTCCCCCGCCTCACCGGTGGCGCCGCGGATCGCCGGCGTCCACCATTCGATAGAACTGGTCCAGAAGCTCCTGCGCCGCGACGATCGCCGCCACCCCCGGCGATGCCGGGCGCCGCGCCGCGATCGCCGCGCAGAATTCGCGCAGCGCTGCCGCCATGCCCACGCGCACGCGCGCCAGCCAGTCCATGTCCGCCGGATACCCGGCATGCTCCTGGCGGCCGCCCGCCGCCGGCTCGAAGGCCCACCCGCGCCAGGACCACACGCGCACCGTGCCATTCGTGCCGTAGACGGTGAGCTCGTCGTCGATGTCCTCGCCTGCCGGCCGCGGCGCGGGGCCCAGCGGCCAGGAGGCCAGCAAGGAGACCGGCGTGCCGTCGTCCAGGCGCAGCAGCATGGCCGCAGTGTCCTCCACGTCGCCGAGGCGGTGCGTCCAGCCGGCCGCGGCACTCAACAGGGTGAGGCGCTGGCCGCACAGCCACGCGATGCGGTCGAGCATGTGAACCCCGTTGGTCATGGCCACGCCGCCGCCCGCCTGGCTGCGGCGCAGCATCCAGCCGGGCAGCCGCTCCGGGTGGAGCCACTGCACGATGCGATCCTCGACGGCGTAGACGCGCCCGGCACGACCCGCGGCCAGCAGCTCCCGCGCGGCCACCATGGGCGGGTAGAAGCGATGGGTCATCTCCACCATGACGGTGCGATCGCTGGCCGCGGCGGCCGCCGCGATGCGCCGCGCCCCCTCCAGATCGGCCGCCAGCGGCTTTTCGAGCAGCAGGTGCTTGCCCGCAGCCAGCGCCGCCAGCGCCACCTCCGCGTGGGCCGCGTGCGGCAGGCACACCGACACGGCATCCACCGCGTCGTCGGCCAGCAGCTCCTGCCACGCGGCGGTGGCGGCCACGTCCGGCGGCAGGCCCGCCAGCCGGCGTTCGTCGGTGTCGGCCACCGCGACGACGCGGGCCTCTGCCAGGTTGGCGGCCGCGCGCAGGTGCTGCCAGCCGGTGTAGCCCATGCCGATGATTCCCAGGCGCACCATTCCCGCCTCCTCCTGTCGCTGCCTGGCGTTCACCATAGGGAACCCCGGCCCTGCCGGCAACCGCAGCCGGCGGCGACCGGTGCGGGCGTTGCGGTGCGGCACCATGGCGCTGGGCCGCCGCCACGCCACGCCCGGCAGCCGCGGGCCGAGCGGCTTGCCTGCGGCCGCCCACTGGAGTATGTTCCCCGTCGCACCGCAGTTCCGTTAGGGGTGGCTCCCGGAGACGGGAGTCTGAGAGCTATACCCTTCGAACCTGAACTGGGTAATACCAGCGTAGGGAATGCGGAACGGCGCCAGGCACCTCCGCCTGCTGCAGGCCGCGTTCCCTTCTGGGCGCGCGGCCGTTTCGTTTGCCGTGGCGGCCCGCGCCTCGCACCGACAGCAGGAGGTGTTCCCATGTCACCCCGGGTCGTGCCCAGGCCGCTGCTGGCATCGCTGCTCGTCTTCGCGCTGATCGCCGGCACCGCGCGCCACGCCCGCGCCGCGGCGACGGACGCCGCAGCCGGGCCATGGATGGTCAGCGGCCGCGTGCTGGACGCTGCCACCGCGCAGCCGATAGCAGGGGCCAACGTCCAGAGCGGCGCAACCGGCACGGTGACCGACGCCGCTGGCCGCTTCGCCCTGCGGGCGGCGGCCGGCGACACCCTCGTCGTGTCGCATGTCGGCTACCATCCGGTCCGGCTGGCGGCCGCGCCGGCGCTGCGGGTGCTGCTGCAGGCGAGAAGCTGGCCGGCGGACGAGGTCGTGGTCCGCGGCACGCTGGTCGAGCAGACGCTCAGCGGCGTGGCCGCCAGTCTGAGCGTGCTCGCCGAGCGCCAGGTGGCCGCCGCTCAGGGCGGCCACCTGGAGGCGTTGACGCGGAGCATCCCCAACCTGAACTGGGCGGGAGGCACGTCCCGGCCTCGGTACTTCCAGATCCGGGGCGTGGGCGAGCGCAGCCACTACGCGGGCGAAGGGCCGCCGACGACGGCCGTGGGGTTCGTGCTCGACGACGTGGACCTGAGCGGTCTGGGCTCCGCCGCCCTGCTGTTCGACGTGGCGCAGGTGGAGGTGTTCCGGGGCCCGCAGTCGTCCGTCTTCGGCCCCAACAGCATGGCCGGCCTGATCCGCCTGGAGTCCGCCGCGCCGGCGGCCACGCCCGAGCGCCACGCTGCCCTGACCGTGGGCAGCGACGCCTTGCTGCGGACAGGTGCGAGCGCGAGCTGGCCCCTGCACCCCCGCCTGGCGCTTCGCCTGGGCTACGCGGAGGCGCGCGAGAACGGTTTCCGCACCAACGAGTTCCTCGGGCGCGACGACACGAACCGGCGGCACGAGGCGCTGGCCCGGGCCAAGTTCCGGTGGGAGGCGCCGGCCGGCGCCTGCGTGGTGGGCACCGTCTTCCATGCCGATCTGGACAACGGCTACGACGCCTGGGCGCCGGACAACAACGGGCGCCTGCACACCTACACCGATCGGCCCGGCCAGGACCGCCAGCAGACCACGGGCATGTCCCTGCGCAGCCGCGTGCCGCTGGGGTCGGGAACCGAGCTGCTGGCCATCACCGCCCTGTCGCACACGGACGCCCTGTACAGCTACGACAGCGACTGGGGCAACGACGCGTACTGGGCCGCGCCGCCCTATGGGTTCGATCCGGTCGCGGAGGGCTGGCGCTACGACTTCTTCGACCGCACGCATCGCCAGCGCGACATGCTGGCCCAGGAGGCGCGCCTGCTGTGGGATCGTCTGATCGTCGGCGCCTTCGGCAAGGCGCTGCGCGAGTCCGACGCGGCGACGGGCTACCTGTTCGGCGGCGACGCCACGGACCTGGCCAGCACCTTCGACGTCACCGACCTGGCCCTGTACGCCCAGTGGGGCGGCGCCCTCGGTGCAGGCCTGGGCTGGTCGCTCAACGCCCGCGCCGACCGCAACGCCATCGCGTACGACGGCCGCACCGACCCGGGCGCGCGCCGGGTCGCCTTCGACGCGGCCGAGTGGCTGTGGGGCGGCAAGGCTGCCCTGACCTGGCGCCCGGCAGCCGGACGGACGGCGTACGCGGCCGTGTCGCGGGGCTACAGCCCCGGCGGCGTGAACCAGCACCCGCTGCTGGCGCCGCAGAGCCGCCGGTACGACCCCGAGTACCTCACGAGCGTCGAGGTGGGGTACCGCCGCGCCGCCGCGCGCCGGACCACCGCGGCGACGGCCTTCCACACGTGGCGCGCCGACCAGCAGGTGGACCTGTCCAGCCAGCAGGATCCCGGCGATCCGAACAGCTTCGTCTACTACATCGCCAATGCCTCGGCGGGAACCAGCTACGGCCTCGAGCTGGAGCACGAGGAGCGGGTGGCTGAGTTGCTCACCTTGTCGGGGTCCCTGGGCCTGCTGCACACCCGGGTGGACGCCTACACCTTCTGGACGGACGTGGGGGAGCGGCGCACGCTCGGCGGCCGTGGCGCGGCCCACGCTCCGGGGTACATGTACGGCCTGGCCGCCGAGCTCGGCCGGTCGCGGGGGCCGCGGGCGCGCCTGGAGCTGACGGGCATGGACGGGTTCTACTACTCGCAGAGCCACGACCAGCGCGCCCCCGCGCACCGGCTGATCAACGCGCAGGCGGGCTACACGGGCCGCGGCTGGGCGGCGACCTTGTGGTGCCGCAACGTGCTGGACGAGCGGTACCCGGTCCGCGGCTTCTACTTCGGGCTGGAACCGCCCGACTACCCCGATCGCCTGTACGTGGCGTACGGCGACCCGCGCCAGATCGGCTGCACCGTGACCGCCGACTGGTAGACCGGAACGGGCGCTACTGGTCGAACCAGGTCCGGTAGTGACGCTGCCGGGAGGAGCGGCACCGCGGCAGCCGGCGGATGACCAGCATCCCGGTGATGAAGCCGCCCACATGGGCCCACCAGGCCACGCCGCCGCTGGCCTGCGTGGTGATGGCCATGGTGCCGCTGAAGAACTGCAGCACGAACCACAGGAACAGCACGGCGAAGGCGGGCAGCTCGACGAACTGGAAGAAGAAGAGGATCGGCACCAGCGTCAGGATGCGGGCATAGGGAAAGCACAGCATGTAGGCGCCGAGCACCCCGGCGATGGCGCCGCTGGCCCCGATCACGGGCACGGAGGACAGCGGGTGCACCAGCATCTGCACGATGCCCGCAGCGGCCCCGCAGAACAGGTAGAAGAGCAGGAAGCGCAGGTGGCCGATGCGGTCCTCCACGTTGTCGCCGAACAGCCACAGATACCACATGTTGCCGGCCAGATGCAGCCAGCCGCCATGCAGGAACATGTGCGCCAGCAGCGGCACCACGAAGCCGTCCTTCAGGCCGACCACGGGGTGCGTCAGAGCCCAGGCGGCGCGGGCCGGCACCAGGCCGTAGTGCGCGATGAACAGATTCAGCCGGGGGCCGAGCAGCAACTGCTGGACGAACACGACCACGTTGGCCCCGATCAGCGCCGTGCTGACGATCGGCTTCGAGCCGGACGGGTTGGCGTCGCGTAGTGGGATCACTGCTCAGCCTCGCGGATGGCGAACGGCATGCGGCGCAGCGCCGGTCGGCGCGCGTGCGGTCTGTCCGGCGGCGAGCTCGCGGCCCATCCGGATCCCGTCGCCGCCACCCTCGTAGTAGCCCGGCAGGATGGCGATGGGGCGGTAGCCTCGACCGCGATAGAAGGCCCGCGCCCCGGCGTTGGCGGCGCGCACCTCCAGACGCATGGCGGCGCAGCCGGCCGCCGCCGCCGCCGCCTCGCAGGCCGACAGCAGCCGGGTGCCAACACCTCGCCCGCGCGCATCCGGCGCCACGGCGAGCGTGTACAGCCGGGCGCTGCGGCCGCCGCGCCGCCACAGCACCATGGCGGCGCCCACCAGCCGGGCGCCGTCGCACTGCCGGCCGGCGATGGCCACCATGACCGCGCCGCGGGCCCGCAGCACCAAGTAGCGCACCTGGCGCCCGTTGAACGGGTCCTCCGGGAAGATGCTGGCCTCCAGGGCCACCAGGGCCGCCACGTCCGCGGCAGTGGCGCGTCGGATGCGCACGCACGGGAGCGGGTCTTCGCTTGCCATCGGCGTCCGCCTGTTCGGGTGCGCGCTGGACAAGAACGCAGATTCGCCGGCCCCGTCCAAGTGCCGGACCAGCGCGCCGCGCCTGGGCTCGGGGCGCCGCGAGGTCGCCCCTCGCACCCGCGCAGGCTATCTTTGCCCCGTCGCCAGCGGTGCGGCTGGCAGGACGCCAGAAGCTCCGCGCGGCGCGGCGCGAATCGCGCTCGCGGGCGGCGTGGCGCTCAGCGCCGGGCCGCCCGCAGCGATGCGGCATCCCGCATCGCCCTGCCACAGGAGGCACGAGGACGCATGCCCACCCACGATCCGTCCGCATGCCCGCGCGTTGGCCTGGTCATGGCGGGCGGCTCCGGCGAACGCTTCTGGCCGCTGTCGCGCAGCCACCTTCCCAAGCAGCTGCTCAGACTCACCGGCACGGCGCAGACGCTGCTGGAGGAAGCGTGCGAGCGCCTGGCAGCGTCCGTGCCGCGGGCGCGCACCTTCGTCGCCACCGGCGAGCATCTGGCCGCCGCCATCCGCGCCGCCGGCGTCGTGCCGCCCGACAACGTCTGGGCCGAGCCGTGCAAGCGCAACACCGCGGGCTGTCTGGTGTACGCGGCCGCGCAGCTGCTGGCGCGGTTCGGCACGGGCGCCGAGAACCTGTCCCTGGCCGTCGTCACGGCCGACCATCGGATCGGCGCGCCCGCGCGGTTCACGGCTGCGGTGGAGGCGGCGCTGGCCGCCGTCCAGACCGAGCCGGTGCTGGCCACCATCGGCATCGCGCCCACGCGTCCGGAAACCGGCTTCGGGTACCTGGAGCTCGGCCCCGCAGCGGCGGCTGGCGGCGCCGGGGAGACGGCCGTGCCCGTCCATCGGGTGCTCGCCTTCCGCGAGAAGCCGGACCGCGCCACCGCCGCCGCGTTCGTGGCCAGCGGCCGGTTCCTGTGGAACAGCGGCATGTTCTTCTTCCGCCTCGGCACCTTCCTCGACGAGCTGGCCAGGGCGCAGCCCGACATGGCGCGCGTGGCGCGGGAGCTGGTCGCTCCTCTGCGCGCCGGCGACGCCGGCGCCGCGGCGCGGCTGTTCGCCTCGCTGGAGGACATCTCGATCGACTACGCGCTGATGGAGAAGGCCCGCCGCGTGGTCGCGGTGCGCGGCGACTTCGCCTGGGACGACGTGGGCTCGTGGGACTCGCTGGCCCGGTATCTGCAGGCGGACGCCGACGGCAACGCGACCGTGGGCGAGGGGATCGTGCTGGACAGCCGCGACTGCCTGCTGTACAACGGCGCGGATCGCGGCCGCATGGCGGTGGGCGTCCTGGGTGTCGAGGGCCTGGCGGTGGTGGTGACCGAGGACGCCGTGCTCGTGATACCCAAGAACCGCAGTCAGGAGGTGCGCCGGATCGTGGCCGAGCTCCGGCGGCGCGGCGCTGCCCAGTTGTGAGCGTTGCTGCGGGCGGCCACGGCGGCCCGGTGCCACCGGGCAACTCCCGCTGGCGCGAACGGGCTCGTTGCCTTTGCTTCTGAGGCGCCGATTCCCCTCGGCAGACCATCTCCCCGGCTCATCCGCGCGGCCTGTGGTCGCCGGCCGCGCGAGCGCATGCGGCTGCGTGCCCTGCCCGCCCATGGCGGCTCGCAGGGGACCCGAACGTGCGCCTGCGGGTGTGTGTGCGCACGCCCGCAGTCCGGCGGCCGCCAGCCGCCGCATTCCTGCTGGATGGCGTTGAATCCATGGAGCACCCGCCGGCGTTCGAGCTGAAGGGCAGCAGCCTTCCCTTGCTGGTCGTGCGCCTGCTGGATCCGGACCTCGAGGCGCTGCGCGCGCAGCTCCAGGCGCGGATCGAGCAGGCCCCGGCCCTGTTCGCCGGGGCCCCGCTGGCCATCGATCTGGCGGCGCTGGACCACGCCGCGCCCGCGCCGGACCTGCGGGCCGTGGTGGAGGTGCTCCGCGGCCTGGGACTGACGCCGATCGGCGTGCGCTGCGCCGACCCCGTCCGGCGCCAGCAGGCCCTGGACGCCGGTCTGGGCGTGCTCGCGCCGGGGCGGGTCCAGCCGGCGCCCCCCGGCCAGGAAGAGACACCGGCGCAAGCCCGGCGGGCGGCGTCCGGCAGTTGGCGGGCAGCGCCTGCCGCCGCCGGCGGCGAGGCGCCCAGGATCGTGGTGCAGCATGTCCGCTCGGGCCAGCGCGTGGCCGCGCCGGGCACGGACCTGATCGTCGTCGGCTCGGTCAGCTCGGGAGCCGAGATCCTGGCCGGGCGCCACATCCACGTGTACGGGGCGCTGCGCGGCCGGGCGCTGGCCGGCGCCGAGGGCGACACCTCGGCGGCGATCTTCTGCCTGCAGTTCAACCCGGATCTGGTCGCCATCGCCGGCGAATACCTGGTCAACGAGGAACTCGGCGCCGACTGGCTCGGGCGGGCGGTCCACGTGTATCTGCAGGACGGCAGCCTGCGCATCCGGCCGCTGGGCGACTGCACGCTGGCGTGAGCGAAAGCGGTTCCACCCCACCAGCAGGCGGAACACCGCCAAGGAGGTAGCGAGATTGTCCGTGGTCGTCGTCGTCACATCGGGCAAGGGAGGCGTGGGCAAGACCACCACCAGCGCCGCGTTCGGCGCCGGTCTGGCGCTGCGGGGCCGCAAGACCGTCGTGATCGATTTCGATGTGGGGCTGCGCAACCTCGATCTGGTCATGGGCTGCGAGCGGCGCGTGGTGTACGACCTACTCAACGTCATTCACGGCGAAGGCTCGCTCAACCAGGCGTTGATCAAGGACAAGCGGCTGGACAACCTGTTCATCCTGCCGGCCTCGCAGACGCGCGACAAGAGCGCGCTGACGCTGGAGGGGGTCGAGAAGGTCATCGGCGACCTGCGGCACCGGTTCGAGTACATCGTCTGCGACTCGCCGGCCGGCATCGAACGGGGCGCCATGCTGGCCATGCACTTCGCCGACGAGGCGCTCGTGGTCACCAACCCGGAGGTCTCCTCGGTGCGCGACTCCGACCGCATCATCGGCATGTTGGCCAGCAAGACGCGCCGCGCGGAGCGCGACGAAGAGCCGGTCAAGGAGCACCTGGTCATCACGCGCTACGAACCGGAGCGCGTCGACGCGGGCAACATGCTCAGCGCCGCCGACGTGCAGGAGATCCTCGCCATCCCGTTCCTCGGCGCGGTCCCGGAGTCGCAGTCGGTGCTTGTCGCCTCGAACTCGGGGATCCCGGTGACCCTGATGGACGGCTGCGACGCCGGCCAGGCCTATCTGGACATCGTCGACCGCTTTCTCGGCGAGGACCGCCCGCACCGCTTCCTCGAGGCGCCCAGGCGGGGCTTCCTGTCCCGCCTTCTCCGGTGGTGAGCCATGAGACTGCTGGACTACTTCTTCCGTTCGCCCCACCGCAACTCCGCCGCCGTGGCCAAGGAGCGCCTG
>CAZPXM010000032.1:0-18037 GCA_964591015.1 uncultured Gemmatimonadaceae bacterium
TCCCGCCGTGTACAAGGACCGCGACACCGAACGCCTGCTGGGCAACTACCGGGCCGTGCTGGTCTATCTGGTGCAGGAGCTCAAGCGGCACCAGCGGCACGCGGAGGCCGTCGAGCTCCTCCAGTGGGCGGAGAACCGCATCCCGTTCACCTGGGAGACGTACTACACGGCAGCGCTGGACCTGCACGACATGGGCCGCGCCGACGAGGCCGCGGTCTACCTCGAGCGGGGCGCCCTGTGCCTGCTGGCCGCGCGCGACACCGACCCCGCGGCCACGGCGAGCAACGCGGCGCTCATGGGCGACATCCTGTTCGACCGGTACCGCGCCATCGACCGGGCGGAGAACGTGTACCGGCGCGCGGCGGCCGTCGAGCCGCACAACGTCGATGCCTGCTACGGCCTGGCCGCCTGCGCGCAGGCCAGGGGCGACCCCGACTCCGCGCTGCGGCTCATCGAGGCCTTCGTCGCCCGCTTCGGCGATTCCGAGCGGCTGGCCACCGCGCGGGAGATGCTGCGGCGCGACCCGCGGCACACCCAGGAGGATACGGCGGCGGGCAGTCCCTGAGCCGACGAGCCGCCGCGTTCGCGCCAGATCGGGGCTCAGCTCATCCGGACTCAGCCACCCAGCGGGGCGGCCCGCATGGGCGCGACCACCTGCGCCACCCCGTCCCACACCGCCGCCAGCTCGCCGCTCTGCATCTGCTCCACCCGGATCGCCGCCTCGCCGGGCGGCTGGTCTCGGGCGAGTACTTCCAGCCCGGCGACCACGACCATGGCGCGCACGGCAGCCGGATCCAGGACGCGCTCGCCGCCGGTGAAGCAGATGCCATCGACCCACGCGTGGTCGCCGTCGCTGCCGCTCTCCCAGCGCACCGCCTGTCCGTCGAAGTGCCCCGGAACGGTGTGCACCACGGCCTGGTGGGTCCCCGCGACCAGCGCGAAGCGGCCGCCGCCCAGCGCCCGCGCCTGCGCGCCGGCCGCCCGCAGCTCGTAGCGCACCCGCAGGTCGCTGGCGCGGAACAGGCCGTCCGCCGGGCGGTCGAGGTGGACGTGGAAATCGCCGCGATCGCGCCGCAGGCCGAACACGGTGAGCACGCGCTGGCGGTGCTGGCGCTGGTACACGCAGCCCGAGGCGAAGTCCCGGCCGTCCCGCAGCACGCGCGCGCGCAGCACCGCCGGCTCCGCCTCCGCCAGCCGCCAGTAGGCCAGCAGCACGCGGCGCTGGGTCCAGGTGTCCTCGTGGTTGATCGAGCCCAGACAGGCCTGCTGGTCCATCCACGTGGTCCCGTGCCGGCTGTCGTGCCAGGTCGGGGCGCGCACGAAGTCATGGTGGCGTTCGACCTCCGTGTCTTCGAGCCGCGCCAGCGCGGTCGCCACGTGGTCGGGACAGGGCAGGTGATGGATCTCGGAGGACGGCCCGCCGCAACTGGGGCACACGCCGCCGGCTGCCAGCAGCTCCCGACGCACCGCGGCCGGCAGCAGGTCGTGGTAGGCGCGACTGTGGGGGCCCGCCCACTGGCCCGTGGGCGGGTGGTAGTGGGCCGCGATGTCCTCCCACAGTCGCGCCCGCAGCCGCTCGGCCGCATCGCGCGCCTCCTCGTCGCCGACGAGCTGGAGGATGCGCTCGCACTCGTGCACCGCCACCATGGTGTAGGTGGGGCTGTTGTACTCCGCGAAGCCGCCGTGCTCCAGGGCGTGCGCTTCGAGCCGGCGCAGGCGCGCCCGCCCGTACGCGGCCAGCCGGGGCTCGCCGAGCAGCTCGCCGGCGGCCAGACAGACGCCGGCGCCCATCACCGCGATGTTCGTGTACGCGGGTCCGACGTTGCGCCGGAAGATGGACCAGGCCGCGTGCCCCAGCGCCGCGCGCACCCGCCGCCGCACCTCGTCGTCGAGCTGATCGTCGTGGTCAGCCACGATGTGCGCCAGGCGCGCGCCGCAGAAATCCGCCCAGTTCCAGTCCGGTGGAGCCATCTGGTGCAGCGGCTCCTCCTGCAGCCAGGGCCACAGGCCGTACGTCGCCGCGGTGGGCTCCGTCTCTTGCAGCGCGAGCACCGCCCGGATGACGGCGCGAGCCCGCTCCTCGCGCTCGCGCCCCCCGGCAGCCAGCAGCGCCAGTGCGTAGTCCAGGTTGTCGCGCGTGGGGTGCACCCAGGCACCATCGGGCACCCGCGTGTGATAGCCGGGGCCGTGCCAGACGCAGCCCAGCAGGTGGCGTTCCGGGCAGTAGTCCTGGTCGCGCCCGGCCAGGTACTCCTCCAGACCCGGGCTCGCCTCCAGGAACTCGACGGCGCCGCTGTCCAGGTGGTAGAGCGCGCTGAGGATCCGCACCCGCCCCTCCTCGACCAGAGCGCGCAGCACCGGCTCGGAGCGGCGCAGCCCCTCGGCGACGTTGGCCGCGTGGATGCGGGCGGCCGCATCGATGACCTCGCCTCCCTGCGCCCGCGCCTGCGCCACCGCCGGCCGTATGCCCGCCAGCACGCCGGCGAGGTGCCCGTCGTGCGCCTCGCCCTCGCGGGCCGCCGCCGTGACGGCCCCGCACTGCGTGTGGCCGAGCACGACCACCAGCGGCACGCCCAGGTGCTCGGCGGCATACTCCACGCTGCCGACGACCGCGTTGTCGGCGATGTTGCCCGCCACGCGGATGACGAACAGATCGCCGAGGCCCTGGTCGAAGATGATCTCGGGCGGCACGCGCGAATCGGCGCAGGCGATGATGACCGCCATGGGGTGCTGGCCCTGGAGCACCTGCTGGCGCGCCGCGGGATCGTGGTGCGGGTTGGCGAGCTTGCCGGCCACGTAGCGACGGTTGCCCGCGATGAGTTCGTGCAGGACCTGTTCGGCGCTCATCAGCGTCATGTCGATTCGCTCCTGTTGCCAAGTCGAGGCGGCGGCGATGCCGGCCGGCCGCCGCCGGTGGCCGCACCGGCGCCGACCGCGCCGGGACCGAGCGCCACCCGCGGGCCGCGCGGCAACTGCCGCCATGCCTGCAACGCCCGCTGGCGGGCGAATCCGTGATCGATCAGGGGCAGCGGATAGTCGGCCTCGAGCCGCAGGCCGGCCGCCACGCGGATGCGCTCGGGCGCCTCCCACGGCCGGTGCACGAACCGGTCGGGCAGCCTGGCCAGCGCCGGCACCCAGCGTCGCACGTACGCGCCGCTCGGATCGTACCGCTCTCCCTGCAGCACCGGGTTCAGGATGCGGAAGTACGGGGCCGCGTCCGCCCCGCTGCCGGCGCTCCACTGCCAGCCGAGCGTGTTGTTGGCGAGGTCGGCATCGACGAGCGTGTCCCAGAACCAGCGCGCCCCGGCCAACCAGGGAAGCAGCAGATCCTTCACCAGGAAGGACGCGGCCACCAGGCGCGCGCGGTTGTGCATCCAGCCGGTGGCCCACAGCTGCCGCATGCCGGCGTCCACCAGCGGGTACCCCGTCAGACCTCGCTGCCAGGCCTGCAGGGCCGCCGGCGCATCGACCCAGGGAAAGGCGGCGAACTCCGGCCGCAACGGCTGGGAGACGGTCTGCGGCAGGTGCCACAAGAGATGGTGCGCGAACTCGCGCCAGCCGAGCTGGCGCAGAAACGCCGCGGCGGCGGCCTGGCCGCCCGCGCGGGCCCAGACCTGCGCGGGAGTGAGCTCGCCGAAATGGAGGTGGGGCGAGAGACGGGAGGTCAGCTCCTCGCCCAGGCGGTCGCGGCTGGCGGCGTACCCGGACAGCGCGCCGGACGCGAAGGCCTGCAGCCGCGCCTGCGCCCCGGCCTCGCCCGGCGTCCACACCGCCCGCAGACCCGCGGTCCAGTCGCCACGAGGCTCCAGCCGCAGCCCCGAGAGGCTGTCGCTGGCTGGCCAGCGGCCGGGCCCCGCCAGCCGCCCTGGTGTCCCCGCCGGTCGACGAGGCGCGCCCCTCGCCAGGCAGGCCTGCCAGAAGGGCGTGAAGACGCGGTACGGCCCACCGGCCGCCGTGCACACGTCATCGGGATCGTGGAGCAGCGCCGTCTGCCCGGCCACTGTCTGGACGCCGGCGCGCGCCAGCGCCACTCGCACGCGCTCCTCCGCGGCGCGTTCGGCCGGCTCGGGCAGGCCGTTCCAGCATACCGAGGTTGCCCCGGTGCTGACCGCCACGTCCGCCACATGCCGCGCCGGGTCCCCGCGCCGCACGATGAGCCGGCTGCCGCGCGCCCGCAGGGACTGGTCCAGCGCCTGCAGCGAGTGGTGCAGCCACCAGCGCGACGCTGCCCCGGCCCGCCCCCACTCGTCAGCGCCGGCGGCGTGCACATAGAGCGGCACCACCGGTCGCCCCTGGCACGCCGCCGCCTCCAGGACCGGCTGGTCGGCCAGCCGCAGATCGCGCCGGAACCACCAGACGATCGGTCCTCCCATCTGCCATGCTCCAGACTCGGCGCGCCGCGGCTGCCGCGCGCCCGGCCGCCGCGCGATTCACACCACCTCGACGATGCTCGGCGTGTAGTCGGCCGGCGGCTGGAATCCGAGGCACACCAGACACGTGGCCGCCAGACTGCTGATGCCCAGGCCGCGCTGGGCCGCCAGCCGCAACCGGCCGCCGTCGGCTGCGGCGTGCACGAAAGCGGGGACCGCGTTGAGCGAGTGCGCGGTCTTCGGCCGGGGCTGCCCGTCCGGCCCGAACTTGATGGCGCCCTGCTTGTCCAGCTCGTACATGTCGTCGGAGTTGCCGTGGTCCGCGGAGACCACCAGGATCCCCCTGGCCGCGGCCACCGCCGCCAGCAGGCGGGCCAGGCTGAGATCCACCGCCTCGACGCCGATGCGCACCGCCGCGAACACGCCGGTGTGGCCCACCATGTCGCCATTCGGGTAGTTGAGGCGGATGAAGCGATAGCGCCCTTCCTGCACGGCGCCGATCGCCGCATCGGTGATCTGCGCCGCCTGCATCCACGGGCGCTGCTCGAAGGGCACCCGGTCCGAGGGAATCTCCACGTATTCCTCCAGATCCGGAGCGAACTTGCCCGAGCGGTTGCCGTTGAAGAAGTAGGTGACGTGGCCGTACTTCTGCGTCTCGCTCACCGCGAACTGGCGCACCCCCGCCCGTGCCAGGTACTCGCCGACGGTGCGGTCGATGGCCGGCGGCGAGACCAGGTAGCGAGCCGGGATGCCCAGGTCGCCGTCGTACTGCATCATGCCGGCGAACTTGACCCGCGGCCGGGGCCCGCGGCCGAACTCGGTCAGGTCTTCCGCGTCGAACGCGCGGCTCAGCTCGATGGCGCGATCCCCGCGGAAGTTGAACAGGATCACGCTGTCGTGGTCGACGATCGGCCCGAGCGGCTGTCCATTCTGGGCGATCACGAACTCGGGCAGGTCCTGGTCCAGGATGCCGGGGCGCTCGGCCCGGTAGGCCTCGATCGCCTGCCGGGCCGAGGCGAACTGACGCCCCTCGCCGCGCACGTGCGTCTTCCACCCTCGCTCGACCATGGCCCAGTTGGCGTTGTAGCGGTCCATCGTGATCCACATGCGCCCGCCGCCGGAGGCGATGGCGTAGTGCACGGCGCCGTCCCGGTTCAGCTCGGCGAGGAACGCCTCGAAGGCATCCACGTACTGCAGCGCCGAGGTGGGCGGCACGTCGCGCCCGTCCAGCAGGATGTGCACGCGGGCCCGGCGCACGCCGCGCGCCTTGGCCTCGCGGAGCATGGCCTCCAGGTGCGCCACGTTGCTGTGCACGTTGCCGTCGGAGAGCAGACCGATGAAGTGCAGCGTGGAGCCGTGCGCCAGCACCGCGCCGACCAGATCCTGCCACACCTGCCCGGCGAACAGCGCGCGGCTGGCGATCGACTTGTTGACCAGGGCCGCGCCCTGGTCGAACACGCGGCCGCAGCCGATGGCGTTGTGGCCGACCTCGCTGTTGCCCATGTCGGCGTCGCTGGGCAGCCCGACCGCGGTGCCGTGGGCCTTGAGCTGGGTGAACAACGCGTGGGTGCGCAGCCAGTCGAGCGTCGGGGTGTGCGCTGCGTGCACCAGGTCGCCGTCCCGTCCCGAACCGATGCCGATCCCGTCCATGATCGCCAGTACGACGGGGCCCTCGGCGCCGCCGAAGGTCGTCAGTCTCTGCAGAGCTTCCATGCCGTCCTCGTGGTTGGGCCCGCGCCGGCGTCCGTGGCGGCCCGCGCCCGGACAGACCGACCGGCACCGCGGCGGGCGCACAGGAATGGGCGGAAGAAAATAAGCAAAGCTCGCGTCCCTGCTGCGGGCCGCCGTCGCCGCGCCCGCCGCACCCTCGCCGGACGCCCGGGTGCTTGTGGCCGGCGCCCGGCTCCTGTACATTGCGCCGCGCCCGCGCCGAGGGTTGCGCGAGTGCAGCCGGCGGGTGCACCCATCACCAGGAGACAACCACCATGAAACGCGTGCTGTGGGTCGTGCTGGCGGCGGCGAGTCTGGGCGCACCGTCGCTCGGGTCGGCAGCCATGATCGGCGTCGCCGGCCGCGTCAGCACCCTCGGTCTGGGCGTGGAGGCGGCCATGCCGGTCGCCCCGTTCATCGGTGTTCGCGGCGGGCTGTACGGCTTCAGCTACCCGTACGACGCCAAGCACTCAGGCAACGACTACGAGTTCGACCTGAAGCTTCTGTCGGGGGCGCTGCTCGCCGATCTCAAGCCACCGGTATTCCCCCTGCGCGCCACGATCGGCCTGATCGCCAACGGCAACGAGCTGGATGCCAAGGCCAAGCCCGGCAGCGCCGCCAGCTACCAGATCGGCGGCCAGACCTACACGGCCGCGGACGTCGGCCAGTTCAAGGGCAAGGTCCAGTTCAACTCGGTGGCGCCCTACGCCGGCCTCGGCTGGGGCAGCGTCTCCGGCTTCGGCCTGGGCGTGGTAGTCGACATCGGCGTCATGCTGCAGGGCAGCCCCAAGGTGTCCATGGGCACCACGCAGACGCTGCCCGATGCCAGCGCCCAGCAGCAGTTGGAGGCAGACCTGGCCCAGGAGGAGGGCGAGCTGGAGGACGACCTGAAGAGCTTCCGGTTCTACCCGGTCGTCTCGCTCGGCGTCCGCTTCGGGTTCTGAGGACGCCGGTCCACCGCGCAGCCCCCCGGAGACGCTCACCGGCCGCGAACGGCCGACAGCTCGGGGGGCCGGCCCGGTGGCGGGCGCCAGGGATCGCGCCGGCGGCCGCGCGGGCTCACGCTGCCGCGCTGGCGCCGAGGACGTGGCGCAGAGCGCCCTCCAGCTCCGGATGGCCGAACCGGAAGCTGGTCTCCAGCAGCCGGCGCGGCACGGCCCGGATGCTCGCCAGCAAGGCCTCGTCGGCGAGCGCGCCGAGCAGCAGACGGAGCACCCACGCAGGCACGTGCAGCCGGGCCGGCCGTCGCAGGATGCCGGCGAGGGCCGCCGTGAACGCCGCGTTGGTGACCGGTTGCGGGGCCACCACGTTGACAGGCCCCGCGAGCGCCGGTTGCAGCAGCGTCTGGCGGATCGCGGCGACTGCGTCGTCCACGGCGATCCAGCTCAGGTACTGGTCGCCGCTGCCCAGCCGGCCTCCCAACCCCCACCGGAACAACGGCAGCTGGCGGGCCAGGGCCCCGCCGCGGGCGCTCAGCACGACCCCGAAGCGCAGGCGGACCACCCGCATGCCGCACTGCGCCGCCGCCGCCGCGGCTTCCTCCCACTCCCCGGCCAGAGTCGCCAGAAAGCCCCGACCGCGCGGCGCTGCCTCGTCCAGTTCTACCGCCCCGCGGTCGCCGTAGTAGCCCACCGCGGAAGCCGAGGCCAGCACGCCGGGCTTGTGCCGCAGTTGCCCCAGGCGATGGCACAGCAGCCGCGTGCCCACCAGCCGGCTGGCGCGCAGCTCCGCGCGCCGCGCCGCGCTCCACCGGCGGGCCGCGATGCTGGCCCCGGCCAGGTGGACGACCGCGTCGAAACCTTCCAGGGACTCCGCCGCCAGCTCGCCGGCCGCTGGCTCCCAGAGGATTCGCTCCGGCGCCGGCGGCGCGGGTCGCCGCGCCAGCCCGACGACCGTGTCGCCGCACGCGCGCAGGTGCGCCGCCAGGGCGGCACCCACCAGGCCGCTGGCGCCCGAGACCAGGACTCTCATGGCCGCCCTGCATGGCCTTGAGGCGCCTGCGGCCCGCCCGTATCCTTGCCGCGCACCGGCGGCGGCGCGGCCGCGCCGGCCGCCTCACCTTCATTCCCGGAAGGTCCGCGATGCTGATCCAGGCGGTGACCGTGTTCCCGGTCGGTGACTTCGTCTACGTCAAGATCCACACCGATGACGGCCTCCACGGACTGGGCGAGGCCTCGTTGAGCGGCCGCGGCGCCGCCGTGGTGGCCGCGCTCGAACAACACCTCGCGCCGCTGCTGATCGGTCGGGACGCCACGCGCATCGAGCACCTCTGGCAGGACATCTTCCGGGGAACCTTCTGGCGCGGCGGCCCCGTGCTCCAGTCGGCGCTGGCCGGCGTGGACATCGCGCTGTGGGACCTGGCTGGCAAGTCCCTCGGCGTGCCCACCTACCGGCTCCTCGGGGGCGCGGCGCGCGACCGCGTGCGCGTGTACCGCCACGCCGGCGGCGCCTCGCCGGACGCGCTGGTCGCCAGTGCCCGGCAGCTGCTGGCCGAGGGCTACGAGGTGGTGCGCATCTCGCCCATCGACTCGCTGGCGGGCGACCGTTTCGATCCCGGCGCGGCGGTGCGGCGCGGCATCGAGCACATGGCCGCGCTGCGGCAGGCTGTGGGCGACGCGCCCGAGATCATCTTCGAGGCGCACACCCGTCTGAACCCGCCGCAGGCCATCGAGCTGTGCAACGCCATCGCCCCCTACCGGCCCTACTTCGTCGAGGATCCGTTGCGCGCCGAAAACCCGGCCAGCTTCGCCCATCTGCGCGCCCACACCCATGTGCCCCTGGCCACCGGCGAGCAACTCAGCCACAAGTGGGCCTTCCGCGAACTGATCGAGAAGGAACTGATCGACTATCTGCGGGTGGACATCTGCCATGCCGGCGGCATCACGGAGGGGCGCAAGCTGGCGGCCATGGCCGAGGTGCACTACCAGGAGCTCGCCTGCCACTACACCGCCAGCCCGGTGAGCACCGCCGCCATGCTCCACCTCAATCTCGCCATCCCGAACTGCGCGGTGCAGGAGTTCGCGCCCCCCGCCCCCTGGATGGCGGCGGTCGTGCAGTCGAGCTGGCGGCTGATCGACGGCCACCTGCACGCCGCCGACGCCCCCGGCCTGGGCGTCGAACTGGACGAGGAGGCGGCGCGCCGCCACCCACCCCGCAACTCCGAACCGCCGCACTGGCGCCGTGCCGACGGCGCAGTGCAGGACTGGTAGGATGCGGAAAGGGCGCCGGCGCGCCGCGCAGGCTGACCGGGCGAGGCGCCCGCGCTGCCCGCCGGTGCGCTGGATCGCAAGGGGCGCGTCGCCGGCTGGACGCTACGAGGTCGGCAGTGCCGTCAACGAGAATACCATGGTGAACAGGGCCACGGTCTCGATCACGCCGACGACCATGATGTAGTTGCCGAATCCCTGGCCGGTCTCGGCCAGGGCGTCGGCCGCCTTGGCACCGGCCTTGCCCTGAAGGTAGGCCGAGAGGCCGATGGCCACACCGGCCAGCAGGCCGATGAGCATGGTGGCGGGATAGGCCGAAACCGGCAGGTTGGCCCCCCGGATGGCATTGCCGAGGATCATTCCGTAGATCGTCTGCGAGAGCGGCGCGCCGACGAAGGCGATGAGGATGAACGGCGCGGCCTTGTTCTGCGCGTAGGCTCGCTTCCAGGCACCCACCGCCGCCATGCCGGCCACGCCGGTGCCCAGTGCGGACCCCACTGCGGCCAGGGTCAGCGAGAACCCCATGTCGCCCAGGCCGGTCGTGCTCATTGCCTCGAACATCTCCTTCCTCCTTGTAGAGTTGCAGCACGCGGGCCCGCGGCCGCCGGGCCGGCAGACCTCGACCGCTGTGGCCGCTGGCGCGCGCTTCCGCCCGACCCGCTCAGTCTTCCTCGACCTCTCTGAAGGGACGGTACGGCCTGCCGGACCATTCCATGTTCAGATGCCCGGAGAACTCGAGCATGTTGAGCCGCACGCCGTGCACGACCACCGCCATCAGGGCCAGCGTGATGTTGATGCCGTGCCCGAGCAGCAGGATGACGGCCCCCGCGATCGGCCCCCCCGCGCCGCTGCTGGCCGCGGCCGCCATGTCGTTGAAGCTCCGGGCGACGATGAACCCGGCGAAGCCGACCGCGAACAGCCGCAAGTACGAGACCACGTCGGAGAAGGAACCGATCACGCTGAGCGGCAGATTGCCCAGCGTGATCAGCGCTCCCTTGACCACGTTGCGCTGGAAGTTGGCGAACAGGAGCACCAGCGCCACACCCGCGATGAGCAGGGCCGAGGCGAGCCCGGGCAGAGGACGACCCAGGACCAGCTTGCCGGCGACGAAGAAGACCGACCAGATGATCGCGATCCAGCCGAGCTGCGCCACTGCCGCCGGCTCGCGCCTGCTGCGCCACGCGTTCATCGCGTGCGCGATGCTGAGCTGCACCGCGCCGATGCCAAAGCACAGCCGCATGACGAAGCTCTGTTCGCCGCCCGCGCTGCTGAGAGGCTGGATCACGAGCCTGCCGAGCACGCTCAGACCGGGCAGCGCGAAGATCCGCTGCGTGCCGAACCACGTGCCGGTGATCGCCCCCCAGACCATGGTGGCGACGCTGAGCACGTACAGGAGGCGGAAGGGCTCCGGCGGGGCGTCGCGCAGCCTCCGGCGCACCAGCGCCGTGGCCGCCAGCAGCAGCAGCCCGTACCCCCCGTCGCCGACGAGGATCGCGTAGAACAGGGCGAAGAAGATCAGGAACCAGGCGCTGATGTCGAACTCGGCGTACCCGGGCACCGTCCCCATGAAGGCGAAGACCGGCTGGATGATCCGCACCCAGGCGGGGTTGCGGATCAGCGTCGGCACCTCCTTGGGGTCGTCGGGCTCCTGAACGACGCACGCCCAACGCTCCTCGGCCGCCGCGCGTTCGACCGCGCTGACCGCATCCACCGGGCAGAAGCCCTGCACGTAGGCGATCGGTCCGGCCTGGCCCATGCCGTGCAGCACCGTCGCCAGCTCGAGCTCGGCCTGGAGGCGCCGCCGGTAGGCCAACAGCCGGCCGGCCTGCGGCGACAGGTCCCGCAACTGCGCCGCCAGCCCCTCCAGGCGCGCGCGGATCGCCGCCAGTCGAGCCCGCAGCGGCGCCGCTGCCACCGGCGGCGGCGGCTCCTCGCGCAGCTCGCCCAGCCGCGCCCCCGTCTCGCGCGCGAAGAACACCAGGCGCACGCCCCTGGCGGTCCTGGCGATCACCTCCACAGCAGCATCCGGCGGCAGCGCGGCCAGCTGCCTGCGGTCGGCCACGTAGAACCGCACGTGCACCCCCGCCGCACGCAGCGTCTCCAGCGACTCCAGGGACACCTCGCCCCAGTCGGCGAACCAGCGCTCGTGCGCCTCCAGCTCGGCCAGCTCGCGCCGCAGCTCGTCCTGCTCGTGCCCCAGCGCGACGACCTGGGCCGCCAGCCGGTCCGCCTCGCCCGGAGCGAGCCGCGGCGCCGCGGCCCGCTCCGGCGCGACGCCCAGCAGGCGCAGGGCGCGATCGACGCCGGCGATCTCCTGCTCGATGGCGTGGGTCTGGCCGGCGGCCGGCGGTCTCGCCGCGGCGACGTGCAGCACTCCCAGCCGCCGCAGCCGCGCCAGCGCCGCCTCGCGTCCGGCAGCGCTGACCAGGATCGTGACCTTCCGCATGGCGACGATCATGCGCCCGCTGCCTCCTGCGTCTTCCGCTCGAGCTTCGCCTTGGCGATCTTGCCGCGCACCACGGCCGCCGTCTGCTGGTCGCCCAGGAAGATGCGGATGACCCGGATGTGCTCCCTGGCCTCGGGGATCTTCACTTCCTCGAACAGCTTGATGCGCTGGACGGTGATGCGCATCTCCTCGCGCAGGATCTCCTCCTGCTGGCGCAGCACCGCCATGGCCGCGCGCCGCCGCCACTGCTCCTTGAGCACCTCCAGGGCGCGGTCCACCCAGAGCGGTGTCGCGACGAGGTCGTACGGCCGCTGCTCGAACTCGATGTCCACGAACACCGGGATGTCGATGCCGGCGATGTTGTCCTGGGTCGTGCGGATCGTCCGGACGGCCACCAGGCCGCGCAGGTCCACCGGCTCGGCGAACACCGCCGCCCAGCGCGCCACGGCCTGCTCGGTCTGCTCGTAGGCCTGCTGTGCCGCGGCGATCTCTTCCTGGATGCGCCGCACCTCGGCGATCAACTGCATCTTTTTCAGCTCGAGGGTGGGCAGATAGCGGGTGAAGCGCGCCAGGTTGTCCTTCTGGGACTTCAGCTCATTCTTGGTGTACTTGATCTTGGCCATGGCGCCCTCGTCCCGGCTGGATCAGGCTGGGACCGCCGCCGCGGCCGGCGCCACGGCCCCCTCCGCGGCCGCCGCCGGCGGCGCCGCCCGCCCCGGCCAGTGCCGGACGATCAGCTCGGTGCGGAAGCCGGTCTCCTCCGGCTCGAAGCAGTCGGCGAGGATGCGCCAGCCGCGGTCCAGCGCCTCCTCCAGCGGCAGGTTGACCGACAGATTCATCATCTGCTCGACGAACAGGCGGCCGTACCGCAGCAGTTTCTGATCCCAGGCGGTCATGCGGAAGCCCATCGCCCGCTTCTCTTCGGTCTCGCGGAACTGCGAGTAGAGCTGGATCATGCCGTCCATGATCGCGCGGTGGTCGTCGCGGGTGTTCTTGTTGACCAGCTGCTTCAGGCGGCTCAGCGACCCGAACGGATCGACCATGCCGCCGTGCAGGTAGAACTGTCCTTCGGTGATGTAGCCCGTGTTGTCCGGCACCGGGTGGGTGACGTCGTCGCCGGGCATGGTGGTGACGCCCAGCACGGTGACGGAGCCCGCCCCCTCGAAGTCGACCGCCTTCTCGTAGCGCGCCGCCAGCTGGCTGTACAGATCGCCGGGGTACCCGCGATTGGAGGGCACCTGCTCCATCGTGATGGCGATCTCCTTCAGCGCGTCCGCGAAGTTGGTCATGTCGCTGAGCAGCACCAGCACGTCCTTGCCCTGCAGGGCGAAGCGCTCGGCCACCGCCAGGCACAGGTCCGGCACCATGAGACTCTCGACGATCGGGTCGGCGGCGGTGTTGATGAACAGGATCGAGCGGTAGAGGGCGCCGCCCTCCTCCAGCGCATTGCGGAAGTACATGAACTCGTCGTACTTGAGCTTGATGCCGCCCAGCACGATCATGTCCACCTCGGCCTGCAGCGCGATGCGGGCCAGCAGCTCGTTGTAGGGCTCGCCGGAGACCGAGAAGATCGGCAGCTTCTGGGACACGACCAGCGAGTTGAACACGTCGATCATGGGGATGTTGGTGCGGATCATGCGGGACGGGATGATGCGGCGGGCCGGGTTCACTGGCGGCCCGGCCACCTCGATCAGGTTCTCGGCGATGCCCGGCCCGCCGTCGCGCGGCTGACCGGCCCCGTCGAAGACGCGGCCGAGCATGTTCGGCGAGAAGGCCACCTGCATGGGCCGGCCCAGGAAGCGCACCTCGTCGTGGACGGAGAGGCCGCGGCTGCCGGCGAACACCTGCAGCGATACGATATCGCCGTCCAGCTTGATCACCTGCGCGAGCGACTTGGTGCCCCGCTGGGTGGTGATCTCGGCCAGTTCCTCGTAGCTGACGCCCGTCGCCCGCACGGTGATGACGTTGCCCGCGACCTGCTGGATCCTGTTGTATACCCGTCTCACTTCGACCGCTCCTCGATCTGGCGAATGATCTTCTCTTCCTGCTGCCGGTGCGCCTCGGTATCCGCGGCGAGGTAGTTCCAGTCGATGAACGACTGCCGCAGTTCGTAGAAGAAACTCCGCGCCTCTTCCTTGCTGGCGAACGAGAAGCGGCTCTGCAGCACCCGCTCGACCATGGCGAACATGCGCTGCTGCCGCTCCGGCGAGGTGGCCGCGTCGACCGGATCGAAGGCGTTCTGCTGCAGGTACACCGCGTCCAGGAACTCCGCCTTCAGATAGGTCTCGAAGTCCTCCAGCGAAGTACCCTCTTCGCCGACCACCATCATCATCTGTCGCACGCTGTCGCCGGCCACCAGCACCTGGCGGGCCGCGTCCACGCGCTGCCGCTCGATGACCGGCTGGTACTTCGACCAGCTGTCGAGCGGATCGATGGCCGGGTAGCGGCGCGCGTAGGCGCGGTTGTAGGACAGCCCGAGGAAGGCGCCGACCACCTTGAGCGTGGACTGGGTCACCGGCTCTTCGAAGTTGCCGCCCGCCGGACTCACCGTGCCGCTGATCGTCAGGCTGCCCAGGCTGCCGTCGCGGAGCCGCACCAGGCCGGCCCGCTCGTAGAACTCGGCGATGCGCGACTCCAGATAGGCCGGGAACGCCTCCTCGCCGGGGATCTCCTCCAGACGCCCCGACAGCTCGCGCATGGCCTGGCACCAGCGCGAGGTGGAGTCCGCCAGCATGAGCACGTTCAGCCCCATCTGGCGGTAGTACTCCCCCAGCGTCGTCGCCGTGTACACCGACGCCTCGCGCGCGGCCACCGGCATCGAGCTGGTGTTGCAGATGATGATCGTCCGCTCCATCAGCGGCCGGCCCGTGCGCGGGTCGGTCAACTCCGGGAACTCGCGCAGCGTCTCGACCACCTCGCCGGCCCGCTCGCCACAGGCGGCAATGACCACCACGTCCGCCTCCGCGTGGCGGCTGATGATCTGCTGCAGCACCGTCTTGCCCGAACCGAAGGGGCCGGGGACGCAGAAGGTGCCGCCCTTGGCCACCGGGAAGAAGGTGTCGATGATGCGCACCTTGGTGACCAGCGGCTCGCGGGGCAGGATCTTCTCGGCGTACGCCTCGATCGGCACCTTCACCGGCCACGCGAAGGTCATCGACACCTCGCGCACGCCACCGCTGGCATCGCGCAGCCTCGCCACCGGGTCGGCGATGCGGTAGTCCCCCGCCGGCGCGACCTGCTCGACGACGTGGTCGCCGTGCAGGCCGAAGGGGACCATGATCTTGTGCTCGAAGATGCCCTCCGGCACGTGGCCCAGGTAGTCGCCGGCCGTGACCACATCGCCCACCTTCACGCGCGGCGTGAACGACCAGCGGCGCTCGCGGTCCAGGGCGCTGGCGGACACCCCGCGCGGCAGGAAGAAGCCGTGCTCGCGGGCCAGCTCGGGCAGCGGATTCTGGAGGCCATCGTAGATCTGCCCGAGGATACCCGGGCCCAGGTTGACGGCCAGCAGCTCGCCGGAGAACTCCACCGCGTCGCCGATGGTCAGTCCCTTGGTGCTCTCGAAGACCTGCATGAAGGCCCGCGCGCCGCTGATTCGCACGACCTCGGATTTCAGCCGGCGGTCGCCCTTGAGGATGCTCGCCACCTCGTTCTGCATGATGTTGCCGTCGACTTCGACGGTGACCATGTTGCCGCTGATGCCCACGATCCTGCCCGAACTCAGCCCCATGCTTCCGCCTCGCAGAGTTGCCTGAAGACCTGCAGTCCCGCCTCGGCGTCGAATCGGCGCAGGCGCTCCAGAAGCTGCAGCTTCAGGTAGTAGAGGATGACGAGTTCCAGATCGAAGTGGTGGTCGCGCTCCTCCTCCTCGAGGAAGTCCCAACGCCAGCGCAGCAGGCGCACCTCGACGTCCAGCGGCGTGCCCTCGCGCAGCCACGCCAGCGGGATGCCGGCGGGACGGTGCTCCTGCTCGGTGCCGCGCGTCGCGCGCCACAGCGCCAGCTCCTGCCGCAGGTGGCGCTCGAATTCCTGGTAGCGCCGCAGGCTCGGCGGATCCTGGGCCGCCGCCGCCGTCCGCGCCGCGTCGACCCGCGTCAGCAGCGCGAACTCGGCGGGGCTGAGCCACTTCTCGGCTTCCGCCAGGAACCGGGCCCGGTCGATGCCCGGCTCCCGGTCGAAGAAGAGCATCGGCAGCTGCGCGACCAGGTAGTAGTGCTTATCCATCGCGCCCGTCCAGCATGGCCTGCAGGCCCGGACTGAGGAACGCCCTGAGCGTCTCGGCGATGGTCTCGTCCGTGAAGTCGTAGTAGACGTCGCTGCCCCGGCGCTCGATGCGGAACCCCTTGGTGACGCTCTGGCTGGCGCGCACGGTGACGCCGCTGTTCAGCTCGTCGTGGAGGCCGGCGAGCAGGATGCCCTCCAGCGCCTCGCGGTCGGCCGGACTGACGACCACCGTCACCTCGCCCTGCTGCGCCCACTGGACGACGAGCTGCTGGATGATCGGCGCCAGGGCCTGCGGCGTGAGCGCCGCCCCCACCTGCCGGCGGAAGACCCGATCGAACAGCGCCGTCAGCCGCTCTCTGAGCAGCAGCTCCGCGTCGCGGGCCGCCTGGCGCAGCGCCTGGCGGCCGTTCTCGGTCGCGTGCTCGGCTTCGGCGCGCGCGCGCTGCACGATGCGCTCCGCCTCGGCGCGCGCCTCGGCCAGCAGGCGGTCGGCCTCGGCCTGCGCCTGGCCGGCGATCTCCGCCGCGGCCTGCCGGGCCTGCTCGACGGCCTCGGTCCTGACCTTCTCGATGAGGCTATCCAGGTTCACGTCCATGCGTAATGGCCCTCCTTCGTGGCTGCACAGACCCCCTCGACTGCCCGACCCGGGCGCCACCTGCACTGCGGCGCGCCTGCCGACGCCTGCGGCCACGCACACAGCGACAGCCGCGGGCGGGCAACAGCGCCCACGCCAGTATCGGCCGTGTGACCACGCTTGAGGCGCGGCGGACAGGGCGCACTGAAGGCTGCAGTGCGGATGGCGGACAGAGTGTGGCCGGCCAGCCCAGGGGTCGGGCTGCCCGCCCGGCAGCCGCCGGAGGAAAGAACGGCCGCCCGTGCACTCTGTCAACGCAGGCAGACCGCTGGCAGCGTCTCGAAGCCTGCCTGGCCGTCGCGCCGCCCTGGCTCAGTCGGGCCGCGGCTGCCCGCCCGCATCGGCGTGCAGCTCCCACAGCCGCTCGCGCAGCTGCCAGACCTGCTGCCAGGCTTCCTCGGCCCGATCCGCCTGGCCGAGACGCTCGTACGCCAGGGCCAGACCACCCCAGGCCGCCACCTTCATCGGGTCGCGGGCGACGCTGCGCTGAAGCTGCCGGATGGCCTGCTCGGGCAGCCCGTGACGGAGCAGCTCCTCGCCTTCGCGGTAGAGCTGGTCGGCATCCTCCTCACTGGCTTCCAGGCGGACCCGGAAGGGCGCCTCGCCGCGGATCAGCAGCACCGAGCAGGGGGCGGCGTGGACCACCCGCCAGACGCTGCGCCGGCCGGCGACCACGCCGCCCACGCCGAAGCCCGTGGCGCCGATGACCAGCAGGCCCGCGTTCGTGCCGTGCAGCATCTGGAGCAGCGTGTCGGGATCCTGGCCGCCGAGCACGGTCGGCGCCACCGGCACGTTGTGCAGATCGAAGCCGCCGAGAAGCTCGCCGAGCCGCGCCTCCATGCGCCGGAGCAGCGGCGGTTCGTCCGGGCGCCAGCCCGCCAGCCGGGCCAGCAGGTTGTAGCGCGGGCGCGCCGCCAGGGCGACAGCCTCCAGCTGCCCCTTCAGGCAGCGGGTGACGTGGAGCGCGCTCTGCAGCACCCGTCTGGAAGCGTGCAGAAAGGTGATCGGGCACACGATCTTCGGCGCAACCGGCCAGTGGTCGCCACGCACCAGCCATACGGCCCTGGTGCCGCGCGAGGCGATCCGCTCCGCGGTGGCGCCCAGGCGCATTCGCCCCCAGCGCAGCCGCTGACCCGCACCGATGACCATGAGATTCACGTCCAGCCGGCGGGCGCGTGCGGCGATCACTTCGTGGGGGACCCCCGCTTCGATGAGCGGCTCGGCCACGGCCACCCCGTCGGCCGCCAGGCGTGCGCGGATCTCGGCGAGCCGCTCCGCCGCGTCCCGGCGCAATCCGCCCAGCGCCGGCCGCGCCATCCTCGGGGCGGGGATCACGTGGAGCAGCACCACCTCGGCGCGGAACGCCTGCGCGAGGCGCGTGGCGTGGAGCACCACTCTCTGGCTTTCCTGACCCAGGCCCACGGGCACCAGGATGCGCTCCAGCAGT
>CAZPXM010000032.1:18137-30996 GCA_964591015.1 uncultured Gemmatimonadaceae bacterium
ACCGCCGGCCTGCCGCCTGCACCACCGACACGAGTCGCGAGGAGCCGCCATGCGCAGCTTCGTTCTCGGCATCGACTTCGGCACGAACTCCGTCCGCGCCCTCGTCGTCGCCTGCGACGACGGTCAGGAGGCAGCCACCGCGACCTTCGCCTATCCCAGCGGTCATCAGGGCGTCATCCTCGATGCCGCCGACCACAACCTGGCCCGCCAGCACCCGGCCGACTACCTGGCCGGGCTCGAGGGATCGGTCACTGCCGCGCTGGCTCGCGCCGCCGCCGTGCCGGGCTTCGCGCCCGAGCGGGTCGTCGGCATCGGCGTGGACACCACCGGTTCCACGCCGCTGCCGGTGGACGCGGGCAACGTGCCCCTCGCTCTGCACGAGGAATGGGCGCGCCATCCAGCCGCCATGGCCTGGCTGTGGAAGGATCACACCGCCGCGGCCGAAGCCGCCCGCATCACCGAGCTGGCGGCGGCCCACCGGCCCCAGTACCTGGCCAAGATCGGCGGCACCTATTCGTCGGAATGGTTCTGGTCGAAGCTCTGGCGCTGCCTGAAGACCGCGCCGGAAGTGTTCGCCGCGGCCCACAGCTGGGTCGAGCTGGCCGACTACATCCCGGCCCTGCTGGCCGGGATCCGGGCGCCGGCGCAGATCCGCCGCGGCATCTGCGCCGCCGGCCACAAGGCCATGTACAGCGACGACTGGCAGGGACTGCCGGATCGGGAGTTCCTCGCCATGCTCGACCCGCGTCTGGCCGAGGTGCGCCAGCGGCTCTACGAGCGGGCGTACGACGCCAGCACGCCCGCCGGCCAGTTGTGCCCCGAGTGGGCGGCACGCCTGGGACTGCGGGGGGGGATACCCGTGGCCATCGGCGCCTTCGACGCCCACTACGGGGCGGTGGGCTCCGGCGTGGGGCCGGGAGTGCTGGTCAAGATCATCGGCACTTCCACCTGCGACTGCACCGTCGCCCCGCTCGGCGCGCGCCTGGCCGACATCCCCGGCATCTGCGGGATCGTCCCGGGGTCCATCCTGCCCGGCCACTACGGGCTGGAGGCAGGGCAGTCGGCCGTGGGCGACATCTTCAAGTGGTTCGTCGAGGTGATCTGCGCGGGCGACGCGGCGCTCCATCGGGAACTGACCGACGCCGCCGCGGCGCTGCGCCCCGGGCAGTCCGGCCTGCTCGCGCTGGACTGGAACAACGGCAACCGGACCGTCCTGGTGGATCCGCGGCTGTCCGGCCTGCTGCTCGGCCAGAGCCTCTACACCACCCGCGCCGAGGTCTACCGGGCGCTCATCGAGGCCACGGCGTTCGGGGCGCGCACGATCATCGAACGCCTGCGCGCCTACGGGGTGCCGACCGACCGCGTGGTGTGCTGCGGCGGCATCGCCGAACGGAACCCGCTGCTCATGCAGATCTACGCCGACGTCATCGGCTGTCCGATGCAGGTCTCGGCGCGGGCGGAGTCCTGCGCGCTGGGAGCGGCCATCGCCGCCGCCGTGCTGGCCGGGGTCGAGAACGGCGGCCACCCGGACTTCGCCGCTGCTCAGCGCGCCATGACGGCGGTGTCGGCGCAGGAGTACCGCCCCGACCCCGCCGCCCAGGCCGCGTACGCCGACCTGTACCGCCTGTACGCAGCCCTGCACGACGCCTTCGGCGGGGTGAACCGAAGCGCCGATCTGTCCCGCGTGATGAAGGATCTGATCGCCATCAAGGAAGCCGCATCGCGCTGATGCGCTCGCACAGGAGGATCCCATGTTCCTGCCGCTTGGCACCTTCGCCCCGGAGCTCTCGCTAGGCCTCGTCTCGGCCTCGCGAAACTGCTTCCCGCGGCAGCTTTCGCAGCGTCGGACCGAGGCGTTGCTGGCCGCCTGCCGCCAGCGCGGCATCGCGCCGGTCGTGCCGCAGGGAGACTGCGCCATCATCGAGACGCGGGCCCACGCGCGCGAGGCGGCGGCGCAGCTGGTGGCGGCCCGGTGCGACGCCGCCGTGCTCTTCCTGGGCAACTTCTCCCCGGAGATCGAGGACGCGCAGTTCGTCAAGGACTTCCCCGGGCCGGTCATGGTCATCGCCGCGGCCGAGGAAGCGGCCGCCGGCCTGGCCAGCGACCGCGGCGACGCCCTCTGCGGACTGCTCTCCGCCACCCTCGCCATCGCCAAGCGGCAGCTTCTGGCCCGCGTGCACCTGCCGCCCACTCCGGTCCTCGACGCGGCGGGCGGCGCGGCGGCGATCGAGCGCTTCGTCGCGATCGGCCGGACGGTGAAGGGCATCCACGGGGCCACGATCGGTCTGTTCGGCCCCCGCCCGCGCGATTTCGAGACCTGCAACTACAACCTCGCCGCGCTCGCCTCGGTGGGCGTGGAGATCGAGGAGCTCAGCCTGCTGGACCTCCAGCACGAGGTCGAGCGGATGCAGGCGAGCGGCGGGCTGGCAGCCACGGTGGCCAGCATGGAGCAGGATGTCGGCCAGCTTCCTGCCGGCGACTTGCCGGCGCGCCTGGCGGCCTACGAGCAGGCGCTGGCCAGCTTCCGCGAACGCCTGCGGCTGTCCGGCGCGGCCACGCAGTGCTGGTCCGAGCAGGAGTACGCCCTGCGCCACGTGCCGTGCTTCGTCAACGCGCGCCTGACCGCCCGCGGCTTCCCCGTCGCCTGCGAGAACGACGCGTACTCGCTGGTGGCCGAACTGATCGGCCAGTACGCCAGCAACGCCAGCGTCACCATGCTCGATCTGAACCACTCGATCCCGGGCGATCTGCACCCGTCCCTGAGCAGCTACCCCACGGCGGACCTGGTGGGGCTGTTCCACTGCGGCAACACGGACCCACGGCGGCTGCGGCAGCCGCGCCTGCGCCACCAGGCGATCATGAAGCGCATGATGGAGCCCGATGGCGAGCCCGACATCACGCGCGGCACCCTGGAGGGGCAGCTCGCCGGTGGCCCGATCACGGTGCTCCAGGTGCATGGAGCGGGCGACCGCCTGTGCGCCTACGTTGCCCAGGGGCAGAGCCTGGACGTGGATCCCCAGACGTTCGGCTCCACCGGCACGGCCTACATCCCGGGCTTCCGGCGCTTCTACCGGCACTGCCTGCTGGGGCGCTTCCACCACCACGCGGCGGTCGCCTTCGCCCACTGCGGCGACGTGGTGTTCGACGCGATGCGTCTGCTGGGCATCGAGCCGATCTACGCGCCGCTGCCAGCGGGCCAGCCGTATCCCGGAGAGAATCCCTTCGCGGCCTAGGCGCCGCGCCGGGCGCGGCCGGGTGAGCGGCCGGTCAGGCGCGCGCAGGGGAGGCAGGTGCGGTGCTGGAGGAGCTCAGACAGGAGGCACTCGAAGCCAATCTGCGGCTGCCGCGGTACGGCCTGGTGCGCCTGACCTGGGGCAATGCCAGCGCCATCGACCGCGGGCGCGGCATCGTCGCCATCAAGCCCAGCGGCGTGCCCTACGAAGGCATGTGCCGGCGCGACATGGTCCTGGTGGACCTGGACGGGCGGGTCGTCGATTCGTCCCTCCGCCCGTCGGCGGACACGCCCACCCATCTGTACCTCTACCGGGCCTTCGGCCAGATCGGCGGCATCGTGCACACGCACTCGCCGCTGGCCACTGCCTTCGCGCAGGCCGGCCGGCCGATCCCCTGCCTGGGCACCACCCACGCGGACCATTTCTCCGGCGAGGTGCCGGTCACGCGCGCGCTCACGCCGGCGGAGATCGCCGGCCAGTACGAGGCGAACACCGGGGCGGTCATCGCCGAGCGCCTGGCGGGCAGCTCGCCGCTGGCCTGCCCGGCGGTGCTGGTGCGCAGCCACGGTCCGTTCACGTGGGGAGCCACCGCGGTCCAGGCTGCCGAGCATGCGCTGGTGCTGGAGCTGCTGGCCCAGATGGCGCTGGCCACGCTGCAGCTCTGTCCGCACCAGCCCTCGCTCGATCCGCACCTGCTCGCGCGGCACCACGCCAGGAAGCACGGGGACGGCGCGTACTACGGGCAGCGCTAGCCGCGCCCCCCGCCGCGGGCGAACCCGGCGCCGCCCGCAGCCAGCCCGCGCCGGATCACCCAGACCCAGGGCCGGGCCCGGCGGGCGGGTCCGCGCGCCGGCGTTCCTCCCAGAAGCGCGCCTCGACCAGCTCGACGCGGCGGATCGACTGCCGGTACCAGGCCAGGCGCAGGTCCTGGATCTCGGCGGGGCTCAGCCGCCAGTCGGCGCCGCTGGCGCGCAGCGCGCGCACCGCGTCGCGGAGCACCAGCGCGGCGCACACCGACACGTTGAAGCTCTGCGTGAAGCCGTGGATGCGGACGCGCACGCGCAGCTCCGCCGCGGCCAGCGCCGCGCGGCTCAACCCGGCCTCCTCGCTGCCCAGCAGGACGGCCGTGCGGCCCTCGGGACGCCACTCATCCAGCGTGCAGTCCGCCGCGCCGGGTGTGGTCGCCACCAGGCGGAACCCCGCGGCGCGCAGACCGGCCAGGCACGCCTCCGCGCCGCGATGGCGGTGGATCGTCAGCCACCTGGCCGCGCCCAGGGCGACATCCTCGTTGATCACGTAGGGATGGCTGCTCTCCACGACGTGCAGGTCCTGGATGCCGAAGCACTCGCAGGTCCGCAGGACCGCGCTGGCATTGTGGGGCTGATACACGTCCTCCAGCACGACCGTGAGCAGGCGAGTGCGCTCGGCCAGCACCGCCTCGATCCGCTGGCGCCGGCGCGGGCTCACGAAGCGGGCCAGGTGCGCCAGCAGTTCGGCCTGCTCGCCGGGGCCCAGCGGCCCTGCCGCCGCCTGTGCCATCGATCACCCGCCCGCGGGTGAGAGGAACTCGTCCGGGGCCCCGACCTGCGCGCCGTCGCTCGCCCGGCACACATAGACCGCCGGCTCCTGGCCGGTCTCGGCGCGGTACCGGCGCGCCACCGTCGCCGCGAAGACGGCACTCTGCGCGCTGTCGACGAGCGCGACGGCGCACCCGCCGAACCCGGCCCCGGTCATGCGCGCTCCCAGGCAGCCGGGCTGCGCGCGCGCCAGCCGCACCATGGCATCCAGGGCTGGCGAGGACACCTCGAAGTCATCCCGGAGGCTGGCGTGGCTGGCGTCCATGAGCGCGCCCACCGCGGCCGCGTCGCCGGCCGCCATCGCGCGCGCCGCCGCCCGCGTGCGCTCGATCTCGGTGATCACGTGGCGCGCCCGCCGTCTGGCGAGCGGGTCCAGGCCGCTGCTGCCTGCCGCCAGCATGGCCGCGTCGGCGTCCCGCAGCGCCTTCACCCCGAGGTGCCGCGCCGCCGCCTCGCACTGGGCCCGCCGCTCGTTGTAGGCCGAATCGACCAGGCCTCGCCGCGTGCCCGTATCCAGCACCACGACGGCGGTGGCTGGCGGCAGCGGCACCAGCTCGCGCTCCAGCGAGCGGCAGTCCAGCAGCAGCGCGTGGTCGCGCCGGCCCGCCGCGCTGATCATCTGATCCATGATGCCGCAGTTCACGCCCACCCACTCGTTCTCGGCCTTCTGGCCCAGCAGGGCCATGGCCGCCGGCTCCCAGCCCAGCGACGCCGCCCAGGCGAAGGCGCGCGCCGCCGCCATCTCCAGCGCCGCCGACGAGGACAGCCCCGCCCCGAGCGGCACGTCGCCGGCCATCACTCCTTCCCAGGGCGCCAGCGCGTATCCGGCCTCGCGCAGCGCCCACGCCACGCCCCTGATGTACTCCAGCCAGCTGCGCGACCGGCGCGCGCGCAGACTGCCCAGGTCGAAGCTGCGCTCCTCCGCCTTGTCCAGCGACACCACGCGCACGCGCCGGCCGCGCGCCGGCCGCAGGGCGACCCAGATCGCCCGGTCGATGGCCATGGGCAGCACGAACCCGCCGTTGTAGTCGGTGTGCTCGCCGATGAGGTTCACGCGCCCGGGCGCACGCACCAGGGCCGCGGGCGGGCCACCGAACCTCCGGACGAACTGCTCCACCACGCGCTCTGGGAGACTCATCGCGTCGTCCTCTCGCCTCGGCTCGCGGTCGGAGCGCGGGCAGCGGTCGCCCGCCGCACGGATCAGACGCTGCGCGGCCGCAGGGTGTAGTGCACTTCGCCCAGGCGCCGCAGACGCGCAGCGGCCTGCTCGGCGGTCAGGTCGCGCTGCGGCTCCGCCAGCATCTCGAAACCCACCATGAACTTGCGCACGTCGGCCGAGCGCAGCAGCGGCGGATAGGCATGGGCGTGCAGCTGCCAGTGATCCTGCGCGCCGCCCGCCGCCGGCGCCCCGTGCCACCCGAACGAATAGGGGAACGAGGTCTCGAACAGGTTGTCGTAACGGACGAGCAGCCGCTGCAGCACCGACGCCAGCGCGTCCCGTTCGGCGCCGGTCAGTCCCGGCAGCCGCGGCACATGCCGGCGCGGCAGCACCAGGACCTCGTACGGCCACAGCGCCCAGAACGGCACCACCACGAGCCAGTGCTCGTTCTCCACGACGACGCGCTCCTGCGCGCCGGCCTCCAGCGCCGCGTAGGCCAGCAACAGCGGTTCGCCGTGGCGATGCAGGTACTCCCGCTGCTGCTGGTCCTCCCTGGCCGCCTCCTGCGGCAGCACGCTGGTCGCCCACACCTGGCCGTGTGGGTGGGAATTGGAGCAGCCCATCATCGCGCCCTTGTTCTCGAACACCTGCACCCAACGGTAGACCTGCTCCAGCTCCTGGACCTGCGCGGCCCACAGATCGACGATGCGGCGCAGCTCCGCGGGCGACATCTCGGCCAGGGTCAGATCGTGGCGCGGCGAGAAGCACAGGACCCGGCAGGTTCCCGTCACCCCTTCCGCCTGCAGCAGCGCGGTCCCGGAGGCCCCCGGGACGGGCGCCTCGGGCAGCAGGGCCGCGAAGTCGTTCGTGAAGACGAACGTGTGGGCGTACTCCGGGTTGCGCTGGCCGTTGGCCCGCCGATTCCCCGGACACAGGTAGCAGCGCTCGTCGTACCGGGGCGGCCTGGTCGCCGGCGGCCTGGTGCGTTCGCCCTGCCACGGCCGCTGGGTGCGGTGGGGCGAGACGAGCACCCAGGTGCCGTTCAGCGCGTTCAGCCGGCGATGGGGGTACTCCGCGAGAATGGCCTGTGCCGCCATGGCTGGGTCCAGCGGCGCCGGGAGGACCGCGGCCGACCGACGAGGTGCGCTCCGAACCTCCGTTGCGGCTTCCCCCTGGCGCTGGCGAAGAGCGGGTGACCGGGCGAGAGCGCTCGCCGATCCAAGAAGGGCGCCGCGATGTGGCGCGTCAACCCGCAGCGCCCCGGCAGCCTGTTGACCCGCGGGCGCGGATGTGGTTGCTTGGCGGATCGTCGGCGTTCGCGCGGAGGGCACCATGTGCGGTCGCTTCGCCCTGTACCACGGTGCGGACGCGGTGGCCACGCTGTTCGACCTGGAGCAGCCTGCCCCGCCGCTGCCGCCGCGCTACAACATCGCCCCGGGCCAGACCGTGCCCGCCGTCGTCCAGGTGGAGCACCGCACCCTGATGATGGCACGCTGGGGGCTGCTCCCGAGCTGGGCCAGCGACGCGCGGATCGGGGCGCGCCTGATCAACGCCCGGGCCGAGACTCTGGCTGACAAGCCCGCGTTCCGCGCCGCGTTCCGCCGCCGCCGCTGCCTGCTGCCCGCCAGCGGCTTCTACGAGTGGCGCCAGACCGGGACAGCCAGAGAGCCGGTGTTCATCCGCCGCCAGGACGGGCGGCTGCTGGCCCTGGCTGGCGTCTGGGAGCTGTGGCGCTCGCCCGCGGGGGAGGCTGTGCCGACGTGCGCGATCGTGACCACCGCTGCCAACGAGGCCCTGGCCCCGATCCATGCGCGCATGCCTGCGATCCTCGAGCCACCGCAGTTCGGCCGGTGGCTGGCGCCCGCTCCCGCGGCGGCCTCCGCCCTCGCGGAGCTCGTCGAACTGCTGCGGCCGTACCCGGCGCCCGGTCTGATCGCCCATCCCGTGTCCCGGCGCGTCAATGCGCCCGAGCACGACGCCCCGGACTGCATCGAACCGGTGCCGCGCCTGTCGCTGTGAGTCCCGGCGCGGCCGGCGGGCCGGGGCGGCGCCCGGCGGCTCGCCCGCAGGCTGGCCGGCCGCCTCCCTGCTGGTTGAGCCGCAGGCCGAGGCGGCCTATAGTGGGGGCGTCTGCCGCGGCCCGGGACGTGCCTCTCGGGGCACCGCCCGCCCGTCCGGGAAGGCGCACGCGCCGCCCCTGCCGGACGGGGCGCTGCGCCGCCGCTCGCCGCGGGCGCCGCAGCGCGCGCCGTTCACGCCGGCACCGTCACAGGAGCGCCAGGACATGTCCCGGAACGGTTACGCCCACATGCTCGTCGATGACTATGTCCGGCGCCTGCGCGACGCGCGGGCTGCCCGCCGGGAACGCCTCGCACGCCTCCGCACGCGCAGCGCGGCCCTGGCCTACCAGCGGCACGCGCGCAACGCCATCCGCCGCGCCTTCGGCCCGCAGCCGCCGCGCACGCCGCTGAACGCGCGGGTGGTGGGCAGCCTGCGCCAGCGCCACCACACGCTGGAGAAGGTCGTGTTCGAGAGCCGGCCGGGCTGCCTGGTCACGGCCCACCTGTACGTGCCGCACGACCTGCGGGGACCGGCGCCGGCGGTGCTGGGCACCTGTGGCCACAGCGCCACCGGCAAGATGGAGCCCCTGTACCAGGAGTTCTGCCAGCGGCTGGCGCGGGCGGGCTTCGTCGTGCTCATCTACGATCCGTTCAACCAGGGAGAACGCGACCAGTACTGGCTCCTGCCAGACCGGCAGGCAGTGGCCAGTTGCACGCACGCTCACAACATGATGGGCAAGCAGCTCGAGCTGGTCGGCCAGTGGTTCGGGGCCTGGCGGGCCTGGGACGGCATCCGCGCCCTCGACTACCTGCTGAGTCGGCCGGAGGTGGATCCCACCCGCGTGGGGATCACCGGCAACTCCGGCGGCGGCACGATGACCACCTGGCTGTGGGCGTACGAGGACCGCTTCACCATGGCCGCGCCGTCCTGCTTCGTGACCACCTTCCTGGCCAACCTGGAGAACGAACTGCCCGCCGACTGCGAGCAGTATCCTCCGGGCGTCATCGGCGCCGGCCTGGAGATGGCCGACTTCCTGCTCGCGCGCGCCCCGAAGCCCGTGCTGCTGCTGGGCCAGCGGTACGACTACTTCGACCGGCGCGGACTGGAAGAGGCCTACGGCGACGTCCGCGCCTTCTACGCGCTGCTGGGGGCTCCCGAGGACGCTGCCCAGCTCTTCGTGGGGCCGCGCCCGCACGGCTTCTCGGTCGAGAACCAGGAGGCGATGGTCGCGTTCTTCGCGCGCCACGCCGGCCTGGCGCGCGTGGTGCGCCTGCGCCGGCCCGAGCACCTGGACGAAGCCAGCGGCCGGGTGACTCCTGCGGGCAACACGGTGGCGGCGGGAGCGACGCCGATCTACGCGCAGGTGGCCGCCATCGCGGCCGAGCTGGCCAGCGCGCGACCACGGCCGGCACGGGAGGACCTGCCGGCGCTGGCGGCGCGCACGCTCAATCTGCCGCTGCGCGCCGGCACCCCTCACTACCACGTCCTGCGCCCCTACCGGCTCGAGGCCCACACGATGGCGCGCTATGCCGTCGAGACCGAGCGGGATATCCGGGCCCTGGTCCACAAGCGCCTGCTGGATCCCGGGACGGCCGGGGTGCTGGAGACCGAGCCGCACGCATGCGTCTGGCTCTCCCACGCGGGCGCCACCGCCGACCTGGAGACCGACCCGCTGGCGCGCCGCCTGCTGGCCAGCGACGCGCTGTACGCCGTCGACGTGCGGGGGCTCGGCGAGTCGGCCCAGGACGACGGGGACGGCGGCCTGTTCCATCCGTACGGCATGGACTACATGATGCACGGCTACGGCCTGCTGCTCGGCGAGAGCTACCTGGGCCGCCGCGTGCACGATGTTCTCCGCGTGCTGGACCTGCTCGGCGCGAAGGGAGTCCGCCGCGTGACGCTGTACGGCCGCGGTCAGGGCGCGGTGATCGGTCTGTTCGCGGGCCTGCTCCACGAGCTGGTGGACAGGGTGGTCCTCAAGAACGGTCCGCTGTCCTATGCCGAGTGGACCGAGGCCCCGCTGGTGGCATGGCCGGCGGCCAACATGCTGCGCGGCGCCTTGACCGTGTTCGATCTGCCGGATCTCATGGGGGCCCTGGGCGACCGCCTGCGGCTGGTCGAGCCGTGGGGACCCGACATGCAGCCGGCCAGCGCCGCCCGGGTCCGGCAGGCGCTGCGTCGCGCGGGCCTGTCGCCCGCCGTGCTCGCCCGCGGGCCCGCATGAGGCCTGCGGCAGCGCCGCCCTGCGGGAGCGTCTGCCGGCCCCGCGGCAGCGGCCGCGCTCACGCCAGGCCCGCGGCCCCGGCCAGCTGCCGGTACAGGGCGACCAGACGCGCGCTCGTGCGCTCCTCGGTGAACTCCGCCAGGATGCGCTGCCGCCCGGCGCGCCCCAGGCGCTGGCGCAGGGTGGCGTCGGCGATGAGCGCGCGCACGGCCGCGGCGAACGCCGGCACGTCGCGGCACGGGAAGAGCAGGCCGGTCTCGCCGTGCACCACCACCTCGCGGCAGCCGCGGATGTCGCTGGCGACCACCGGCAGGCCCATGGCGGAGGCCTCCATGAGCGCCCGCGGGATGCCTTCGCGGTGCGACGGCAGCACGGCGATGTCCATGCAGGCGTAGAGCTCGGGCATGTCCTCGCGCTGTTCGAGCACCAGGCAGCGGCCCTCCAGCCGCTCCGCGCGCACCCAGGCCGCCGGCGCCAGCGCATCCGACTGCTGGGGCTCGCTGATGCCGACGACGAGGAAGCGCGCCTGCGGGTACTCGCGCGCGATCTGGCCGGCCATGCGGAAGAACTCCCCGTACCCCTTCTCGCGCACGAGCCGGCCGACCATGCCGATCACCAGGTGCTCGGGCGCCAGGCCCAGCTCCTGCCGCTTCCGGCAGCGCGCCGCGGGGCTCGCCTGGCCGCCGAACCGCGCCGCGTCGATGCCATTGCCCACCCAGTGCAGGCGGGCGGCCTGCTTGAAGCGGTGGGCCAGCGCATAGGCGCAGTCCTCCCGACTCTGGAAGAGCAGGTGATGGGCCCACGCGGCCGCCCAGCGCTCGGCAGCCGCGGCCAGCCAGCGCCGCATGCCGCGCGTCTGCTCGTGGAAGAGCAACCCGTGCACCGTGTGCACGACCACCGGAACGCCGGCGCAGCGCGCCGCGCAGGGCCCCAGGAGCGTGCCCTTGGGATTGTGGGAGTCGGCGATCTGGATGCGCTCGCGGCGCAGCAGACCGCGCAGCGCCAGCAGGCACCGCAGATCGGTGATCGGGCTCAGCTCGCGGGCGAAGGGGATGTGCGCGACCCGCACGCCGGCGGCGCGCAGGCGCTCGCTGTAGTCGTCGGCGCCGCAGATCACCAGCACCTGGAAGCCTGCCTGCTGCAGATGCTGGAGCCGCACGCGCAGCAGCAGATAGGCGATGCGCGCGGTCGGCACCACGTGGGCGACGCGCAGTCCGGCCACCGGCTCACCCACCGGCCAGCCGCCACACCCGGTCCAGGGCCGTCGCGGCCGCGGCCACTGCCGCGTCCGCATCGAGCTGGCGCAACCGGGCGCAGAACGGCTCCACCATCACCGGGCCGTCGTAGCCGAGCCGCTGCAGGGCGCCCAGGAAGCCGCCGATGTCGATCACGCCGGTCTCGCCGGGCAGCTCCCGCACCGTGTCCACCAGCTCGTCGCGGGGGACGCCGGCGGGCGCGTCGTTGACGTGCACGTCCACCACCTGGTCAGCGCTCAGCTGCGCGAGCGCCTCGACGGTCTCGCCAGCGCAGTGCCAGTGCCAGCTGTCCAGCAGGAAGCCCACGTTCGCGCCCACGGCCGCACACAGGTCCGCCATCTGCTCCAGGCGGTGGACGAACGGGTGCCGGAAGCGGCTGCGGGCGGTTTTCGGCGCCACGTACTCCAGGCCCAGCCGGATGCCGTGATCGGCCAGGATCGCCGCCACGGGGCCGAGCCGCTCGACATGGCGCCGGAAGTTCTCCTCGTACGTCCACTCGTCGGCGCCCGGCATCAGCCAGGTCGACACCCGCCGGACCGCCAGCTTCTCGGCCAGCAGCGCCAGTTCGGGCAGCCTGGCCAGGTCGGCCCGGTACGCCGCCTCCTCGCCGCGGAAGTCCACCGGCAGTCCGCACGCGGCCAGGCGCACCCCGGTGCGGTCCATGCACGCGCGCGCCGCAGCCACGCCCAGGCGCGCCACCTCGGGCAGGCCGCAGTGATAGCCGGCAAAGCCATGCCGGCTGGCCAGCCTCAGCCCGGCCTCCAGGCTCTCGACCGCCACGCCGAGGGCCCCGGGCGACAGCGACTTGAACATGCCGGGATCTCCCCTGTTCGACCGCTCTCCTCCCGAGTGCCCGGGGCGGCCCGCCGCCGGGCCATCCCCCCGGGCGGCGCCCGCGGGGGCCGTCGCTCGACCGCCGGCGGCAGCTCAGCCGCCGACGAGGTTCTGCGGCCGGCCTTCCAGGAAGGCGATCACGTTGTCCACGGCGCCCTCGTTCAGCAGCTCGACCCCCTCCGGGGTCTGGTCGGCCGCGTGCGGCGTCAACACGACCTGCTCGCAGCGCAGGATGGGATGGTCGGCCGGCAGCGGCTCCTCCGGGTACACGTCCAGCGCGGCGCCGCCCAGGCGTCCGTCGTGCAGCGCCTGCACGAGGCTGCCCATGTCGACCACGTCGCCCCGGGCCCCGTTCAGCAGCAGCGCTCCTGGCCGCATCATCGCCAGCCGCCTCGCATCGATCAGGTGATGGGTGGCGGGCGTGAGACGCACGTGGAGGCTCACCACATCCGCGGTCCGCAGCAGCTCGTCCAGCTCGACGAAGCGCACGCCCAGGTCCGCCGCGCGCGCGGCGG